>NZ_JBSHFH010000032.1:0-92145 GCF_053617235.1 Streptomyces sp. NPDC055749 | reverse complement strand
GGCGGGCGGAGTGAACACACTCCGCCCGCCCCGCCGCATTGCGTTTTTCGCTCCCCTCTCTCATCTCACTTGCCGCACCCCCCAGTTGCGCTCACAGACTCCTCACATCGATCCGCGAAGGGTGCGGAATCACGAGAGAAAGAGCTCCGTTCATGACTGTTGGCAGACGTACTGAGGTTCGCGGCGCGCGCCGTGTCGGACTGGCTGTGGTGACGGCGATGACGGCCGTCCTGGGTTCGGTGGCGTCCATCCCCGCCTCCGCGGCGGACACCACCACGGCCGGAATTAATGGTTCCACCGGCCCGATCCTGAACGTGTCGGAGACCGCCCAGGCCTCGGTCAACGAGTGCTTCTCGGGCGTCGGCGAGCACACGGCTCCGAACACCGACGGCAGCTGCCCCACCGGATACCAGCCGAAGATCGACGGCGGTTACGTCTGGGCCGCCGCCCGCTCCGGCGACTACGCCTACTTCGGCACCCTCGCCAACGTGCTCTGCGGCGGCATCTCGACGTTCACGGCCGAAGCTCCGGCGCCGCACGTGGTCAAGGACGTCAACGCCTGCGAGTACGGGCAGAGTTCCGGCGCCCCGACGTTCGGCGCCAAGCTGGGCGACTCGCGTACGCCGCAGGTGCTGCGGGTCAACGCCGACACCCAGAAGACCGAGGACATCTCGCCCAAGAGCGACCCGCTGTTCCAGAACACCACCGGCCTTCGTGGTGCCGGCGCGGCCAAGGGCATCGTCTTCATGATGGGCCTCAAGCAGCCCACCGCCGTCGACGCGCGCGCGGGTGTATCGCTCTTCGCCTTCGAGGGCAGCACCGGCCGCTACCTCGGCTCCGAGCTCCGCACCGACCTGGTCACCGGCCGTGGCGGCGTGGAGGGCCCGGACGGGAACCTGTACCTCGCGGGCCGCAGCGCCAGTGGCGGCGAGGTCGCCGGCCTCGGCGGCAGCATCCTGAAGTGGACCGGCACCCTCGCGGAGCCCTTCCAGTTCGAGAAGGTCGGCACCCTGCCCAACGACGCCGGGTACATCACGGTCGTGGGCAACCGCCTCGCCGTGTCCGGCTGGATGGGCGTGATCCCCTCGAAGAAGTCCGCCTCCTACGGCGGTCCCTCGAAGATCTGGATGAGCCCGGAGATCCCGGCCGGCGGTCTGACCGCCACCGACAGCGGCTCCTGGACGTCGCTCTTCTCCTGGGACCAGTACGACCCGGACCCGGTGGTCGGCAAGTCCATCGTCTGGGGCGGCATCAAGGAGTGGCGCGGCGACCTGTACGTCGGCAGCTACAACTACGCGGGCATGACCGCCACCACGTCGGTGTGGAACGAGTACGGCACTCCGGCCGCCGAGGCGGACCGCATCCGTGACCTGACGCAGGCGAACCGCCCCGCGACGGTCTTCAAGATCTCCAAGCCGGGCACCCCGGACCAGAAGGTCACCCTGCTCTACGGCGAGAAGACGCTCCCGGTCTTCGACCCCGCCTCCAAGACGTGGAGCCCCAAGCCGAACAAGCTGGGCCAGACTCCCAAGTTCGGCCTCTCCGGCTTCGGCAACCCGGCCAACATGTACTCGTGGACCTTCACCACGTTCAAGGACAAGCTGTACATGGCCACCGCGGACGCCACGGGTCTGACGACCCCTGCCGCGTTCACCACCGGTCCCACGTACGACTTCTCCCAGTCGACCATCGACACGCTGGAGAAGGTCACCGGTCCCGCCCTGTACGAATCCATGGGCGGCGGCGACGTCTGGCGCATGGACAGTCCTGACAAGCCGGCCGTCGCCGAGACGCTGAACGGCTTCAACAACCGTACGCAGCACGGTGTCCGCGTCTTCCTGCCCTTCGAGGACAAGAACTTCCTGTTCGCGGGCATGGCCGGCAGCTACAACCTCCAGGCGACCGAGCAGAACCGCGGTGGCTGGTCGCTGAACAAGCTGACCGAGAGCACGGCACGCACTCTGCGCGCCCCGCTGGAGAACAAGATCGACAAGGATGCCAAGAAGGCCGTCCTGGTGGGCCCGGGTCTCGGCATCGGCCTCTGAGCCCGCCCGACCTGGCCCGACCGCAAGACACACACGAAGTGCCCCTGTCACCGTTCACCGGTGACAGGGGCACTTTCGTGTGTGTCGTACAGGGCCTGGGAAGAAACGGTGTTTCCTCTCAGGCGGCCTCGGCGCGTGCCCTCTTCACGAGGCTCGCGATCCGCTGCCGGGAGTTCCCGGAGATCCGGGCCATCTCCGAGAGCGACAGTCCGTCCTCGTCGACAGCGGACCGGTAGAGCTCTCTACGGATCACGGCCAGGCTCCGGTAGACCGTCTTCAGGGCCGACCCGAACTCGTAACCGACCGCGCTCATGTCGCTGCCGGGCAGCTCGGCGACCGGCAGTCCCTGGCGGCGGGCTTCGAGCAGGCGGGGCAGCCCGGCGTCGAGCCTGCGTGCCGCGCGCTCGACCTCGCGGCACGCCTCGACGGCGATCTCCACGAGCTGGGCCAGCCGCTCGTCCGGAGTCGATTCCGGTGCCGGTGCACCCGTGTCCGTACTCGTACTCGTACTCGTCATGTTCCTTCGCGTGTCCTTTCAGGGCACAGAAACACCGGGGCCCGCATGGCGCGGGCCCCGGTTCCGGTGGTGCGGTGGCGGTGCGGCCGTTACGGCAGCACGATCGGGAAGTTGCGCGCCGGCTTCTCCAGCAGTCCGTAGAAGGTGGCGAGGACGGAGACATCGCCCTCCACCGTCACGGAGCCCGCGCCGATCGCTTCCTGGAACGTGATGTGCTGGGCCAGTACCCGGTCGAGCATGGAGCGCTTCAGTCGCAGGGTCAGCTGAGGGACTTCCCCGCCGGGCGCGTCGCCCTTCATCGGGGTGAGGACGCCGTTGCCGACGAGGAGCGTCCACACCTCGTCCGTGTCGGTGAACTCCCAGCGGAGCAGCAGCCGGTGCTCCGCCGCGCGCGGCCCGTCGAGGCGTACGGCCATCGACTCGAAGATCTGGCCGGTCGCGAGTGCGGCCAGCATGTCAACGCTCTCCGCGGCCGGTGCGCCGACCTTGCGGATCTCCTGCCCTGCCTCCCGCAGTTCCTTGGCGCCGGTGAGGTAGATGTTGCGCCAGGTGCCGTTCTCCTGGGCGAAGCCCAGCCTCTCGTACGTGTCGGCCTGCAGCTCACGCGCCGCGGCGTGCTCCGGCTCGGCGAACAGGACGTGGTTGAGGAGTTCGGCGGCCCAGCGCAGGTCGCCGGCCTCGTACGCCTCGCGGGCCGAGGCGACCGTTGCGTCCGCGCCGCCGATCGCGGCGACGTACCGCTTGGCCTGCTCGACCGGCGGGTGCTGCCACAGGTGGGACGGATTGCCGTCGTACCAGCCCATGTAACGCTGGTAGACCGCCTTGACGTTGTGGCTGATGGAGCCGTAATAGCCGCGCACGCTCCAAGCCTTGCCCAGCTCGCCGGGGAAAGTCTGGATCTCCTCGGCGATCTCGGGGCCGGTGAGCCCCTGGTTCATGAGGCGGACGGTCTGGTCGTGGAGATACGCGTAGGCGTCGCGCTGCTCGGTGAGTATCCGCGTCACCTGCTCCTGGCCCCAGGTGGGCCAGTTGTGGGAGCCGATGAGGACCTCGGCCTCGTGGAAGAGCTGGATCGACTCGGTGATGTACGCCGCCCAGGCGTGGGCGTCACGGACCTGGGCGCCGCGCAGGGTGAGGAGGTTGTGCAGTGTGTGGTTGACGTTCTCGGCGATCAGCAGGACCTTGTGGTCCGGCAGGTAGAAGTTCAGCTCGGCGGGCGCCTCGGTGTCCGGGGTGAGCTGGAAGACCAGGCGGACGCCGTCGACGACGGTGTCCGGGGTGAGCTGGAAGACCAGGCGGACGCCGTCGACGACGACTTCCTGGCCGGTCTCCGTGATGTCCTGGGTGGGCGCGATCAGGCCGACGGTGCCGGTGGAGAGGGACTGCGCGATGCCGAATCCGACCAGGCCCTCGGGTCCCGCGGGCAGGGAGCGGCCGTACATGTAGACGGCACGCCGGAGCATCGCGGGCCCTGCGAAGATGTTCTCGCTGACGGCGTGCTGCATGAACTCGTCGGGCGCGATGATCGCGCAAGTACCGTTCTCCACCGCTTCGTTGGTGGTGACGCCGAGGACACCGCCGAAGTGGTCGCCGTGGCTGTGTGTGTAGATGACGGCGTGGACGGGGCGCTCGCCGCGGTTGCGGCGGTAGAGCTCCATGCCCGCGGCGGAGACCTCCTTGGACATCAGGGGGTCGATGACGACGAGGCCGGTGTCGCCCTCGATGATCGTCATGTTGGAGACGTCGAGGCCGCGTACTTGGTAGATGCCGGGTATGACCTCGAAGAGGCCCTGCGCGGTGTTGATTCCGCTCTGCCGCCACAGGCTCGGGTGCACCGTGTCGGGGCACTCGTCCTTGTTCAGGAAGTCCCAGCGGTCGTTGTCCCAGACGACCCGGCCCGCTTCGTTGCGTACGACGCAGGGCTCCAGTTTGTCGATCAGACCGCGGGTGGCGTTGGCCTGGTCGGTGGTGTCGTTCCAGTCGAGCTCGGGGGTGGAAGGCATGGCGACTCGTTCCTGACGGTGGGTGGTCATCGGCCGGTGGCGGTGAGGCGGGTCCAGACGCCGGTCTCGCCGGCCTCGGCCGTGCGGCGGCCCAGGCTCTCGGCCCAGTGGCGCTCGCTCGCCACGGCGTCGCGCCAGGACCACAGGCGGCGGGTGAGGTGGTGCAGCGGGTACTCCGCGGTGATGCCCATCGCGCCGTGCAACTGGTGAGCGAGCTGGGCGATCTCCGTGGCGGCGGCGGCCGTGGTGATGCGTACGATCTCCACGGCACCGCTCAGCGGTTCGGCCTCGCGCGCCAGGGCCAGGGCGGCATCGGCCTGGACGAGCTGTACGCGCATCCGGGCCAGGTTGACGGAGACGGCCGGGATCTTGAGCAGGGGCGCGCCGAACTGTTCGCGCTCGGCGACGTACGACTTGGTGAGCCGGTACGCGCCCTTGGCGGCCCCGAGCACGGCAGCCGACCACAGGAGGGCGAGCCGCTCGCGGATCGTCTCGTGGGAGGGTGCGCCGTCGAGGGCGGCCACGGGCGTGCCGGCCAGGACGACGGTGTCACGCGGTTCACCGGCGATGTTCTCCACCGGCCGGACCGTCACCGAGGCGTGGCGCAGGTCGGCCACGAGCGGCACGGAGTCCGGCGCGCAGAGCACGAGCCGGGCCGCGTCGCGGGCCCACGGCACGGCGGAGAGTTCCGCGGTGACACTTCCTGACGCCACGTCAAGCTTCTTGTTCAGCAGCAGGATCGTCGTCAGTTCCCCGTCGAGGTCCCGCGCGTGGCCGAGTACCCAGTCGGCGGTGGACGCCTCGACGATCGGTACGCCGATGCCGTGACCGGCGAGGGACTCGACGACCACCAGCAGGTCGTCGAGGGAGCCGCCGGAGCCGCCCCTGGCCTCGTCGATGCCGACCCGTGGCAGGCCGAGTTCGCGGAGGCTGTCCCACAACTCGGGGTTGCCGGATGCGGCCAGGTCGTCGACCAGGCTCCGCAGTTCGTCGGCGAACTGGCTCATGAACGGGCCTCCTGTCGGGCGATGAGGGAGAGCAGTACCTCGGCCGCGCCGCCGCGCAGGCTGAAGGCCGGGGACGCGAGGAGCGCCTGACCGAAGACGGAGTCGAAGGCCGGGTCCTGGCACAGGCCGGTGCGGCGCAGCGCCTCGATGACGTCGTGTTCGAAGGCGTTGCCGAGGAACTTGAGTGCCGCGGCCTGCTGGACGGGGGCCTGGCCTTCGTCCATGGCACTGGCGACCTCGAAGCACAGTCGGCGGAGCACCGCGAGGCGTGCGACGAGCGAGCCGAGCAGTGCGTGCAGTTCCCGGTCGTCCTTCTCCCTGGCGGCCTCGGCGATCAGCTCCACGAGGACGGGGTAGCTGGACAGGGAGCGCTCGGCGCCGCCGCGCTCGAAGGAGAGCTGCTCGACGACCTGCTTCCAGCCCTTGCCCGCCTCGCCGATGAGGCGGTGGGCGGGCACGAAGACGTTCTCGAAGCGCACCTCGTTGAAGTGGTGTTCGCCCGCGAGGTCGACGATCGGAGTGACCGACACGCCCTGGGCGTCCATGTCGACCACGAACTCGCTGAGCCCGTCGTGCTTTCGCTCCTCGCGCGAGGTGCGGGCGAGGAGGTAGGCGTGGGTGGCGTGGTGGGCCTGCGTGGTCCAGATCTTGTGGCCGTTGACCAGCCAGCCGTCCTCGGCCCGCTCCGCGGTGGTCTTCACCGATGCCAGGTCGGAGCCGGCCTCCGGCTCGCTCATGCCCAGGCAGAACACGGCCTCGCCGGAGGCGATCCTCGGCACGATCTCCTCCTGGAGCTCGCGCGTGCCGTGCCGAAGGACCGCCGGACCGATCTGCCGGTCACCGATCCAGTGGGCGGCGACGGGCGCGCCGGCTCGCAGCAACTCCTCGGTGACGGCGAGCCGTTCGACGTTGGTGCGCGCGGCGCCGCCGAATTCCTTCGGGTACGTCATGGCGATCAGCCCACGCGCGGCGAGTTCCTTGCTGAACTCCAGGTCGAAGGAGCGCAGCCAGGAGTCGCTGCGAGGGGTGTAGCGTCCCGCCTCCCGCCACTCGGCGGTCAATCGACGGACCTGTTCGCGCAACTCGGCGCAGCGGTCCGTTCCTGGGGAGTGGTCCATGATGGCCTTTCCGGGCGTATCGACGTGGAGGGTCAGCGGCCGGTGAAGACGCCGGGGCGCTTCTCCTGGAAGGCCGCGAAGGCCTCCTGCGAGTCCTGGGTGGAGGTGATCACGGCCATGTGGGACGAGATCAGATCGAGGGCGGTACGCAGGTCGTGGCGGGCGCCCTGGCGGACGGCACGCTTGATGGTGCGGATCGCGACGGGCGGGCGTTCGGCGAGCCTGGCGGCGAACGCGTACACCTCGTCCATCAGGTCCTCGTCCTCGAACACCTCGTCGGCCAGCCCGATACGCAGTGCTTCGTCCGCGCCGACGAAGTCGCCGGTCCACAGCAGCTTCAGCGCGGTGGAGGTGCCGACGGCCCGGGGCAGCAGCCAGCAGCCGCCGTCGCCGGGGACCAGACCGACCTTGATGTAGCCCTCGGAGAAACGGACGCCGCGGCCGACGAAGCGCAGGTCGCACAGGAGCGCCATGTCCATTCCGGCGCCCACGGCGGGTCCGGTGACGGCGGCGATCACCGGCTTGTCGATGTCCTCGAGGGCGAGCGCGACCCGGTGCACGTTCTGGGTGAGCAGTTCCTTCTCGCCCAGCGGGGGCCGCTCCTCCCCCTTGAAGGCGGAGAGGTCGACGCCGGAGCAGAAGGAGCCGCCCGCGCCGGTGACGACGATGACCCTCACCTGCGGGTCGCGCTGGGCCTCGGTCAGGGCGTCGGCCCAGGCGTGCACCATGTCGATGGTGAAGGCGTTCTTGCGCTCGGGGCGGTTGAGGAGGATGGTCGCGATCCCGTCGCGGACCGTGTACTCGAGATCGGCCATCGCCGTCCCTCTCTACTTGATGCCGGTCCGCAGCTCGCGCTTGAGGACCTTGCCGTTGGGGTTGCGGGGCAGTTCGTCGACGAAGTGCACCCGGTGGGGCTTCTTGTACGAGGCGATGCGCGCCCGGGTGAAGTCGATGAGCTCCTGCTCGGTGGGGCGGGCGACGCCCCGGCGCAGGACGACCACGGCGGTGACGGCTTCGCCCCACACCTCGTGCGGAACCCCGACGACCGCGGTCTCGGAGACGGCCGGGTGCTCGGCGAGCGCCGATTCGACCTCGGTCGGGTAGATGTTCTCGCCACCGCTGACGATCATGTCCTTGATGCGGTCGGTGATGAACAGGTAGCCGTCATGGTCGAGGTAGCCGCCGTCCCCGGTGCACAGCAGGCCCTCGGCGTCGTACAGCGCCGCGGTCTCCTCGGGGCGGTTCCAGTACCCGGGTGTGTTGTGGCGGGAGCCGATCCTGATCTCGCCGACGGTTCCCGGCGGGACCGGCAGGCCGCTCCCGGTGTCGGCGATGACGACCCGGACCCCGCGGCGGGGCCTGCCGACGGACTTGAGCAGGTACTGCTTGGGGCCGTCGGCCTCGTGGTCCTCGGGCGGCAGCTGGGTGACCGTGCCACCGCCCTCGGTCAGGCCGTACTTGCCCATGAAGTGGCAGCCGAAGAGCTCCATCGACCGGCGCAGCAGCGCCGGGGTGATGGGCGCGGAGCCGTAGGTGATGAGCGTGAGGCGGGAGAAGTCGCGTTTCTCCATCCCGGGGAGTTCGGTGAGCATGTGCAGCACCGAGGGGACGAGGAAGGCGTGGGTGACGCCTTCGCGCTCGATGGTCTCGGCCGCCGCGCCGGGGGTGAAGTCGGGGAACATCAGGCTGTTCGCTCCGGCGGTGAGTGCGACACGCAGCCAGCCGAGTCCGCCGATGTGGAACATCGGCAGGGCGTTGAGCGCAACCGACTCCGCTTCCCAGAGGTACTCCTCCAGCTCCGTCCCGTCGGCGTAGAAGTTGCCGTGCGTGAGCAGGACGCCCTTGGGGAGACCGGTGGTGCCGGAGGTGTAGATCTGCAGGAACACCTCGTCGGCGTCGGCGGCAGTGCCGCGGCCCGGGTCGTCGTCGGGGTGGGCGGCGAGCCAGTTCTCGTACGAGGGAACGTCCTCGTCGTCCGATGCTCCGATGACGACGAGCCGCAGTCCCGGCACGGCCGCGTGGACGGCGTCGGCCGCCTTGCGGAATTCCGGTTCGAAGAGCAGGACGCGCAGGTCGGCGTCCTGGGCGATGGCGGTCAACTCCGGCACGGCGAGGCGCCAGTTGAGCGGCGCCGTCACCAGACCGGCCTTGGCCGCGCCGGTCAGGATCTCGCCCGCTTCGTTACGGGTCCTGGCGAGGAGGCCGATGCGGGTTCCGGCGGCGGTGTCGGCGAGCAGCGCGCGGGCGATGCGGTTGGAGCGGGTGTCGAGCTCGGCGTAGCTGCGGGTGGCGCCCTGGCACGTGAGCGCGGGTGCGGTGCCGCGCTCACGTGCGTGCAGGCGGATGGCGTCGGGCAGGTGCAGGCCCATGAAGGAGTTCCTCCATCGTCGTTGGCGAAGGATGCGGCGGCCCCAGGCCCGGCCGGACCCGGCGTCGGGCGGTCAGCCCTTCGGGCCGCCCGCGACGTAGAGGACCTGGCCGGAGACGAAGCCGGCCTCCTCGCGTGCGAAGAAGGAGACCGCCTGGGCGATGTCCTCGGGGG
This sequence comes from Streptomyces sp. NPDC055749, assembly GCF_053617235.1. Lineage (NCBI taxonomy): Bacteria > Bacillati > Actinomycetota > Actinomycetes > Kitasatosporales > Streptomycetaceae > Streptomyces > Streptomyces sp. NPDC055749. Next base: position 82,913 of record NZ_JBSHFH010000032.1, on the reverse strand, counting down.
CGCCGACCCTGCGGACGGGGATGTTCGCCGCGTAACGGGTGGTGAACTCCTCGAAGGTGATGCCCATCCGCTCGGCGGTCGCCTCGGTCATCTCGGTGGCGATGAAGCCGGGCGCCACACAGTTGGAGGTGACGCCGAAGGGGCCGAGCTCGATGGCCAGGGTCTTGGTGAGGGCCTGCAGACCGGCCTTGGCGGAGGAGTAGTTGGCCTGCCCCCGGTTGCCGAGAGCGGCGGCGGAGGACATGTTGACGATCCGCCCCCACTTGGCGTCGACCATATGCCTCTGGCATGCCTTGGCCATCAGGAAGGCGCCGCGCAGGTGGACGCCGATGACGGCGTCGAAGTCCTGCGGGGTCATCTTGAAGAGCAGGTTGTCGCGGATGATGCCGGCGTTGTTCACCAGCACCGCCGGGGCACCGAGTTCGGCGGCGACCTTGGCGACCGCGGCCTCGACCTGCTCGGCGTCCGAGACATCGCAGCCGACGGCCAGTGCGCGGCCACCGTCCTTCCCGATCGTTTCGACGGTACGCGCGCAGGCGTCCTCGTCGAGGTCGAGGACGGCGACGGCGAAGCCGTCACCGGCCAGGCGCGCGGCGATCGAGGCGCCGATGCCCCGGGCGGCGCCGGTGACGACGGCGACCTTCTGGGCGGAGCTGTTTGCGGACACGGCTGTCTCCATGAGGAAGAAGCGGGAGAGGGGGACGGTCTACTTGGGGGCCATGCGGATGGCGCCGTCGAGGCGGATCGTCTCGCCGTTGAGCATGGGGTTCTCGATGATCGACGTCGCCAGGTGGGCGAACTCGGCCGGGTCGCCGAGACGCGAGGGGTGCGGCACCTGCGCACCGAGCGCGTCGAGGAACTCCTGCGGCTTCTTGTTCAGGAGCGGGGTGGAGAAGAGGCCCGGGGCGATGGTCATCACGCGGATCCTGGCGGCGGCGAGGTCGCGGGCGATGGGCAGGGTCATGCCAACGATGCCGGCCTTGGACGCGGAGTAGGCGCACTGACCGATCTGGCCCTCGAAGGCCGCGGCGGACGCCGTGTTGATGATGACACCGCGCTCGCCGTCGACCTCTTCGGTCTTCGACATCTCGGCGGCGGCCAGGCGCAGCACGTTGAAGGTGCCGATGAGGTTGACGCCGACGACGAACTCGAAGTCCTCCAGGGCGTACGCCGTTCCGTCCCGCTTGACCGTACGGCCGCCCTTGCCGAGCCCGGCGCAGTTGACCGTGATGCGCAGGGACGCCTGGGCGGCAGCGGTCGCGACGGCGCGGGCGGCGTCGTCGGCGCTGCGGACGTCACCGGCGACGAAGTGGGCGCGTTCGCCGAGTTCCTTGGCGATCTGCTCGCCGTTGGAGGTGGGCAGGTCGAGCAGGACGACGTGTGCGCCCTGCTCGACGAGGCGCCTGGCGGTGGCCAGGCCGAGGCCCGACGCGCCGCCGGTGACGACAGCGGAAACTCCGTTGATCTGCATGGCTGTTCCTGTTCTTCCGTGTGGTGGGGTCAGAGGCCGATGGACTTGGCGATGATGGTTTTCATGACCTCGCTGGTGCCGCCGTAGATGCGCATCACGCGGGTGTCGGCGTACAGGCGGGCGATCGGGTATTCGAGCATGTAGCCGTATCCGCCGTGCAGTTGGAGGCACTTGTCGATGACGCGGCTCGCGGTCTCGGTGCAGAGCAGCTTCGCCATCGCGGCGTAGTCGGCGGTGAGTTCGCCGTGCGCGTCGCGCTCCAGCGCCTCGTACGCCATCAGGCGGGCGGCCTCGGCCTCGGTGGCGCATTCGGCGAGCACGAATTTGCTGTTCTGGAAGGACGCCACCGGCTTGCCGAAGACGGTGCGGTCCTGGGTGTACTCCTTGGCGAAGCGCACGGCGGCGTCCGCGGCGGCGGCGGCCTGGACGGCGATCACGAGGCGTTCGCGGGCGAGGTTGCGGCCGAGGCAGAAGAAGCCCTCGCCCTCCTCGCCGAGGAGGTTCTCGACCGGCACCTTGACGTCGCTGAAGGAGAGTTCGGCGGTGTCGGAGGCGTGCAGGCCGATCTTGTCGAGGCTGCGGCCGACGGCGAAGCCCTCGCTCGTGGTGTCCACGACGAGGATCGACAGGCCCTTGCGGCGGTTCTCGGCCGGGGCGGGCGAGGTGCGGCAGACCACCAGGACGAGGTCGCACTGTGTGCCGCCGGTGATGAAGGTCTTGGCGCCGTTGAGGACGTAGTGGGTGCCGTCCTCCGAAAGCACGGCCTTCGTCTGGATGCCGGCCAGGTCGGAGCCGGTACCGGGCTCGGTCATCGCGATGGACAGCATGATGTCGCCGGAGGCGCAGCCCGGGACCCAGCGCCGCTTCTGCTCCTCCGTACCGAAGTGCAGCAGGTACGGAAGGATGATGTTGGCGTGGGTCATGGCGGTGCCGACGGTCGCCCCGGCACGGGCGACCTCCTCAGCGAAGACGGCGCCGAAGTGGTGGCCGCTCTCGGCTCCGCCGCCGTACTCCTCGGGCACCTCGATGCCGAGAATCCCGAGCTCGCCGAGCTTGCGGTAGAAGTCGCGCGAGACGGCCTTGGCCGCCAGCCAGTCCTGGAGGTGCGGGACCGCTTCCTTGGCCAGGAACTCCCGGACAACCTGCCGGAACGCCTCGTGCTCCTCGTTGAATACCGTGCGCGGCATGACTGCCTCTCTCCTGATCCTGGGTTAGCGAGTCTTCACTTTCCTGCTCGTTTTCCCTGGTGTCAAGCGACTGAGCCAGCCAGATTCAACCTGGACAGCGAGGTTAGCTTGGAATAACTTAGTGGCTACTTCTGCCGCGCTCGCGCCCCGCGCGGACCCGTGAACCCTCACCCCTTCCTTCAGGAGCAGCCCATGCGTGACGCAGTGATCGTCGAAGCCGTACGCACGCCAGTCGGCAAGCGCGGCGGTTCCCTCGCCGGTGTCCACGCCGTCGATCTCTCCGCCCATGTCCTGACCGCACTCGCCGAGCGCACCGGCCTCGACCCCGCCACGGTCGACGACGTCGTATGGGGGACCGTCTCCCAGGTCGGGGAGCAGGCCGGGGTCGTCGGCCGCTTCGCGGCGCTCGCGGCCGGCTGGCCCGAGTCCGTGCCCGGCGTCTCCGTCTCCCGCGCGTGCGGGTCATCGCAGCAGTCCGTGCACTTCGCCGCCGGTCTGGTCATCGCCGGTCAGTACGACATCGCCGTCGCGGGCGGGGTCGAGTCGATGAGCCGGGTGCCGATGGGCTCGGCCCGCAGCGTCCAGGCGGCCGGTCAGCCGTACGGGCCGAAGGTCCTCGCGCGCTACTTCCCCGACGGGCAGGGCGAGTTCGACCAGGGCGTCGGCGCCGAGCTGATCGCCGCGCAGTACGGCTTCACCCGCGCGCAGCTCGACCAGCACGCCCTGGACTCGCACGAGCGCGCCGCGCGCGCCCTCGACGAGGGGCGGTTCACCGCGCAGATCACTCCGGTCACGGTGACCGGCGCGGACGGCACCGCGCGGGTCTTCGACACCGACGAGGGTGTGCGCCGCGGGTCGACCCTGGAGAAGCTCGCCACCCTGAAGACGCCGTTCCTGGAGGACGGCGTGGTGAGCGCGGGGAACTCCTCGCAGATCTCCGACGGCGCAGCCGCGCTGCTGGTCACCACCAGCGAGATCGCGCGCCGCAACGGCTGGACGCCGCTCGCCCGGGTGCACACCGCGGTCCTCGCCGGAGCCGACCCCGTCACGATGGCGCTCGGCCCGGCCCCGGCGACCGCCAAGGCGCTCAAGCGCTCCGGCCTTTCGATCGGTGACATCGGCGCGTTCGAGATCAACGAGGCGTTCGCCCCGGTCACCCTTGCCTGGCTGAAGGAGACGGGCGCCGACTACGCGCTGATGAACCCGCTCGGCGGCGCCATGGCGCTCGGCCACCCGCTGGGCGGCTCCGGCGCCCGCCTGATGACGACGCTGGTCCACCACATGCGCGACAACAACATCCGCTACGGCCTCCAGGCGATGTGCGAGGCCGGTGGCATGGCCAACGCGACCATCCTCGAACTGCTCTGATCCCACCGCTCCACCACGCACGACGGAGGGGGTGCCGCCCGGACGGGCAGCACCCCCTCCGTCGTGTTCAGCGTGCCGCGAGGCCGTCGATCACCGAGGCGTCCAGGCCGACTTCCGCCAGGACCTCCCGGGTGTGCGCGCCGACGACAGGGGCGGGCAGCGGGGTGGCGGCCGGGGTGCCCTGGAAGCGCGGTGCCGGGGCAGGCTGGAGCAGGCCGTTCTCCGTGTAGTACGTGCCGCGCGCCACGTTGTGCGGATGCGTGGCGGCCTCGGTGAGGCCGTACACGGGTGTGACGCAGGACTGTGTGCCGTCGAAGGCCGCGGTCCACTCCTCGCGGGTGCGGTCCGCGAAGACCTCGTCCAGGCGCACGCACATGGCCGGCCAGTTCCTCCGGTCGTGCTGCTCGGCGAACAGCGGGTCGCCGGTCAGGCCGAGTACGTCCAGGAGTACGGCGTAGAACTGGGGCTCGACGCTTCCGACCGCCATGTGGCAGCCGTCCGATGTGCGGTAGGTGCGGTAGAAGGGGGCACCGCCGTCGAAGAGGTTCACCCCGCGCGCGTCCTCCCAGCGGCCCACCGCGAGCAGGCCGTGGATCAGGGCGAGCTGGACGGCCGTGCCGTCGGTCATGGCCGCGTCGACGACCTGGCCAAGGCCGGTGCGCTGCGCGCTGACCAGGGCGGTGGTGATGCCCAGGGCGAGCAGCATGCCGCCGCCGCCCATGTCGCCGAAGAGGTTCAGCGGTACGGGCGGGTTCTCGTCGGCCGCGCCCAGCGCGCCGAGCGCGCCCGCGACCGCGATGTAGTTGATGTCGTGTCCCGGCGCCTGGGCGAGCGGTCCGTCCTGGCCCCAGCCGGTCATCCGGCCGTAGACGAGCCGGGGGTTGCGCGCCAGGCAGGCGTCCGGGCCGAGGCCCAGGCGCTCGGCGACGCCGGGTCGGAAGCCCTCGATGAGCGCGTCGGCGGTGTCGATGACGGCGAGGACGGCCTCGACGCTCGCCGGGTCCTTCAGATCGAGGGTCACCGAGCGGCGTCCACGGTGCAGAATCGGATGCTTCGAAGTGGTTCCGGCCTCGGCGGGACGGTCGATACGGATCACGTCGGCGCCCTGGTCGGCCAGGAGCATCCCGGCGAAGGGGCCGGGCCCGATGCCGCCGAGCTCGACGACGCGGATACCGGACAGCGGTCCGGCGGCGGGGGCGGTTGAGGTACTCACGCGGCGCTCTGTTTCCTTACGACGGTGGGAGAGGAAGAACCGGCCGGCGCTAGGGCCTGTCCGGCGGATCATGGCCGGGGTCGCGACGCCTGGCACGGCACCTCGCGGCGTTGCCGAAACGCCCCAATAGCTCCGCTATCGAGACGCTCCGGCGCCTTGCGATGCACCGCACCAGACGCCGCGCCCTATCCGACCCTGATCCGCCGGACAGGCCCTAGAGGCCGAGGTCCTTGGCGATGATGGTCTTCATGACCTCGCTGGTGCCGCCGTAGATCCGCGAGACCCTCGTGTCCGCGTACAGCCGGGCGATCGGGTACTCCAGCATGTATCCGTAACCACCGTGCAGCTGGAGGCACTTGTCGATGACACGGCCCGCGACCTCGGTGCCGAACAGCTTGATCTTGGCGGCGTCGGCGCCGGTCAGTTCGCCCAGGTCGTCGAGCTCGATGCCCTTGTCGACCATGGCCTGGAGTGCCTCGACCTCGGCGGCGCACTCCGCGAGGACGAATTTGGTGTTCTGGAAGGCGGCCACCGGCTTTCCGAAGACCTGGCGCTCGCGCACGTAGTCGCGGGCGAACTCGATCGCCGCGGTGGCGGTGGCGACAGCTCCCACACCGATCGAGAGCCGTTCGCGGGGCAGGTTCTGGCCGAGGTAGGAGAACCCCTTGTCCTGCTCGCCGAGCAGGTTCTCGACCGGGACGCGCACGTCGGTGAAGGACAGCTCGGAGGTGTCGGAGGACTTCAGGCCGATCTTGTCCAGCTTGCGGCCGTACTCGAAGCCCTCGCTGTCGGTCGGGACGACCAGCAGGCTGAGGCCGTGGCGGCGGTCCTCGGAGGCGGCCGGGGCGGTGCGGGCAGCGACGACGCACAGTTCGGAGTTACGGGCGCCGGTGATGAAGGTCTTGGAGCCGTTGAGGACGTAATGCGTACCGTCCTCGGAGAGCTTGGCCGTGGTGCGGATACCCGCGAGGTCGGAGCCCGTGCCCGGCTCGGTCATTGCGATGCAGAGCATGATGTCGCCGGAGGCGACGCCCGGCAGCCAGCGCTTCCTCTGCTCGTCCGACGCGAGGTTCAGCAGGTACGGCAGCACGATGCCGGTGGACACGCCGTAGTGGCCGAAGGAGACCGCGGCGCGCGCGCATTCCTCGTTGATGACGACCTGGTACTTGTAGCTCGTCTCTCCGGCTCCGCCGAGCTCCTCGGGGATGTCGAAGCCCATGACGCCCAGCGCGCCCAGCTTGCGGAAGAGGTCGCGGTCGACGAGGTTGTCCCGCTCCCACTGCTCGAAGTGGGGCTTCACCTCCTTGGCCACGAACTCCCGGATCATCGCCCGGAAGTCCTCGTGCTCCTGTGTGTAGAGGGTGCGCTTCATTTGTCTGTGCTGTCCTTCGGTGAATGAGGGTGGGATGGTGAGCGCTCGGCCGCGAGTTTGGCCGCGTCGCGCCGGGGATCGATCAGGAGAAGGGCGGCGAACGCCCCGATGATCATCGTGATCCCGAGGAGCAGGAAGCCGTCTCCGTAACCGCGCGCGACGGAGTCCCCGGCGTCGACAAGCTTGCCGATCACCAGGGGGGCCACGACCCCGCCGAGGCTGTAGATGCCGGTGACGATCCCGAAGACCGTGCCTCGCTGCTTCGCGGGGGCGACATCGGCGAGACCGGCGAAGGCCACGCCGTAGCCGGCGGAGTTCAGACAGGAACCGAGGACGAGGAGCGTCATCTGCGGCACACCGCGGTCCAGTGAGGAGAAGGCGATGGTGCACACGCCCGAGGCCAGGACCATGGCGCCCGGCAGGATGCCCCGGGTGATCCGGCTGCCGATGCCGCGGCGGGTCATGGCGCTGGAGAGGACACCGACCAGGACCACCGCGATCGCGGAGCCGAGATAGGGCAGCGCGACGAGATTGCCCGCCGTCGTGGCGTCGTATCCGAGCCCCTCGCGCAGGTACAGCGGCAGCCAGCTGACCTTGACCGAGGTGTTGGCGTACGCGACGAAGAACAGCAGCGCCATGCCGATGAGCGTCCCGGTGGAGAACAGCCGCCGCAGTGGGACGTGCTCGGGCAGAACCGGCGCCGAGGCGTCGGTCTCGGCCCCGTGACCGTGACCGGCCGTGGCGGTCTCCGGACCGGAGTCGCCGCCGATCAGCCACAGGGCCGCGACCACAGCGCCGCAGACGGCGAGCACGGCGAAGGCCGTGTGCCAGGAGTACGTGAGGATGACCCAGGTCAGCACGGGAGCGGCGATGAGCGGCCCGATACCGGCACCGGCCACGACGATCGAGCTGGGTATCGCCCGCTTGTGCGCGGGGAACCACGAGTGCGCCACCTGCATCGCGAGCGCGGTCGTCGGCCCCTCGGCGAAGCCGAGGAGTACGCGGCAGGCGACGATCGTCGTGAAGCCGACCTGCGCGGCCATGGGGGCGAGGCTGAGCGCCCATATCGCGGCGATACCGGCCAGCAGCCAGCGCGCCCGGACCTTGCCTCCGAGCCAGCCGCCGAGGACGGACCCTACGGCGAACAGCCAGAAGAAGCTGCTCTGTACGACTCCGAACCGGGCGTCGCTCAGGCCCAGTTCCTCTTTCATTCCGACACCGGCCAGTCCTACGACGACCTTGTCGGCGTAGTTGACGAGCATCAGACAGACGAGCAGGCCGAGCACGACCCACGCTCTGCGCCTCGTGGAGGTACTGCGGGTCGCGGGCTCGGCCACGGCGGCGGAACCGTCCGCTTCTTGCTGATCGACGACCATGTCGGCACTCCCTGGTCCGGCGGTCCACTGTGGCACGAAGTGAATCACCCCTAACCTGCGCAGGCAAGAGTTGAACCAGAGAGTTCCTGACACTGGACGCATGAGTGATTTGTCTTTAACTTGGCAGGTCTCGGTCCTCCCGCACTCGGGCGGCAGGACCGCGACGACCGCCGCCCGGCGGGCGCCCCGCACGCGGAGGTGACCATGAACCAGCCGCACACCGGCCTGTCGGCCCGGCCGCCACGCCCCCTGTACCGGCTCCCCGAGCTTCCCGGCGAACCGCCCAAGGAGGCCCCCTCCCGTGTGCTGCGCCATGCGGCCGGGCTGCTCAAGCACCGCATTCCTGCCTTCGCCGAGTCGGCACTCACGCAGTTGCTGAGTGCCAACTCGTACTACGGGAATCCGCTGCTCACCCCTCCCGACCTGCGGGAGTCCGCCCACACCGCACTGGAATGCTTCGTCGGCGGGATGCTCGAACAGGACCGCATGGCGGAGTCCGGCGAGTACGCCTGGCACATGGGCGGCAGGCGCGCCGAGCAGGGCGTTCCGCTCCAGGCGGTGCTGCACGCCTATCGCATCGGCGGCGTGGAGGTCTGGGACACGCTGGTCTCCCTGGTCATGCGGGACTGCCCGGACGAGGGCCATGCGATGGCGCTCGCCGCCTCCGACGTCTGGGCGCGGGTCGACAGGGACACCGCGCTGGCGGTCGAGGCGTACCGACGATCCGCCGGGCGGCTTCCCGAGGACCATGGCCGCAAGCAGCTGCCGCTGCTCAAGGCCCTGCTGCGCGGGCACACGGATGCGACCCGCGTCTCGGCCGTGGCCGTGGCGCTCGGCCTGCCGCCGCGCGGCCGGTACGCCGTGGCGCTGCTCACCGGCCCCGGGGCGGAGCGGCCCGTGACGGCGCCGGTTCGCGAAGCACTCGACGGCATGGAGCTGCACTGGTGCCCCCAGGAAACGGGGCTGGCCGTCGTGGCGCTGCTGGGTGAGCGCTCGGTGGACGACCTCGCCGCGGCGATCGCATCGGCCGGCCCGGCGGCCGCCGGGGTACGCGGTGGCATCAGCACCGTCGTGGACGGTCTCGTCGACATCGGACGCGCCCGGGAATTCGCCGAGCTCGCTCTGAGTACCTGTACGTCGGACGGCGAACTCGCCCGCCTCGCGGACCGGTTGCCGGGTGCGTTCATCCTGGCCCGCCCGGACCTCGCCCAGGAGTTCGCGGCCCAGGTGCTCGGCCCCGTACTGGACACCGACCCGGCCGAACGGGATCATCTCCTGGCCACCCTGGGTGCATGGCTGGACTGCCAGGGTTCGACGGAGGAGGCGGGCAGGCGGCTGTACTGCCACCGCAACACCGTCCTCAACCGGCTGCGGCGCCTCGAACGGCTCACGGGCCGCCTGCTGACCAGGCCGCGCGACGTGGTCGACCTGTCGTTCGCGCTGGAGTCGCACCGGCTCACGCAGAAGCGGACCGAGTGAGTGAGCGAACATTTACTTGCTGGTACGACTCGCCCGCTTCGGGAACCTTGACCGAGGGCTCACACAGTGAGCCAGTGATCACAAGGCCGCTCCCGATGTTGTATTTTTCCCAGGTGACCGACAGCGAGGGGCCAGCGCGGATGCAGACCGAGGAGCCGAAACGGCGGACGGCCGCGCGCAGGCCCCCGGACCGCAAGGCCAAAATCGTCGCCGCCGCGTCCGAGCTGTTCCGTGAACGGGGCTATCACAACGTCTCAGTGGCCGATGTGGCCGCCGAGGTCGGGATCACCGCCCCCGCGCTCTACCGGCACTTCCGCGGCAAGCCCGACCTGCTGTTCCACGTCGTGGACAGCACGATCTCGGTCATCTCCACATCCGTGGCATCCGCACCCGACCTCGACACCTACCTCCGCTCCACGGCGTCCCAGACCATAGACCGCCGGGGATCGGCCGTCCTGTGGCAGCGCGAGGCCCGCAATCTGCCGGAGGACCGGCGCAACGAACAGCGCCACGCCCTGAGCGATGTCGCGGAGGGCATCGGCGCCCTGATCGGGGCCGAGCGCCCCGAACTCGACGACCCCGACCGGAAGCTGCTGGCCTGGGCCGTCCTCGCGGTCTACGGATCGATCTCCTGGCACCGGACATCGCTGCCCCGCCGCCGCTTCGAGGAGCTGCTGTACCGGCTCGCGTACGCCGCCACGCACTGCCCGCTCGGCACCCGGCAGGCCGAAGCGGAGGAGCCGTCCGCCGGCGGGTACGCGGGCCTCGCGATGTCGCGGCGCGAGGAGATCCTGGTCGAGGCGATCCGGCTCTTCGACGAGCGGGGCTTCCAGTCGGTGAGCACCGACGACATCGGCGAGGCCGCCGGGGCATCCGGCCCCAGCATCTACAAGCACTTCCCCACCAAGACCGACCTGCTGGTCGCCGGCGTGATGCGGGGCGGCGAGCAGCGCCGGGCCGGCACGGCACGCGCGCTGTCCGCGCCGGGCACCCCGCGCGAGACGCTGGACCGGCTGCTGCGCTCGTACATCGAGTTCGCCACCGGCCAGAGCCACTTGATCGGCCTGCTGATCGGCGAGCTGGACCAGTTGCCCGAGAAGGAACGCAAGCTGGCCCGGCAGACCCAGCGCGAGTACCTCGCGCTGTGGGTGCGCCTGCTCGACGAGGTGCGGCCCGGACTCGACGCCCCCGAGGCGAGGATCGTCGTCATCGCCGTCCTGACGGTCGTCGACAACGCGGCCCGTACGGGAGCCACGGGCGCCCGGCCGGACCTCGCCGAGCGGCTGGCCGAGATCGGCACCGCGCTGCTCCTGGCGGAGAGCGTTCCCGGGTCCGCGGTGTAGGACCGGGCCTTCCGCCCTCTTGCGCGGCCTTCGGCCGCACTCTGTCCTCAATGGCCGGACAGGCTTGGAAATCAAGCCTGTCCGGCCATTTTCATGACAACTCGGTGACCTTGTGTCCCGTCCCATCCGCGCGGGCCCCGCGAGGGAGCCGTCACACGATCGGCGCGTCCTGCCCCCGCGGGCCCGTCCACCTCTGGACGCGGTGCTCGCCCGCGACGCATGCTGCGGCCCTCCGGCCCGTTGGGACGCGAGGCGACCGGATCGGATCGCCCGCTTCCGTGGGAGCCCTCACCGCGGCTCCACGCGACGACCACACCAGCGCGGCCGGCCTCACCCTTCGCTCCGTCGACGAAAGCGGGCCGCATGAGCTCGTCCCCATCCCATCCCCCGTCGCCGCCACCGGCCGCGACGGCCGGCACGCTGGAGATCCAGGACCTCTCCGTGGTGTACGGGCGGTCATTGACCGCGCTGCACGAGGTGTCGCTCGTTGTTCCCGCCCGGGGCATCGTCGCGATGCTCGGGGCCAACGGCGCCGGCAAGTCCACCCTGCTGCGCGCCGTATCGGGCACCCTGCCCCTGCACTCCGGCAGCGTCAGCAGCGGTTCCGTCGTCTTCGACGGGGCGCCGCTGACCGGCCGTCCGGCCGCCGACATCGTCGCCGCCGGTGTGGTGCAGGTGCCGGAAGGCCGCCGCGTCTTCGCCGGACTGTCCGTGGCGGACAACCTCCGGGCCGGGCGGCTCGGCGTCTCCGGTCTTGGCCGCGACGACGCCCGCCGGGACCTCGCGGAGGTCTTCGAACTCTTCCCCGTCCTCGCCGAGCGGCGGGGACAGGCCGCGGGTCTGCTCTCCGGCGGCGAGCAGCAGATGCTCGCCATCGGCCGGGCCCTGATGGCGCGGCCCCGGCTGCTGCTCCTCGACGAGCCGTCCCTCGGGCTCGCGCCGCTGATCGTCGCCAGGATCGCCGAGGTCGTCAGGCACATCCACCAGCAGGGCACCGGCGTCCTGCTGGTCGAGCAGAACGCCGCGCTCGCGCTGGAACTCGCCGACCACGCGTACGTCCTGGACGTCGGCCGGGTCCGGCTCCAGGGCCCCGCGGATGAGCTGTCACGCTCCGACGAGGTCCGCCGCCTCTACCTCGGTGAGCAGCCGGAGACCGAGGGCGACGACGACGTACCCGCTCACACGGCGGGCGAGCCCGTCGCTTCGCTGAGCAGGTGGCGCCGGTGATCCGCGATCTCCTGCGCGGGGTCCGCTCCCCCGGCCCGGTGCCCACGGACGACGTGCCCGCGCTGACCGTCGAGGACGTGACCGTACGTTTCGCGGGGCTGACGGCCCTGGACGGCGTCGGGTTCACGGTCGAGCCGGGCAGCGTCCACGCGCTGATCGGTCCCAACGGGGCCGGGAAGTCCTCCTGCTTCAACGTCCTGTCCGGCGTCTACCGCGCGGCGAGCGGCAGCGTGCGCTTCGGCGAGGCGGAGCTGACCGCCCTGCCGCCGCACCGGATCGCTGCCCTGGGCGTGGCAAGGACGTTCCAGAACATCGTCCTCACCCGCGGGACGGTCGCGGACAACCTGATGCTCGGCCGTCAGACCCTGACCCGCGCCGGGTTCACAGCAACGGCGCTACGCCTTCCCGGTGTGGTGCGGGAAGAGCGCCGCCACCGCGAAAGGGTCCTGGAGATCGCCGAGTTCACCGGTCTGGGTGCTCTCGTCGACGCACCGGTCACGCTGCTGTCCTACGGCGATCGCAAGCGGGTGGAACTGGCGCGGGCCCTGTGCATGGAGCCCAGGCTGCTGCTTCTGGACGAACCCGTGGCAGGCATGAACACGACCGAACGCCTCGGCATGGCCCGCACCATCGCGCAGATCAGGGACGCCCTCGGCATCTCCGTGCTGATCGTCGAGCACGACATGGGCATGGTCATGCGGATGGCGGACGAGGTGACCGTCCTCGACTTCGGCCGGCGCATCGGCGGCGGCTCGCCGGAAACCGTCCAGCGCGATCCGGAGGTCGTCCGGGCGTATCTCGGCGGTGCTCCCGCCCCGGCCCCCGCAACCGTCCCGGCACCGGGCGCCCCGCATGTGGAGGAAGCCCCATGAACACCCTTGTCCAGACACTGTTCAACGGCATGGCCCTGGGTTCGGTCTACGCCCTCGTCGCTCTCGGATTCTGTCTCGTCTTCAAGGCGTCCGGTGCGGTGAACTTCGCCCACGGCTCGCTCCTGCTGCTCGGCGGATACCTGGTCGCCGTCCTCCACGAGCCCCTCGGCTTCGCCGGCGCCCTCGCCGTCGCCGCCGCGGGGACGGCGGGCGCCGCGGCGCTCGAAGCGCTCGTGCTCCGCCGGGTGGCGAAGGCCAACGGACCTGCCGTGCCCACCATCCTCACCATTGGCATCGACATCCTCCTGCTCACCGAACTCGCCCGCCGCATCGGCGGCGACGTACTCGGCACCGGAGACCCCTGGGGCGCCGATGTCGTGAGCCTGGGCGGCGTGACCGTCGCCCAGGCCCGGGTGTACTCCCTGCTCGTCGCCGTGCTCCTCGTCGGCGCGTTCCTGGTGGCCTTCCGGTGGACGGGATGGGGCCTTTCCATGCGCGCCCACTCCTCGGACGCCGAGGCCGCCGCGCTGATGGGCATCCGCGGCAACCGGCTGCGGATGAGCGCCTGGATGCTGGCGGGCGTGCTGGCCACCGTGGCGGCCGTCTTCCTCGCGGCGTTCCCCGGCACCGGCATCGACCGGACCACCGGTCAGATCGCGCTCGCCGCCTTCCCCGCGGCCGTACTCGGAGGGCTCGGCTCGGTCGGCGGCGCGCTGCTCGGCAGCGTGGTGGTCGGCATGGCGGAGGCACTGGCCACCGGATACCAGCAGCAGTTGAGCGGGCTCGGCTCCGGACTCGCCGAGGTGGTGCCGTACGCCGTGATGGTGCTGGTCCTGATCGCCCGCCCGCAAGGCCTGCTCGGAGCCAAGGAGACCGCCCGTGTCTGACACGAAATCAGTGATCCGCAGGGGCCTGGTGCCTGGACTGCCCGCCACCGGCCCCCGTCGGATCGCCGCTCTCGCCTGCGGTCTGCTGCTGCTCGCGACTCCCCTGTACGTATCGTCGTTCTGGCTCCAGACGGGCCTGTTCGCGATGGTCGCGGTGATCGCCGCCATCGGTCTGAACATCCTCGTCGGAACGGCCGGACAGCTCTCCCTCGGTCACGCGTTCTTCCTGGCGGTGGGGGCCTACGGCTACACCTGGCTGGCCGACGACGCCCACAGCTCCGGCGCCGCCGAGCTGTCCGGCGTCGGACTCCCACCGGTGCTCGCCTTCGTCGCGGCGGTGCTGCTCGCCGGTGTGGCGGGCGCGGCCTTCAGCCCCGTATCGGGCCGGCTGCGCGGCATGTACCTGGGTGTGGCGACGCTCGCCCTCATCTTCTTCGGGCACCACGCGATGCTCAACGCGGAGTCGTACACCGGCGGGTTCAACGGCCGGACCGTGCCCGACATGGAGATCCTCGGCCTGAGCCTCGGCGACGCCGACGACGGCCTCACGGTGCTCGGCGTGCCCTTCGGAGGGCTGGAGCGGCTCTGGTACTTCGGCCTGGTGCTGGTCCTGGTGGCCGCCGTGGCCGCGCGGAACATGCAGCGGGGCCGGCCGGGCCGCGCGCTGGGCGCGCTGCGCGACAGCGAGGTGGCCGCCGCCGTGATGGGGGTGCCCGCCGCGCGCTACCGGGCCGCCGCCTTCACGGTCTCGTCGATGTACGCGGGCGCCGCCGGCGCACTGCTGGCCCTCGCCTCCCAGCGGGTCGTGCCGGACTACTTCAGCCTGCTGCTGTCCATGGACATGCTCGCCATGATCGTGATCGGCGGCCTCGGTTCCGTGGCGGGCGCCGCACTGGGAGCGGTGTTCGTCAGCGTGCTCCCCCAGCTCCTCGCCCACTACGCCTACGCGCTGCCGCTGGTCGTGGCCGCGGGCTCCGGCGAGCCGGGTCTCGGCTCCGCGGACGCCGCGCGGTTCCTCTACGGCGCCGCACTGGTCCTGACCCTGGTCTTCGCCCCGGCCGGACTCATCGGGCTCGGCCGCGGCCCCCGCAGGGCAGGGCGCCGCCTCGCGGTGCCCTGGCCGCGGCGGCCCCTTCCCGCCGCCGCCGTACCCCTCTCCCCGACTTCCGCCGGTGCCACCACCGGCGGCGACACCCTCAAGGAGCACACACCGTGAACCGCAGGCACACCCTCAGAGCCGCCGCCCTGGCCACCTCGATCGCGATCGTCCTGGCAGGTTGCAGCACGAAGGCCGGAGACTCCACCGGATCGACCGACAAGTCCGGCATCAAGACCGGCCCCGGCATCACCAAGGACAAGATCAGCGTCGGCGTCCTGACCGACCTGAGTGGCCCGGTTGCCCCGCTCGGAAAGAGCGCGCTCCAGGCCGAGCAGCTGTACCTGAAGCAGGTGAACGCAGCGGGCGGCGTGTGCGGACGCTCGGTCGAGCTGACCGTGCGCGACCACGGGCTCGATGTGCAGAAGGCCGTCTCCGCCTACGCGGAGATCGAGCCGCAGGTCGCCGCTCTCGCCCAGCTGAGCGGCTCGGCGCAGACCGCCGCGCTGCTCGACAGCATCGAGAAGGACGAGCTCCAGTCGATCCAGATCGGAGCCTCCGGCACCGTGCTCGGCAAGCCCCATCTGCGGCTGATGGCCAGCACGTACGACATCGACATGGTCAACGGCGTCGGCTTCCTCGTGAAGGCCGCGAAGCTGAGGAAGGGCGACAAGGTCGGCCACGTCTACGTCGAGGGCGAGTACGGCGGCAACGCGGCCGAGGGCGCGAAGTTCGCCGCTGAGAAGGCCGGGCTGAAGCTCGTCGCGCAGACCGTGAAGCCCACCGACAAGGACCTGACCGCGCAGGTGACGGCGCTGCGCGCGGCCGGCGTCAAGGCGATCGTGTTCAGCGGGGTCCCGGCCCAGACGGCGTCCCTCGTGGGCGTCGCCGCCGCCACCGGTCTGAAGGTCCCGGTCCTCGCGAGCGCGCCCGCCTATGTTCCGCAGTTGCTGGCCACGCCCGCGAAGCCCGCGCTGGAGAAGATGCTGTACGTGGCCAGTCCCTGGCCCGCGCTGAGCGTCGACGACCCCTCGGTGAATAAGCTCGTCGAGGACTACACCAAGGCGTACCCGAAGGACCCGGTGAACCAGGCGGCCCAGGCGGGCAACGCGGCCGGCTCACTGCTCGTCGGCACGCTGAAGGCGGCCTGCGACGCGAAGGACCTCAGCCGCGCGGGCATCAACAAGGCGCTGCGCGGCCTCACCGCGTACTCCGAGGGCTTCCACGGGCCGCAGGACTTCTCGGACCCGTCGAAGGCGTCCAGCACGACCACGTACATCGGGCAGCCTGCGGCAGGTGTCCCGGGCGGTATGAAGCAGATCCAGGACGGCGCCGAGGACCCGGCACTCGCCGAGTACCTCGCTTCGCACGGCAGCTGACACAGCGGTACGCGTGACACGACGGCACGGGAGCCGATGGGCTCCCGTGCCGTCGTGCCGCGTTCCAGGGGAAGCTACGCGCACATACGAACGCGGCGCCGGGTTACGGAACCCGGCGCCGCAGTACGTTCGCCCGCGCCCGCTCAACTGCCCGCGGACTGCTCCCCGGCCAGGCGCTCGCGCAGTTCGGTCTTGAGGATCTTGCCCGTCGGCGTGAGCGGGAGGGACTCGACCACCCGCAGGACACGGACCTTCTGGTACGGCGCGACCTGCTCCGCCACGTGTCCCATGAGCTCGTCGGCGAGTCCGTCCGCCGCCTCGACGCCGGGACGCAGGACGACGAAGGCGGCCGGGATCTCACCGGCACTCGCGCTCGGGACTCCGACGACCGCGGCCTGTGCCACTGCGGGGTGGCCGCACAGCATCTCTTCCAAGGGCTGCGGATAGACGTTGTAACCCTTGTAGATGATCATGTCCTTGGCCCGCCCGACCAGGAACAGATGCCCGTGCTCGTCGAGGCGCCCCATATCACCGGTACGCAGCCAGCCGTCGGTGAACTGCCCTGCGGTCAGCTCCGGTTGCCCCTGGTAGCCGTCGGCGACCTGCGGGCCGTGCACCCACACCTCACCCGTCTCCCCGGCGCCCAGAACGGTGGCGGCGTCCGCAGCGCGGACCTCCACGCGTGTGTCGAACACGGCGATGCCGACGCTGCCCAGCGGGGTGGCGAAGGTCGGGTTGGGAGGAGCGCCCGCGACACCCATGCTCGCCTCGGTGAGCCCGTACCCCTCGCATACCAGCGCGTTGGGGAAGACCTCGGCGAGCCGGTGCAGCGCGGTGGTGTCGATCGGCGCGGCGCCGGAGACTGCCATCAGCACCTTGGAGTAGTCGTGCTTCTCCAGGGCGGGGCTGGCGAGCAGGGCGTAGTACATCGCGGGCGACCCGGTGATCGCGGTGACGCCGTGGCGCTCGACATCGGCCAGGAAGCCGTCGGGGCTGAACCCCGCGACCATGATGGTCGTCTGCCCCAGGATGAGGTTGACGCTCTGGGTGACGAGCCCCATGCCGTGGAAGAGGGGGGCGACGGCGATGGTGGCCCCTTCCCCCACCGGCAGCGCGTACGCGTTGAGTGCCTCGGGAACGGGCCGCAGGAAGACGCCGCCCTCCTCGTCCAGTTCGGGCAGGGTCGCCGCGCGCAGGCACGCTGCCTGGAGGACGGCGGCCAGCGCGTTGCGGTGGAGCACGCGCACGGCCTTGGATCGGCCCGTGGTGCCGCCGGTCAGCTGGAGGTGGGCGAGCCCGTCGGGGTCGTTCACGACTCCGGTCAGGGGTGGGGCGGCGAGCAGCTCCGCGAGTGGCACACCGGCCGGGGGCGCGGTCGCGGCACTCGGCGCGGGGGCTGCGGCCGTGCCGGGTACGTGGACGGTGAACCGTACGCCCGGGAGACCGGCGCCGACGAGAGCGGCGGCGCAGGCGGGGTGGGTGACGATCGCCCTGGCGTCGACGTCCTGGAGCTGGTCGACGAGTGCCCGTACGGGCTGGGCGGGGTTGACCGGTGCCACCGTCGCCCCGGCGCAGATCGCGCCGTAGTACGCGACGACGTACCAGAGCGAGTTGGGCATATGCATGGCAACGACGTCGCCGGGCGCGACGCCCCGCTCACGCAGCCCGCCCGCGACGCGCAGCGCCTGCTCGTACAGCTCGGCGAAGGTCAGTGTCTCCTCGCCGTCGCGGACAGCGATCCGATCGGCGAAGGACCGCGCGGCACCGGCGAGGAGCCGGTCGACTCCGACGCTCGGGTAGTCCAGGGACGGGGGCATGTTCTTCGGCCACGCTCTGCTCATGGGAACTCCTGTGCTCCTGATGCCTGTCGAGATGACCGCCACCCCGGAAGAGCACGTAAGTGCACGGGGCGCATCCGAATGAGGATGGACAACCAAAGGCAACGGCTTCACCAAGTGGCGGTCAAGTTAATCCTCAATAACTGATGTGTCTAGATGCTGATCCTGCGCTGCGGAAGCGCTCCCATGAGGCACCTGCGCATGCGTTTCCAGCCACGACTCAAGACGGTGTGTCCACTCACACCACAGCGGTTCCCGGATGGCGCCGGGCACAGAATCCCGGCGGATTCCACGCCCGTTTCGCGGTCCGCCGGACTCAGGACCCACGCGCGCCGCGTGCTGCGACGACCGACGGCGGAGCAGTCGTCCGGTTCGGACAGTCCTGCTCCCCCGCCGGCGGCACCGCGATGACCGCCGAAGGACGGCCCGCGAAGTGCTTCCCCCGGGCCGCTACCCGGCGTACGTCTCGAACTCGGCGACCTTCGGGACGCCGGTCGAACCGGTGATCTCGAAGGTGATCTTCTGCAGCGAGGTCCGGGCGAAGGTGATGACGCCTGCGCCGCTGCCGGAGGTCAGGACGGCGCCGGTGTCGGCGTTGATGAGCCTCCAGGACCCGATACCGCCCGCGGAGCCCGCCGCCTCCCGGATGTTGACCGAGGACACGGCGGTGGGAGAGCTCCACTTGACCGATACCGAACCGGTCGAACCGGCCGGCGACCAGTAGGTGTTCAGGTCACCGTCCCGCACGCTGCCGTAGCTCGTCCCGTCGGCCTTGCTGGAGCCGTCGGAGCCTGCCCCGATGCTGAGGTTGGTCCCGCCGGGCGTGGTCGGTCCCGGCGTGGGCTCCGTCGGTCCCGGCGTGGGAGTGGTCGGCCCCGGCGTGGGAGTGGTCGGCCCCGGCGTCGGGGTCTGCGGCGAGCAACTGCCGTTCGACACCTGCAGACCCTTATTGGCGCCTGCCGTACGGCTCACGACGTCCGGCACACAGCCGGCGTCGTCGAGGCTGTAGGAGTAGGGGATGCTGACGGACGTGTTGGACTGCGGGTCGGGGCCCGCGGGGTTGTTCTCGCTGCTGGGGCTGGACCAGGTCACGTTGTCGAAGATGTTCCCGCTGACCTGCCAGTACCCGGCCGCGTCGGTGTAGAACGTGCCCAGGACGTCCTTGGAGTCCTTGAAGTAGTTGTTGTCCACCTTGGCGCGCGCCCCGGCCCGGGAGTTGATGCCGGACTCGTTGAGGCTCGTGTAGTAGTTGTTGTAGATGTGGGCCGTACCGCCACGCAGCAGGGGCGCACGGGAGTCGATGTTCTCGTACAGGTTGTGGTGGTAGGTGATGAAGCCGTTCGACAGGTCGCTCTCACTCGACCCGACGAGGCCACCGCGGCCGGAGTTGCGCAGGGTGCTGTACGACAGGGTGACGTACTGCGTGTTGTCCTTCATATCGAAGAGGCCGTCGAACCCTTCCGACTCCCCGCCCGACGCCTCCAGGGTGGTGTGATCGACCCAGACGTTGCGGACGTTGCTCTCCATGCCGATGGCGTCGCCGCCGTTGGACGTGGGCGAGCCCGACTTCTTGACGTTCCGGACGGTCACGTTCTGGATGATGATGTTGCTGGAGTCGCGGATGTGGATGCCCAGCTGGTCGAAGACGGCTCCGCTGCCGACCCCGACGATGGTGACGTTGCTGATCTGCTTGAGCTCGATGACGCCGTCGGCGGTGGAGCAGCTGTCGCCGGACACCTTGGCGGTGTTGCCGTGGTTGACGACTCCCTCGACCTCGATGGTGATCGGGGTGCTGCTGCTCGCCCTGCCGCACAGGGCCGCGTGGATCGCGGTCCCCGTGGTGGCCCGCACCGTCTGCCCACCCGTACCGCCGGTGGTCCCACCGTTCTGGGTGGCGTAGCCGGTGGCGCTGCCGGTCGCTGCCGACGCCGCGGGCGTCGAAAGAACCACGCCGGCCGCAGCCGCCATGGCCGTCGTGGCCAGCGCCGCACAGAGTCGGAGTACGACTGGTCGTCTCATTCTGGTCTCTCCATTGCTCTTCGAATGTCGGGGGTCACTGAGGCGTTCCGTGGGCGTGCCTTCGGCTGCCGGCCTGTCTCCGCGCAGCCCTCATCGGCTCCCGTGCACGGGAGCTGTTCTCGATCTGATCGGGTCGACTGCAGCGCCAAGGACCGGAGTTCGAGGCTGCCGGAACATGCCGAGGGATCCCCACGGGATGGAAAGCGCTTTCTATCGCGCAGCTTAGGGTGGCTTCTGTTGGGCTGGCAAGGCTCCGGGACCCGCTACTTCCACCTGAACCACCGTGCCCCGAAAGGCGGTTGGAATCGCGCCGGGACGCACCCGGTGACCGCCCAGCGACTCAGGCAGCAGCCGGCCCCGGAACAGGCACCGGGGGACCAATCCGAAGGCCCCCGCGCTGCGAATAGGTACTGACCGGTCGTGTGACACGAACACGAACGCCGGAAGGACCATGCAGCGGAGTGATCATGAAACAGCGGGACAGAGCAGTGGTGGGCGACGGCGTTGCGGGCGTGCTGCCGGCCGAGAGCACGACGGCACAGGGAGAGGCACGATGACGCACGTCGCGGACCGTCTGTTCACGCTCCTCGGGCGGTACTTCCCCGGCTCCGTACCCGTACGTCTGCGGGCGTGGGACGGCAGCGAGGCGGGCCCGCCCGGAGCTCCCCTCATCGTCCTTCACTCCCGTCTCGCCCTGCGCCGCCTTCTGTGGCGGCCGGACGAGCTCGGGCTTGCCGATGCCTACATCGCCGGGGAGATCGACGTCGAAGGAGATCTGGGCGCCGCCCTGAGCACGGTGTGGCAGAAGGCCGGCGGCCAAGGACCTCTCCCCCGGCCACGCCCCGGGGACCTGGCCGAATTCGCCGCGACCGCGCTGCGGCTCAGGGTGGTCGGCCCCCGTCCGTCCGCTCCGGGAGCGGCGCGCGCCCGGCTCCGGGGCCCGCTGCACAGCAGGGCCCGTGACCGGGCGGCCATCAGCCACCACTACGACATGTCCAACGACTTCTACGCCCTCCTGCTCGACGAGTCGATGGCGTACTCCTGCGGCTACTGGGCCCGCCCGGACGATCCGGGCTACCACCTGGCCGACGCCCAGCGGGACAAGCTGGATCTGATCTGCCGCAAGCTCGGGCTCACCGAGGGGATGCGCATGCTGGACGTGGGCTGCGGGTGGGGCGCACTGAGCCTGCACGCGGCGCGCGAGTACAAGGTGCGGGTCACTGCGGTGACGCTGTCCTCCGAGCAGCGTGAGTTCGTGGCCGCGCGGATCGAGGAACAGGGTCTGTCCGATCTGGTGGAGGTGGAACTGCGCCACTACCGGGACATCGAGGGCGGCGGGTACGACGCCGTAAGTGCGATCGAGATGGGCGAGCACGTCGGTGACGCCGAGTACCCGGCGTTCACGGCGCGTCTGCACAGTCTGCTGCGACCGCGTGGCCGTCTGCTGGTCCAGCAGATGTCGCGCGGGGCGGACGCGCCGGGAGGCGGGGCCTTCATCGAGACGTACATCGCGCCCGACATGCACATGCGTCCCGTCGGCCGCACGGTCGACCTGCTGGAATCGGCCGGTCTCGAGGTGCGCTCGGTGGAGTCGTTGCGCGAGCACTACGCCTGGACCATCGCCGCCTGGCACCGCACGCTGGAAGAGCGCTGGGACGATTTCGTGGCCCTGGTCGGTGAGCCGACGGCGCGGGTCTGGCGTCTCTATCTCGTCGGCAGCGGTCTGGCGTTCGCCGAACGGCGCATGGGGGTCGACCAGATCCTCGCGGTTCGCTCCACGCGGAGCGGCGACGCCGCCATGCCCGCCACCTTGTCCCACTGGTACGGAACGGAGGCGTCTTGATGAGCGGCTATCCGTGGGCGGCCTTCGCCGCCAATCTGGCGCCGGCCGCCGGCGCCGCCCTCGCCGTCATGCTCGTCGTGTTCGTCGTGGCCTCGGCCAAGGGCCTGCACCGGCTCGTGGACGTCGCCTGGGGTCTGTCCTTCACGGCGGTGGCCGTTGTCTCGTACGTGATGTCGGCCGGCCACGGTGACGACACGACGCGTCTGCTGATCACCATCGCGACCGCCCTGTGGGGTGTGCGGCTCTCCGCCCACATCGCGTGGCGCGGACACGGGCACGGTGAGGACCCCCGCTACGAGCGCATCCTGGCCAAGGCGCCCGGAAACCGCACGCTGTACGCCCTGCGCAAGGTGTATCTGCTGCAAGCGGCGCTGGTGTGGCTGATCTCCCTGCCGGTCCAGGCGGCGCAGTACGTGCCCGAGCCGTTCGGGGCACTCGGGATCGCGGGTCTGGTGCTGTGGGCGGCGGGGCTCGCCTTCGAAGGGGTCGGGGACTTCCAGCTCGCCCGTTTCAAGGCCGATCCGGCCCACCGCGGACGCGTCATGGACCGCGGCCTGTGGAGCTGGACGCGCCACCCCAACTACTTCGGCGACTTCCTCGTCTGGTGGGGCCTGTTCCTCATGGCGTGCGGTGCCTGGCAGGCCGCGGCCGTAGCTGTCGTCTCGCCCGTCGTGATGACTCTTCTCCTGACCATGGGAAGCGGTAAACGGCTGCTGGAGAACCACATGACCGGCCGCCCCGGATACGCCGAGTATGTGGCCCGTACGAGCGGCTTCTTCCCACGCCCACCCCGCCGCCGTCCGGTCGAAGAGAATCGGCACGGCGCATGACGGCAGCTCACGGCATGCGGTACGCGGCGAGGGACGCCGACGGGCATCGCGCCCTGCGCGCACTCGTCGTGCCGGCCGCGGCCGAGGGAGCGGTGCTCCTCCTGCACGGCGGCCGGTCGGACGCGCTGACGCCACCGCCACTCCTCAATCTGCCCGGCCTGCGCATGAGGCCGTTCGGCAGCGCGATCCTGAAGGCGTCCCGGACTCACGGTCTGCTGCTGGCCACGGTGAACTACCGCCACCGCGGATGGAACGGATCGCGCAGCGACCCCGTACACGACGCAGTCGAGGCACTCGGCCAACTGACGCTCCTCGCCCCGCGCAGGCCCGTCGTGCTGGTCGGACACTCCATGGGTGCCAGGGCGGCCCTGCGTGTGGCCGGGCACTCCGATGTCAGCGGGGTGGTGGCCCTGGCACCGTGGTGCCCACCGGGCGAACCCGTCGCACACCTCCGGGGCAAACACGTCGTCGTCCTCCACGACGAGCAGGACCGCGTGACCGACGCCCACGACTCCTGGGACTTCGTCGGAAGGGCCCGGGACGCGGGGGCGCAGGCATGCGGCATCGCCATGCCGACCGGTGGGCACACCATGCTGCGCGACGCGGCCACCTGGCACCGGCTGACCGCATACCTGGCCGCCGGTGTCCTCGGCACAGGGCCCCTGCTTCCCAGCGTGACTGCGGCGCAGAGCGGCGACACCACGCCGGTCACGGCGGACCGTGTGCTTCAGGACCTGCCCGGCAGAAGCCGTCGGATGCCGTGAAGCGGTCCTGCTCCGGGGAGTGGAACCGCCCCGGAGACGGTGGGAAGGTGTTCCGCTCAGCGAGTCCTTCGCGGTCGCCGGGACCGTGCCGTCACACGGATGTCGGCGCGCAGGTGCGGGGCGTTCGGGACCGTACGCGCCCGGGACAGCGGCCCTTGGGCGGCGAGGCGGAGGACTTCGGCCGGTTGGGCTCCGGACGCCAACCGGAGTCCGACCCTGACCCGGAAATCCTTCGTGGGTCCGCGCAGGCTCACCCGGGCCGTCTCGACGCCAGGCAGGGCGCCGAGGTCGGCGGCGATGGCGCGGGCCAGACCCCGGCGGCGGACTCGCAGCCCTGGGGAGCCCAGGGAGAGAGCCGAAGGACCGGTGGACCGCAGCTGGGCCACGCCCCACCACAAGGCCCCTGCCATCAGGACCGCAAGTGGGGCGGCAACCGCGGCCGTTCCCGGTTCGTACCGCTCGATCAACTCCCCGGGCCGGACGGGAGGTGTCCAGGACAGCGTTCCCCGGCGGGCCTGCCCGGTCAGAGCGACCCATCCTCCCGCCAGGACGGACACGCCGCCCACCACAGCCAGCGAGAGCCGGTTCACCTTCTGCCGCAGAGCGCTCATGACGCGACCTCCTTGTCGGCCGGTGGACTCCATCGCTTGTCCGGGACCGCTTTGACGGAGAGCCTGGGCATGCGAGCGAGACCGAGACCGCGCGCCGCGACGGCAGCGCTCGACTCGGCCGCTCGCCGCACACCGTCCGTTGCTCCGTATCCGACCAGCACGCGGACCCTGACCCGCCGGCGGCCTGCGCGGACCCGCACCCCGCTCACTCCGTCGACGGTCATCACGGCGTCCCGCAGCAGGAGCCCGACCGCCGAGCGGTCGATGGTGGCGCGGGTGTGCGCTTCGGGTGGGGCCATGGGAAGCCGTCTGCGCAGTCCGGGCGTGACCGCGAGCACCACCAGGACCGCGCCGAACAGGGCCACGGCCGCCCCCGCCGCGATCCACCGCGCATCGGTGAGGGGTACGTCGCGCAGTGGTTCGGGGCGCGTGAGCCCGTCACGCGCGATCCCGGCCAGGGCCACCCCGGCGGCCGTTGCCACGGCGAGTGCCACCGAAGCGGCGGGGAGCCGTCGGCTGGACCACGGCCGGCGCGCCCTCAGCGGCTTTCCTCCCTCGTGGGAGTCGCCGGAGTTCGCGGACGGGCCGTGCCCACCCGGATCGTCACCTGCCGTGCGGGCTCTCACCACCAGCGCGGGAGCGGCCGAGAAGCCTCCGATCGCGACATCGGCCCGCGTGACGTCCAGACCCGACAGAGCCGTCGCGCGGTCGGCGACATGACGCTGAACGCGCTCGCCCTGCTCCACCAGGTCGGCCGGGTAGGCGAGTTCGAGTTCGACGCCGACACGGGCCTTCTGCCGGCCGAGTCGTACGACGGATGCCTCCCGCACGGTCCCGGCACCCGCCAGGACCTCCACGGCGGCCTGCTGCACGATCCGGCGGACCGCCCGGTCCGCGATCGTGACGGAGCCGCGTTCGGCAGATCGCACCGGGTCGCCCGGCGGCCGGTCGTTCATCGCCGCTCCCTGTTCCACCGCGCGAGGAGATCCCTCGGGTCCACACCGTCGTCCACCAGGCGCCCGGCCGCACAGCCGAGCGCTCCCAACGCCCCGACCAGCAGGAAGGCTCCGAATCCGCCGAACCACGCGGCGAATCCCAACGCCATGCCAACAGCCAGTCCCGCCAGGGATCTACTCATCACGCACCTCACTCAGGGGTCGGCAGCCGGTCACCTGCGACTTCCGTCGCCGGTCCGCTACTCGACCCGGGCCTCGCCGCTCTGCTGCTCAGGAGCGTCTTCCGGCAGGTGCACATCGTTCACCGCGACGTTGACCTCGACGACTTCCAGGCCCGTCGTGCGCTCGACGGCCGCGATGACGTTCTCGCGGACATCGCGGGCGACGTCGGTGATCGGCACGCCGTACTCGACGACCAGATCGATGTCGATGGCCGTCTGCCGCTCGCCGACCTCGACCTTGACGCCCCGGCCGACGTTCGAGCGACCGCCGGGGACGCGATCGCGCACCGCGCCGATGGTCCGCGAAAGGCCGCCGCCCATGTCGTGGACGCCCGGGATCTCCCGCGTCGCCATTCCGGCGATCTTCACCACCACCAGGTCCGCGATGGACGTCTTGCCGCGGCTGTCCGCCGGCTCGGCGACACCGCTGCTGCCCACGCTGAGCGTGGTGGAGTTCTCACGGCCGTTCCTCTTGGCCGTCGCCTCACCGGTACCTGCCTCGTTGACCACAGTTGTCTGTGCCATGGAGCTCTCCTTGTCCGTCTTCGATACGCGTACCCGAGTCGCTGGTTGGACACGGGCAGCCGGTATTCGTCACGCGGCCATCGAGAAGTTTCTTGCGGTGGCGCACGCACACGTCGGGTGCGTGATGTTCTCCCCGCAGCCGTGTCCAAGGCGCAGCGAACGGATCGCGCCCGCAGCCGTGTACATGGCGCGGACGTACGGAGCAGCAGGACGTGAGGACAGTGAATTGAAGGGAGCAGCCGAGTGCCAGGGCTGAGGGACGAGCCGCCCGGGCTCACGCGCGAGAGGGCCTTGCCGGACGACGCCTTGCTCGCCGTGCGGGCCGGCGAGGGCGACGAGGTTGCCTTCGAGGCCCTGGTCCGCAGGCACGGGCCGAACCTGCTGGGCCTGGCGACCCGGATGCTGGGGGACCGTGCCGAGGCCGAGGACGCCGTGCAGGACGCCTTCGTCAGCGCGTGGCGGCAGTTGCCGGAGTTCCGTGGCGACGCCGCGTTCCGCACGTGGATGTACAGGATCGTCACCAACCGTTGTCTGAACCGGCTCCGTTCCCGGCGTCCGACGACCGATCTCGATACGGTGCCGGAGCTCGCCGCTCCCCCGCGCGAGGGTTCGCCCGCCCGCGCGGCCGAGACGCACGCCGCGCTCGCGGACCTCACCTCGGCCCTGGCCGCGCTCTCGCCCGAGCAGCGCGCATGCTGGGTACTGCGGGAGCTGCACCTGCTCTCGTACGACGAGATCGCGGAGGCCGTCGGCATCAGTACGACGGCGGTGCGCGGCAGGATCTTCCGGGCACGGCGCTACCTGACGGAGGCGATGAGCGAATGGCGTTGAACGCGAACCCACAGCCCGTCGGCGGCGCGGGCGACGATGACGAGCTGCTGCCCTGCGGACGGTCCCTGGAGAGCGTCTGGGCCGGTCTCGCCGACGACTTTCAGAGCGGTACGGAGGAAGAGGCTTCGCACCGTGCCACCTGCCCGCATTGCTCGGCGGCGCTGACGGATCTGCGGGCCCTCGACGCACTGGTGCGGACGGCACGCGACGTCGACCCGCCTGCCGGAGCCGACGCTCTGACGGCGCGTGTCATGGATGTCGTGCGGCTGGAACTGCGGCCGGGGCGCACCCTTCCGCTGGGCGGGGAGCCCGAGGACACGGGCTGGATCTTCGAATCGGCCGCGGCGCGCGAACTGCGGGCAGCCGCCGACGGCCTGCCCGGAATCCGCACCGGGAGCTGCCGGATCCTGCCCCTGGACGCGGACCGCGGCAGGTCAGGCGACGGGCGGGGCCCGATGCGTGTACGCGTGGAAGTGGCGTGCACCTTGGGGGCGCTGTCCACGGCCGCCGACGCGGTGCGCGACGCGCTGTTCGCCGCGGCCGACCGAGCGCTGGGCATGGACATCAGGGAGATCGACGTGCGGGTCGTCGATGTACTCGACGAGGACGACGACACGGTCACGGACACAGGTCCCGGCGGGAACGCCGGGACGGACCACGGGCCGGAAGGGAGCGCGGGATGACGCAGCAGGACATCCGGACCGAGCTGGAACGTTCGGCTGCCGCAGCCGCTCGCACCACGCCGGGAGTCGCCTTCCTGCGACCGAGCCTGACGGGGCTGCTGCGCACAGTGGCCCAACGTACCGAGGCGCGCCCCGAAGGGGTCCGGGCGGTCCGGAACCCCGCGGACGG
Organism: Streptomyces sp. NPDC055749; assembly: GCF_053617235.1. Lineage (NCBI taxonomy): Bacteria > Bacillati > Actinomycetota > Actinomycetes > Kitasatosporales > Streptomycetaceae > Streptomyces > Streptomyces sp. NPDC055749. The sequence continues at coordinate 55,353 of NZ_JBSHFH010000032.1, read as the reverse complement.
CATCTGGAGCATCGAGCTCAGGCTGACGGTTCGACGGGGGTACCGGGCGCTGGATGTCACGCGCGCGGTACGCCTCGCGGTCGAGGAGGCAACTCGACCGGTCATCGAGGGCAGGGACGGTTCGGGGGACGGCAGGCTACGGGCAACGGTGATCGTGACCGGGGTCGTCTGACGCCCGGTACTGTCCGCCCGCCGAACGGGTGAGATTCGGGCCCACCGCATGACGGCGGACCGGAACGATGGTCATACCGCACATGAAAAGCTCTCTCGCTGCTCCGCCGTCCCCACGCAGCCGGCGCCCCGCCCCCGTTCTGCCAGCTCTTCCCGCCCCGTCGACGCGCCTGAGCCTGCGCCAGACCTGGGGGCTGACGCGCCCCCAGGTCGCGGAAGCCTTCGGGGTGACCACTGCGACCGTGGGCGCCTGGGAGTCGGGGCGCACCTCCCCGCGGGGAGCGCGTCGCAGGGCCTACGCCGTGTTCCTGACCGGCCTGGCCGCCTCGACACCCCCAGCACCTTGCCCGGCACGCGACACCAAAGGCCCTGATGCCCCTTCACCGCTTGTGCCGCTGCCACCCCTTCCACCCCTCGTGATCCGAACGCCGCATGGCGGCGCGCCGGTACGACCCCGCCGGCCCGACCCGGTATCGAAGCTCCGCCGCCGCCGGTGGCGCACAGCGGCCGTGGCTTCGGGCTGCTGGTCCCTGATCCTCCATCTCCTGCTCACCGCCCCCGTCGTGGGCTGACGGCGGACTGCCTTCACAGGCCGTCCTTGTCATGCCAGTGGTTCTGCCAGCGCGCGTCGATCGGGTCCGCGGCGGCCTGGTAGCGGATGTCGGTGGACAGACGGAACCGGCCGTCGGGGTCGTGGTTGTCGAGGGAGGCGTGAATGATGTGCGGGCTGTGGACCATGAGGTCGCCCGCGGCGAAGTCGGTGACGAGCCAGCGTGAGTCGTACTCCTCCGCCAGGGCGGGCAGGTCGGCGGTCATCGACACGGCGGGGCGCCGCAGACGCCCGGCGGCCTCGTCGGCCAGGACGCGGTGGTGGCTGCCCTGAAGGTAGATGAGCGGCCCCCGGGCCACCGGGCAGTCGCCCAGGGGAATCCAGGAGGACAGGATCCGGTCGGTGCCCTCGCGCAGGTATACGAGGTCGTAGTGGGCCTGGGTGGCGGTGCCGACGCCGGATTCACCGGGGCCGATATGGCGGATGATCTTGCGTCGGTGCAGGTGGAGCTCCTCGGTCCCGAAGAACCGCTGGTGGAAGGCGACCAGCGCGGGGTTCCGGCACAGGGCCTCGTACTGCGGCCCGGGGACGATCCGCTGGAAGAGAAGGGACCGGAGACGGCCGCGGTCCAGATCTCCGGCAGCCCCGGCAAGGCCCTCACCCGGGTCGGAACCCGGGCGGATCAGTCCGCTGTCCGCCAGGGTGGCGAAGTAGTGGCGGCGAAATCCCTCGATCACCGCGCGGTCGAAGAATCCCGGCAGGTAGAGACAGCCGTCGCGGGCGAGACGTTCCCGCAGGAGCCCCGGATCACGGAGTTCGGCGTCGGGGACGGGCTCCAGCCTGCCGACCCTGCGGTGGTCCAGGCGGTAGCCGTTGGAAGTGAGGGTTAGACGTTCAGCGTTCATGGTTCCATGCTCTCGGCCCGCCCTGACGAGGGACCATGTACTGATTCCGCAGAAACTTGGACGATTGTCGACGGGGACGACTGTCGACTGGAGGGTGCACGTGGAGTCCGTGGCGCATTACCGCACACCGCCGGAGGGCGTGCAGGCGCTTGGAATCGCCGTGACCGGGGCAGGACGCATCCTCGGCCAGGACACTTCGCGGGTGGACCGGGTGCTGAGCTGTCACGCCGGAGTACTGGTGACGCGGGGTTCGGGCTCCCTGGAACTCGACGGGTATCCAGGACGGCATGAGGTGCGGGCCGGATCGTTCTTCTGGCTGCCCCCCGGCGTCCGTCATTCCTACGGCCCTTCGGCGAACGGCTGGGACGAGCACTGGGTCCTGTTCGAGGGGCCCGCAGCGACGGCGTACGCGAAGCTCGGCTATCTGGGGGCGGCCGTCCCGGTCGTCGAGCCCGCCGAAGCCGTCGAGGCCCACGCCTTGTGCGTACGGTTGCTGGACCTGCTGTCCCTTCCGGAGTCGCTCGACCGCCATGCGACAGCCGCCGGCTCCCTGCACGCGCTGATCGCCGCGGTCGGGACCGGCCGCAGGAAGCCCGCCGAACCGGGGCACACGCAACGGGATCTCGGCAGGCGCGCCGTGCGGCTGCTCGACGACACGGAGGGCCCTGTCCGCATCAGCGCGATAGCCAGGGAGCTGTCGGTCTCCCGCGACACCCTCGCCGCCGCGGTCCGCCGGATGACCGGCTCGACACCCACGGTCTATGTGATGCGGAGCAGGATCGATCGCGCGAAGACCCTCCTGGCCGACACCGACCGCCCCGTCTCCCTCATCGCCCGGGACGTCGGCTACCCCGACCCCGCCTACTTCACCCGGGTCTTCACCCGGCATGTGGGCGTCGCGCCCTCGGTCTTTCGCGGGCAGCGGAAGCCCTGACGGCCAGCCGCCGAGCATCACATCCCTTCGAACGACGACATTCGCAAGGCCAGTGGAGCAGTAGATTCGATGGGCAAAGTGGCACCCAAGAGTGCGAAACCATGGCTTGAAGCCTGAGATGCCTTGACTTAAATCAATCTCGGTCGCCGGTCTTCCGCTTTCCTTCGGAACCGTGTCAGCATGCACCCAGCGCGAACCGCGGCCAAAGTGAGGTCAAGTGATGTCACTTCGCCGTCAGGGTTACGGCCACATCGTGTGATCGCGCCGAACGTCCACGGTCCGAGGAAGCCCCCCACTCGACAGGTCTCTCGTAATCCCCACGATATCGAGGAGTGAAATGATCAAGCTTGGCAAGGTAACGCTCACATTCTGCGCCGGAGCATTGCTGGTTCCCGTCGTGCTCGCCAATTCCGCGGAAGCAGAGCCGGAAACAGAGAAACTCCGGGTCAATTACGAGAGCGGAACCCTGAACTCGGGAGTGGAAGGCCTTTCCACTTCGAAGGCGACAGCGCCGGACGCTTCCGGCATGGTGCAGCCCGGGCACGCGGGCTCGTACGCGGTTCAGCACAAGGTGACGCTCGGCGATCCGGCGTACGAGTCCAACGGCGCACCGCGCAGCGAGAGCGCCACGGACCTGCTCGAATCCGGGCGCTTCGACGTGGGTGACGAGCAGCGCTACGAGTTCAGCGTCCTGCTGAAGGACTGGCAGACGTACCAGCCGGGTGACAGCGCCTCGGGCGACATCATCTTCCAGGGCAAGTACGGGGGTGGCAACGTCCCGGCGTTCTACCTCATGACGAAGCGCAACGAGGTGGCGTTCAGGTCGCCGCATCTGAACCAGCAGACGGCCGTTGTCGCGGATTTCCGCCCCCTCGTCAACCAGTGGATGAATTTCCGCGTGGATGCCCGCTGGACCACCGACGAGACCGGCTACTTCAAGGTCTCCGTAAAACTTCCGGGGCAGTCCGGCTACAAGCCGGTTGTCTCGTACAACAACGTGCGCACCTATCAGCCGGTGAATCCGGCCGACCACGGCTACATCAAGTGGGGCCTCTACCGTCCCTCGCAGTCGATCGCGAACGGTGACGTACCCACGCGGATCGTCCAGCACGACGACATCCGCGTTCTCGACCTGTCCTGACCTCCTCACGCCCTGACGTCCCGACCTGAAACCGCAGACTCAATACCTCGTGGAGTACACAGATGAACGACTCAACTTTCCTGAGCAGGCGCCGAGTGCTCCAGGCCGGCGGCGCGCTCGGGCTGGCGACGGCCGCCGGATCCATGCTTGCCGGACAGCGCAGCGCCGCCGCGGGTGAGCTGTCCACGACGGTGACCGATCTGGGGCCGGGTCTGGTCCAGTTCTCGCTGATGAGCGGGTTGCGGGTCGGCGACACCGTCTACATCGGGTCACGCAACATGCAGCCCTCCAGCGTGATCGCGTTCCATCTGCCGAGCCGGAAGGTGGTGGCGTCCACCCAGCTCGACGCAGCGCCCGAGCCTTCGATCCAGGCGCTCGCGGTGGACCCCACCGGTCAGCACCTCTATATCGGCGTCCTGCTCAAGGGTGACCAGGGCAAGCCGAATCTCTACCGGTGGGACTTGAATACGCCGGACAAGCCTGCCGTGGGCATCGGCAGGACCGAGGACCGCGACATCCGCAAGCTGGCGGTCGCCCCCGACGGGACTGTGTACGCCGTTGGCGGCATACCGGGGAAGGCGCCCGCCCTGTGGCAGTACGACCCGGCCACCGGTGCTGTCACCAACCTCGGCGTCCCCGACCCGAAGGCGACCCTTTCCCGGGCGCTCGCGGCCACGGAGACGACGGTCTTCTTCGGGGCGGGCAGCATCCTCTCCGGCGGGAGCACCGCGAGCAAGGCGTCTCTGTTCGCCTATGACCGACAGGCCCGCACGTTCACCTCGGTCGTGCCCAAGGAGCTGGAGAAGGACACCGAGATCCGGGAACTCGCCGTCGTGGGGGGCCACCTGGTCGCCGGAACCTCGGGCGGAGTCGCTCCCGCGAACCTGGCCGTGATGGACCTCAAGGACCTCTCCTCGTACACCGTGGCGCCCACACAGGGGAAGGTCGTCAAGACGTTCGCCGCCGACGACAAGCGGTTCTACTTCGCGTCCACGTCGGGGGTGAGCGCCTACTCGAAGGCGGACAGGACGATCTCCCCCGTGGAGTTCACGGGACCGGACCTCGGTGAGATCTGGGGCCTGGACCACGTCGACGGGAAGCTGGCGGTCGTCTCGGGCTACGGCTTCGTCGCCGAGATCGATGTGTCGGCCAGGACGTCGGTGGTCACCGATCTGCAAGAGGCGGGCGCGAAGGCCAGCCCGCAGGCGGGCATGGGCGTCGCCGCCGGCCGCGGGTACGTCTATCTCGGCGGCAACGGCGCCATCTCCCGGCGCAACCTGCGGACCGGCGAGGTCGTGAATCTGCGGGCGCCCGGTGAGGCCAAGGACGCCGAAGTGATCGAAGGCGTCCTGTACACCGGCCAGTACAGCTCGCAGGGCATCTGGCGGTACGACCCTTCCGGGCGGCAGCAGCCGCATCAGGCCGCGAACTTCCCAAGCGAGCAGAACAGGCCGCTGGACACCACGTGGGACCCGCTCAACGAGCTGCTCCTCGTCGGCGTGCAGTCCGACACCGAGGGCGGCGGCGCCCTGTGGACGTACTCCCCCGGCACCGGAAAGTCGGCCTCGTACGTCAATCCGATCGACGACGTCCAGCTCGTCCGGGCGGTGGCCAACCGGGACGGCATCGCCTACCTGGGCGGCGACAACACCTCCAGGACGGGACCGCGCGCCACGGTCGTCGCCGTCGATCCGGTCACCGGCACCGAGCACTGGCGCGTCGACACGCAGCAGACGGCGGGTGTGGCGGCCCTGGCGGTGCAGGGCAAGAACCTCTACGGGCTCACCGTCAAGGGCAGGTCGTTCGTCATCGATCTGAGGACCCGGAAGGTGGTGCACACCGCTGACGTGAGCGGCGTCAGCAAGTCCTTCGCCGCCCTGGTCACCAACCGTGGTGTGGTCTACGGCGTGTCGGACACCACGCTCTTCCGCTTCGACCCCAAGACGTTCGCCGTCAGCACCGTCGTCGCGGACATCAACGGCGCCTGGTACAGCGGCCCGCATCTCAACGTCCACGAGGGCCTGATCTACACGCTGCGCGGCCACAACCTCGTCGCGGTCGACGACCGGCCTTCGCAGTGACCTGCGGATGTCTGTGAAATCCGCCGGTCCAGGCCAATGTTGACCTTTGATTGATATCTTTCGGTTGTCGAGTGAAAGAGTACGACTCACTCACTCGCTATCGAGAGGGGACTGAAGGTGTTGGCTGACGAGCGGCGGGAAGCGATCCTGCGTGCTGTGGAGCGGCAGGGTTCGATCACGGTCAAGGATCTGGCGGCGGAGATGGGCGTCTCCGCCGTCACCTTGCGCCAGGACGTACGGGAGCTGGCCGGCCGGGGACTGCTGACCCGCGTGCACGGCGGCGCCAGGGCCCTGGCCCCTGCCGAACCCGCCCCGGCCGATGCCTCTGCCCCCGCGGTGCAGCCTGCCACGGAGCAGTACGCCATCGGTCTTGTGGTGCCTCCGGGCGGTTACTACTACGCGGAGGTGATCCGCGGTGTGCAGAACGCGGCCCGCTCGCGCGGCGTACGTGTCGTACTCGCCGTCTCCGGCGAGTCCCTGTCGGAGAACCAGGAGCAGGTCCGCCAGCTCATGGCGGGCGGCATCGACAGCCTGCTGTTGATGCTGCACCCGGGTCTGCGCCCGGTGGACGAGGCCGAGGAGTGGCTCAGCAGCCTTGAGGTACCGGCTGTCCTGGTGGAGCGCCGGGCGGGGATACGGGCCGGGCGGCTGGAACAGGTGGCCTCCGACCACGCCTACGGAGCGGCGCTGGCGGTACGTCACCTTGCCGGGCTCGGGCACGACAAGGTGGCCCTGGTCGCCAGGGCCGAGAGCCCCAACACGGCTCTCCTCAGCGTCGGATACGCCCACGCCGTGGAAGCCATGGGGCTGACGCCCGGGCCGGAGTACCGCATCACCACCAGTGGTGACGCGGCTCCGGCCGACGCGCGTTTCGAGGAAGTCGTACGGGCCGTGGAAGCCGGTGAGTTCCGGGCAGCGCTCGTGCACAACGACATCGATGCCATCGCGCTCGTCGGCATCCTGCGCGCACGGGGCGTACGCGTCCCGGAGGATCTGGCCCTGGTCACCTACGACGACGAGGTCGCCGAGCTCAGCGAGGTCCCTCTCACCGCGGTGGCTCCCCCCAAGCAGGCTGTGGGGGCGTGGGCCCTCGACCTGGCGGTACGCCGGCTTTCCGACCCGTCCACGCCGCTGGCCGAGATCCTGCTCCGCCCGGAACTGCGGGTGCGTGCGTCCTGTGGCGCCGACCGCCGAGGCAACGCTTAACCATGTGATGCCATATGGCTTCGTTTCCAAAAAAACGAAAGTGAATGCATTGACTAGCTGTCGTACGTAACGAATGATTGCGGTGACACCCAAGCGAACGATCGGTGGCACATCATGTTTCGTAGACGACTGACAGCGCTCGTCTGCTCCGTCGCGGCACTCGGCCTTCTCGCCACAGCGTGTGGCGGCTCGGACAGTGGGGGTTCCGCGGCGGAGAAGAAGACCGGGGAAGTCACCTTCTGGTCCTTCGTCAAGGGCTCCGACGAGGTGGCGAAGGCCTTCAACAAGACCCACCCGGGCATCAAGGTGACCTTCGAGTCGGTGCCCTCGGGCCAGGAGTACTACTCCAAGCTCACGAACGCCGTGAAGGCCGGGACCGTACCGGACGTCGCGGTGGTCGAGTATCCCCAGCTGCCGGAGTTCGCCACGCAGGGCAAACTGGAGGACCTGGGCGACAGGCTCGGCCCGCTGGTCGACGACCACTTCCCGGAGTCCACACAGCAGTTGGTCGAGCTGGGCGGCCAGACGTGGGGTGTTCCCCGCGATGCCGCGCCGCTGATGCTGTACTACCGCGACGACTTCTTCAAGACGAACAAGATCGACGTCCCGAAGACGTGGGACGAGTACCGGAACATGACCGGGCAGGTGAAGAAGGCCGACCCGAAGGCCCGCGGCGGCGTCCTGTACACGGACAACCCGGGACTGCTGACGGCCCTTGCCTGGCAGGCCGGGGGCAAGTGGTTCGGCACGGAGAAGGACGCCTGGAAGGTATCGCTCGACGACGCTCCTTCCCGGAAGGTGGCCGACTACTGGGGCGACCTGGCCAAGCAGGACCTCGTCCACTCGCTGAGCTCGCTCGACCCGTTCTGGACGAGCGTCCAGCAGAGCCGGACCGTCGCCTACGTCTGTGCGAGCTGGTGTGCGGGAGCCCAGCAGGCGACCGTGGCCGACCAGGCGGGCAAGTGGTCGGTGGCCCCTGTCCCGACGTGGGGCGGCAAGCCGGCCTCCGCCATGTACGGCGGCTCGTCCTTCGTCATCCCGAAGGGCGCCAAGAACAGCGGCGCCGCGGCGGAGTTCATCAAGTGGATCACCACTGACCCCGAGGGCATGAAGGCCTGGGTCTCCTCCGGTACGAGCAGCATGTTCCCCGCCGACCCGAAGCTCGTTCCGGTCACCAAGGCCGCTTTCTCCACCGACTACTTCGGCGGTCAGGACGTGTACGGCGTGGGCAGCGAGTCCTACGACGCGATCGTGCCCGGCTGGACGTGGGGCCCCGTCATGGGAACGACGAACACGGCGATCGTCGACCAGCTTCCGAAGGTCGCCGAGGGCAAGGTGAAGCTCGTCGACGTCCTCACCGGTGCGCAGAAGGCCACCGTCGAGGATATGGAGCGGCGCGGGATGAAGCTCGCCCCGTAGTACGCGAATCCCCGGTGAGCCGATGCCCGCCCCTGCCCCGCACCGCCCCGTCCGTGCCGCCGGGCAGGGCCGGTATCGGGCTCATCCCCCGCACCTTCCCGCTCTGATCGAGAAAGGCCCGGTATGACAAGCCCGTCAGCCCGCGCCCAGCGCCGTACCGCCGCGCTGCTCCTGGCACCGTTCTTCGTCCTCTTCGCCGCCGTCACCCTCGCCCCGCTGTTCTACGCGGGCTGGATGAGTCTGTTCACCACCCGCACCTCCGGCCTCGGCTTCGGCGGCACCGAAGAGGTATTCGCCGGACTGGACAACTACGTACGCGCGTTGTCGGACTCGGCGTTCCGTGGCGGCTTCGTCACCATCGCCGCGTACGTCGCGGTGTACATCCCGGTGATGATCGGCGGCGCGCTCGCGCTCGCCCTGCTGCTGGACTCGGCACTGGCCAAGGCACGGACCTTCTTCCAGCTGGCCCTGTTCCTCCCGCACGCGGTGCCCGGGCTGATCGCGGCGCTCATCTGGGTCTACCTGTACACGCCCGGGCTGAGCCCGGTGATCGACTTCCTCAACTCCGGTGGCCTCGACATCAACTTCCTGTCGGCGGACAACGCGGTGTTCTCGGCGGCGAACATCGCCGTCTGGGAGTGGATCGGCTACAACATGGTCATCTTCTACGCGGCGCTCCAGGCGGTGCCGGGAGAGACCCTGGACGCGGCGAAGATCGACGGTGCGGGGGGAATCCGTACCGCCCTGTCGATCAAGGTGCCGATGATCCGCCCGGCCATCGCTCTGGCCGTGCTGTTCACCGTGATCGGATCGGTCCAGCTCTTCACGGAGCCGAAGGTCATCTACAGCGCCTCCAGTGCGATCGGCAGCAGCTGGACGCCCAACATGTTCGTCCAGACCGCCGCCTTCACGCACAACGACTTCGGACTGGCGGCAGCCGCCTCGCTGCTCATCGCAGTGTTCGCCGCTGCGCTGTCCTTCGTCGTCACCCGATTTTCGCGCAGCAGGAGCAAGCCGTGACGAAGCACACGACACGCAACAGACGTCCCTCGGTCCTGCTGTCCAAGGCCGGCGTGACCGCGATGCTGGGTCTCGCCGCCCTCTACACACTTCTGCCGATGCTCTGGCTGGTCCTGTCGTCCACCAAGAGCCGCCAGGACCTCTTCGCCACGAACGGCTTCGCACCGGGCAAGGACTTCGCGCTCTTCGACAACCTCGGGTATCTCTTCGAGATCGACAACGGCATCTTCCTGCGCTGGATGTTCAACACCATCCTGTACGCCGGTGTCGGCGCGCTGCTGGCCACGGTCTTCAGCGTGGCCGCCGGGTTCGCGTTCGACAAACTGGCCTTCCCCGGCAAGGAGAAGCTGTTCTCCCTCGTCCTGCTGGGTGTGATGGTGCCCGGCACGGCCATGGCGATACCGCTGTACCTGATCGCCGCCAAGGCCGGTCTGGTCAACACCTTCTGGGGCGTCTTCATACCCGGCCTCGTGTTCCCGTTCGGGGTGTATCTGGCGCGCGTCTTCAGCGCGTCCTACGTCCCGAACGAGGTCCTGGAGGCCGCCCGGATGGACGGGGCGAGCGAGTTCAAGGCCTTCTGCCGTATCGCTCTGCCCATGCTCGCTCCCGGCTTCGTGACCATCTTCCTCTTCCAGTTCACCCAGATCTGGAACAGCTTCTTCCTGCCCCTGGTGATGCTGTCCGACGAGGACCTCTTCCCGGTCAACCTCGGGTTGTACGTCTGGTACTCCTCCGCGCTCTCCCAGGGCCACCCGGAGGACTATCTGCTGGCCATCGTCGGATCGCTGGTGTCCGTGGTTCCCCTGGTCATCCTCTTCCTGATGCTCCAGCGGTTCTGGAAGTCCGGCATGACAGCCGGCGCCGTCAAGTAGGCCATCGTCATGAGGATCCCCATGCCTTCCACTCCGCCCCGCCCGCGCGCCCTGTTCGCCATGGGCCGCCCGCACCGCGACGCACTCTTCCCGCCGGCCGCGGTCCAGCGGCTGAGCCGGCACGTCGACATCGATCCGCATGTTCTCGCCGAGGACTTCGGCCGCGTACCGGACCTGGCGGCCGTCGAAATCCTGATCACGTCCTGGGGATGCCCCCCGCTCGACGACGCCGTTCTGGCCCGCATGCCGGCGCTGAAGGCGGTCGTGCATGCCGCGGGGAGCGTCAAGCACCATGTGACGGACGCGTGTTGGGACCGTGGACTCGTCGTCTCCACCGCAGCCGCCGCCAACGCCGTACCCGTGGCCGAGTACACGGTCGCCGCCATCCTCTTCGCCAACAAACGGGTGCTGGAGATCGGCGGGCTCTACCGCGAACACCGGGACGTCCTGGACTGGGCGGCGCACTACCCGGGCTTCGGCAACTACCGCAGGACCGTCGGTCTGGTGGGCGCTTCCCTCGTGGGACGCAGGGTGCTGGAACTGCTGCGCCCCCACGACTTCGACGTCCTCCTCGCCGATCCCCACCTGGACGCCGCGGCTGCCGAGTCGATGGGCGCCCGGCTCGTCGGACTCGACGAGATGCTGGCCGTCTGCGACGTCGTCTCGCTGCATGCCCCGGCTCTGCCCGAGACCCACCACCTGCTGGATGCCCGCAGACTGTCGCTCCTGCGGGACGGCGCCACACTCATCAACACCGGGCGGGGCTCGCTCGTCGACACCCGGGCCCTCACCGCCGAGGCCGTGTCAGGACGCATCCACGCCGTCCTCGACGTCACCGAACCCGAGGTACTGCCGGCCGAATCGCCGCTGTACTCGCTGCCCAACGTGCTCCTGACCCCGCACATCGCCGGCTCGCTCGGCGGTGAGCTCCAGCGCATCACCCGCAGCGCCCTGGACGAGGTCGAACGCTACTGCGCCGGGCGGGAGTTCGCCCATCCCGTACACCGCGCGGCTCTGACCATCTCGGCCTGATCCCCGCGAACAGCGCGGTGCCGATCACCGTAACCGCCCTGCGCGCCAGAACCCCGGAGTGCCAGCATGCCCCAGACCGGCCATCTGTCGGACATCCTCGTCTACACCCGTACCACCGGCTACCGCCACGAATCCATCCCCGCCGGGCAGGCGGCTCTGCGCGAGCTGGGCGAGGCGCACGGCTTCACGGTGGAAACCTCCGAGGACCCCGCGGTCTTCACCGACGCTTCCCTCGCGGGGCGCGGTGCAGTGGTCTTCCTGTCCACCAGCGGCGAGGTCCTCACCCCGGACGGGCAGGCGGCGCTGCGGCGCTGGATCGGGGACGGCGGCGGCTTCATGGGCATCCATTCCGCCGCTTGCACCGAGTACGACTGGCCGTACTACGGCGAGCTGCTCGGTGCGCGCTTCGCCGGACACCCCGACGTCCAGCCCGGCACGGTGCTGGTCGAGCACCGGAACCATCCGGCGATGGCCCATCTGCCGCCGCGGTGGGAGTGGACCGACGAGTGGTACGACTTCCGGAGCAACCCGCGCCGCCCCGGCGTACACGTCCTCGCCACGATCGACGAGTCCGGCTACGAGGGAGGCGGCATGGGCAGCGATCACCCCCTGGTGTGGTGCAGGGAGTTCGACGCCGGCCGCTCCTTCTATACGTCACTGGGCCACGCGGACGAGGCCTACACCGACCCTGCCTTCCGCCACCACCTGCTGGGCGGGCTGCGATGGGCGGCTGGTGCGGCAAGGCCCGAATGACTGCTCACGAGGTGTCGAAGGGCGTCGGTAGTTCCACGCGCAGGGTGAGTCCGCCCGTGGGATTCGCGGTCGCGGTCACGGTTCCGTGATGGGCGGTGGCGATGGAGCGGACGATGGCCAGGCCCAGGCCGTGGCCCGAGCGGTCGCTGCCGATACGGGAGTGCGCCCGGTAGAAGGGTTCGAACAGGCGCTCCACAACGGTGGCATCGACGTGCGGGCCGGTGTTGTTCACTTCGACCACTGCCTTCGCCCCGTCCCGGAAGACCGCTAGGTGGACGCGGCCCGATGCGGGCTCGTTGTGGGTGAGGGCGTTGTCGAGGAGGTTGAGCAGGAGCTGTCTCAGAAGGGTGGAGCTGCCCGTTACCTCGCAGTCGATCTCGGTGTCCACGCCGAGGCGGATCTCCTTCGCCTCCGCTTGTGCGGCCCGCGCGGCGATGGCGTGTTCGGCCAGGTCGGCGAGGTCCACAGGAGTGGGGTCGAATGCCGCATGGTCCGAGGCGGCGAGGTCGAGCAGGGCCCGCACGACGCTGATGTTGCGTTCGTTGGTCTCCTGGAGCATGGGGGTGAGTTCGGTGAGCTCCGTGCCGGTGGGGTCATCGGCGGCGATCTGAAGGATGGCCCGAGTGGTGGCCAGCGGGGTGAGCAGTTCGTGGGAGGCGTTGGCGGCGAACCGCTGGTGCGCGGTGAAGGATTGCTGAAGGCGCGCCAGCATGGTGTCGAAGGTGTCGGCCAGCTGTTTGAGCTCGTCGTCGGGGCCGTGGGCGTTGATGCGTTCGGTCAGATCGCCGTCCGCCGCCTTCGTCGCGGCCTCGCTGATGGTGTGGAGTGGGGCGAGCAGCCGCTTGGAGATCAGCCAGCCGGCACCCAGACCGACGGCCATGACCAGGACCACACCTCCGGCGGACACCAGCAGGACGGTGTTCCAGACGTCTTCCTTGCTGGAGATACCGCCCAGGCGTTCGGCTTTCTCGCCCTGCACGAGTGGTGGAGCGGGGCTCGCCGAGGGAAATGGCCCGGTGGTCGGAGCGGGGGACATGGGCCGGGAGGTGGCGTTCGGCACGACGACGGTCGTACTGAAGTCGTATGTGGGCAGAAAGCGCATCCCGATGTAGATGATTGCGACCATCAGCGCGGCGCACGCACCGAGGGCGATGCCGAATCCGAGGAAGAGCCGGCCGTGGATGCTCAGTGAACGCTGTCCCGGCGCGTGCCTCAGGGGCCGGCGCGGGCGTCTCACTTGTTTCCCAGGTAGTAGCCCGAGCCGATGGCGGTGTGGACGAGCTGGGGTTCGCCGAGCTTCTTGCGCAGGGTGTGCACCACCAGACGTACCGCGTTGGTGAACGGGTCGGTGCGTACGTCCCAGGCTTTGTCCAGAAGGTACTCGGTGCTCAGTACGCCGCCGTCGGCGCGCATCAGCAGCTCCAGGACGGCGAGCTCTTTCAGGGTGAGGCGGATCTCGGTGCCCCCGCGGGTGACGAGGCGGCGGTGCGTGTCCAGACGCACATCGGCGAATTCGAGGACCGGCGCGTGCGCCATCGGGGTGCGGCGGTACAGAGCCCTGAGCCGGGCGACCAGTTCAGGGAAATCGAATGGTTTGGGGAGATAGTCGTCGGCGCCCAGACCGAGGCCCTCGACCTTGTCGCCCAGGCGCGAGGCGGCGGTCAGCATGAGAATGCGGCATCCCAGCCCCATGGCGACGATCCGGCGGCACACCTCGTCACCATGGATTTCGGGCAGATCCCGATCGAGAATCACCGCGTCGTAATCGTAGACCGCCAATTGCTCCAGGGCGCTCGCCCCGTCGTGCACCACGTCGACGGCGATCGCTTCCCTGCGCAGTCCGATCTCAAGGATCCGCGCCATGTATTCCTCGTCCTCGACCACCAGCACGCGCACACGCCACAACCTTTATTTTTCATGAATTCAGAGGGGCCGTCACATCCATTGGATGCGCACTCGGTCCGTCTTATCAGACGGCACATTTGATCCGTGTATGAGACGTCCGGTATGGACCTCTGCATTCAAATGCTCGCCAAAACCCCGTGCTCGTAGCGTGATATGCATGAATCTGTTCAAACGAGCCTGGTGGCGCCTTCGGGCCCATGTGGGCAAGACCGTGATGCTCGTCGGCCTGTTCTTCGTCATCTGCACCCTGGTTCTGTCCGGGTTCCTGATCCAGTCCGCCGCTGCCCGTGCCGCGAACTCGGCCAAGAACAGTGTGGGCGTGGTGGCCACCATGCAGCTGGACCTGAACGCCTACCTAGCCGCCGGGAAGGGCTCCCAGGGCAGCGGCGGGCAGCCCGGCATGATCGGGGCCGACGCCGACCTGCCCCGCGGCCTCGTGGACAAGATCTGCACGTCATCGGTCGTGGCGCGGTGCAACTACACCAAGGACGGTGTCGCAGCCCCCACGGACCAGGTCGAGCTGCATGAACCGGTTCCGGCACCGGCCGGGCAGGACAGCGGCGGTGTGAACTTCTTCAAGGCGGACGGCGTCCGGGACATGGACTCGGTCAAGGACTTCCGCAGCGGCGACTCGAAGATCATCGAAGGTTCCGGGATAACGCCGGACAGCGAGAGCGACATGGTCGTCATCGAGGAGCGGGTGGCCAAGGACAACGACCTGAAGGTCGGCGACAAGGTCGAGCTCAACGCCAACATCCAGAACCCCGACGGCAGACTGACCACCAAGGAAACCGGCTTCACCGTCGGCGGCATCTACAGGAACGACACTGCTGACCCGGGCACGTACGTGCCGCCGATGATGGCACCCTCCAACCAGATCTACGTCACCCCGGACGGCGCGACCCGTCTGGAGGGCAAGAAGGTGGGCTCCGACGGCGGAAACGTCAAGTCGGCCACGTTCACCCTGCACAGCCCCGACGACGTGGACCAACTCAAGAAGGACGCCGAAGCCGCGGGCGCCGACCTGAAGATCTTCCCGATCAGCGTCAACGACAAGCAGTACAAGACCCTGGTCGGCCCGATCAACAAGACGGCGGACTTCGCCTCGCTGACGGTCTGGCTGGTCGCCGTCGCGGGCACCGTCATCCTCGCCCTGATCATCGCCTCGAACATGCGCGAACGCCGCAAGGAGATGGGCATCCTGCTCTCCCTGGGCGAGAAGAAGCCCCGGCTGCTCGGCCAGCACCTGGTGGAAGTGGTCTCCTGTGCCGTCCTGGCCATCGGCTTCGCCGCCGCCGGGAGCCAGGCCATCGCCCAGGCCGTCGGCGACCAGCTCCTCTCCGGCCAGGTCTCCTCCGCCCAGGAGTCCGCCGCCGGCCAGGAACCCGGTCAGGACCGCTCCGACACGACAGGCGGCGCCAACCGCGAAGAAACGCCCGAGGTCGAGCCGATCGATTCCATCGACATCAGGCTCGGCGCGGGCGACATCGGCGCGGTCGGCGCCACCGGCATCGGCATCGCCGCCCTGGCCACCATCGTCCCCGGCATCCGCATCCTGCGCCTCAATCCGCGCCACATCCTCACGAAGGGCGACTGACGTGACCAGCCCGATCCTCCCGATACTCCAGCTCACCGGCCTGGGCCGCACCTACCAGTCCGGCAACAGCCGCCGCACCGTCCTCGAGGATGTCGACTACGCCTTCGAACAGGGCCGGATGTACTCGGTCGTCGGCCCCTCCGGAAGCGGCAAGACCACACTCCTCTCGCTGGCCAGTGGACTCGACACACCCAGCAGGGGCAGCGTCCGCTTCAAGGGCGAGGACATCGCCGACATCGGCCTGGGCCGCTACCGCAACCGCCACGTGGCCACCGTCTTCCAGTCGCTGAACCTGCTCACCTATATGACGGCCGTCCAGAACATCACCTCCGCCATGGAGATCACAGGAGTGAAGGGCGTAATGGGCGGCAACAGGAAGAAGCGCGCCACGGAACTCCTTCGCCTGCTCGGCGTGGACGAAGCCGATCAGCACCGCCGCACCCTTGAGCTCTCCGGCGGTCAGCAGCAACGTGTGGCCATCGCCCGTGCGCTCGCCTGCGAGGTCGACATTCTCTTCGCCGACGAACCCACCGGCAGCCTCGACCAGGACACCGCACAGGGGATCATCGACGTGTTCCGGAAGCTGGCGCACGACGACGGCAAATGCGTGATCCTGGTGACCCATTCCCGCGAGGTCGCAGACGCCTCCGACGAAGTGATCCGCCTCAAACGAGGAAAGCTCATGACGGCATGACACTCACGCTCGCGGAGCGGACCTCTCGGCGATGTCGTTGACTGCCGCCCAGCTGAAGGCCATCGCCGGGCCGATCGTCGCTCCCGGGCCGGGGTAGGTCTCGCCCATGACCGCGGCCGAGCAGTTCCCGGACGCGTACAGACCCTCGATGGCCGTTCCGTCCTCGCGCAGCACGCGTGCCGTGCCGTCGGTGAGCAGGCCGCCCTTGGTGCCGATGTCACCGGGGTGGA
Source organism: Streptomyces sp. NPDC055749 (assembly GCF_053617235.1). NCBI lineage: Bacteria > Bacillati > Actinomycetota > Actinomycetes > Kitasatosporales > Streptomycetaceae > Streptomyces > Streptomyces sp. NPDC055749. The sequence goes on along the minus strand of NZ_JBSHFH010000032.1, from coordinate 38,843 downwards.
CGGGGACTGCGTAGTACGGGCCCTTGGTGAGCGGTGCCAGGTTGGGGTTGGGGAGGGTCGGGTCGCCGTAGTAGCGGTCGTAGACGCTGTCGCCGCGGCCGAAGTCCTCGTCGCGTCCGGATGCGGCGAAGCCGTTGAAGCGGTCGATGGTGGCGCGGAGCCGGTCCGCCGGGGCGCCGATCCGCGCGGCCAGTTCGTCCAGTGTGGCGGCCTTCTTGATGAAGCCGTTCTCGGTCCACTTCTTGGGGAAGGGCTGTCCGGGGAAGAGGCCCATGAAGAGGTAGCGGGCCTTGGAACGGGCGTCGAGGATCAGCCAGGACGGGACCGTCGAGGCGGAGTCGTCCGGCCGGTCATGCGCATGCATCCGGTCGACGAACTCGTGGTACGGGGCGGCCTCGTTGGCGTACCGCTCCCCCGCCCGGTCGACGATGACCATGCCCGGGATACCCCGGTCCGCGACCAGGAAGAAGGGCTTCTCGCCTGGCGGGCAGACGGAGGGCGCGCCCCACACCTTGTCGAGCAGGTCGGTCGCCGCCCCGGCCGCGATACCCAGTTCCAGGGCGTCGCCGGCCTGGCCGTCGGAGGCGGAGGTCCAGTCGGTGGAGGTGGGCGCGGGGAGGTACTTCTCGCGCAGCCGCTGGTTGTGCGAGAAGCCGCCGGCGGCGAGGACGACGCCGCCCGTGGCCCGGACGGTCCGCTCCTGGCCGCTGCGGGTGACGCGTACGCCGGCGATCCGGCCGTCCTCCTCGACCAGGCCGGTGAGCGGGGTGTCCAGCCACAGTTCCCCGTCGAGCCTGTCCAGCGAGAAGCGCATCCGGGCGATGAGCGCCTCGCCGAGGGAGAGCAGTTTCGCGCCGGTGGCCAGGGCCTTGGCCGCCCGCAGCCCGACCTTGAGCGAGGTCTTCTTGCCCGCCCAGGTGCGCGCGACCATGTTGAGGAAGCGGAAGTCGTACGAGGTGATGGTGAGCCCGTACGTGGGCAGCCCCGCGCGGCGCATGCCGTGCCGGATGTCTCCTAGCTTCTTGAAGTCGAAGATCTCCGGTTCGATGGAACGGCCCTGCGGGTAGCCGCCGAGCCGCTCGGGGAAGTAGTCGGAGTAGCCGGGGGTGTAGACGAAGCGGACCGCCGTCCTGTCGTGGAACTCCCGGACCATGCGCGGTCCGTGGTCGAGGTAGGCCTCTTTGCGTTCGGCGGGGACGCGGTCGCCGACGGTCGCGTCGAGGTAGGCGCGGGCCTTCTCGCGGGTGTCGCCGAGACCGGCCTCGTCGAGGTGGAAGTTGGCCGGGACCCAGACGGCGCCGCCCGAGAGGGCCGTGGAGCCGCCGTAGGTCCCGGTCTTCTCGACGACCAGGACGCTGAGGCCGCGCAGCCGTGCGGTGATCGCGGCGGCCAGCCCGGCCGCGCCCGATCCCACCACGACGACGTCATAGGTGTGGTCCCATGTGGTGCTCGTCGTGCTCATCCGGATTGTCTCCTCTTCGAGATCAACGATTCGATGGGCATCAGAAGGTCCCGGTGGCGTAGGCGCTGCGGAAGTAGAGCAGCGGCAGTCCGTCCTCGCGGGCGGTCAGCTCCAGCACGCGTGCGGTGACGACGAGGTGGTCCCCCGCCTCGTGGACCTCGTGCAGCGCGCAGTCGACGGTGGCCAGCGCTCCGTCGATGCGTACGGCCCCGTGCTCGGACAGCTCCCAGGACACATCCCGGAACTTGTCCGGGCCGCGCTTGCCGAGCGCCGCGCACGCCTCACGCTGCTCCTCGGCCAGGATGCTCACCCCGAAGCGGCCGGTCTGCCGGACCTTCGGCCAGCTGCTGGAGTTCTTGCCGACGCAGAGCATGACGAGCGGCGGGTCGAGGGAGAGCGAGGCGAAGGACTGGCAGGCGAGGCCGACCGGTTCGCCGTCCGCGTCGACGGAGGCGACGACGGTGATGCCGGAGGCGAAGCGGCCGAGGACCTCACGGAAGTCGGCTTCCTCGTTCAGCCGTTCCACTGGTGGCCCCAGAAGCTGTCGGAGGTGATCTCCTTCGCGACCCAGGTGGCGGGGTCGACGATCAGGCCGTCCCAGCCGTACTCGACCTGGAAGCCGCCGGGGGCCTGGGCGTAGAAGGAGACCATGTGGTCGTTGCTGTGCCGGCCGAGGGTGGAGGCGATGGGAATTCCCGCCTTGTTCATCCGGTCCAGGCAGAAGCCCACGTCGTCGAGGGTCTCCAGCTCGACCATGAAGTGCACGATGCCGGGCGGCAGGGCGCCGGGGTAGAGGCCCACGCTGTGGTGACGGCTGTTAGGGCTGAGGAAGTGCATCCAGTAGAAGTCCTGGCCCGGCTTGCCGGTCGGGACGGCCTGCGGGGGCAGCTTCATGGAGTCACGCAGCTGGAAGCCCATGAGCGTCTCGTAGAAGGCGAGCGTCTGCGCCAACTCGGGTGCAGGGAGCACGACATGTCCGAGGCCGAGGTCTCCGGTGACGAACCGGTTGCCGTACGGGGTGCCGAGCGGGGTGTGGTCCTGCGCCTGCCCCCAGAAGACCTCGACCGGGTTTCCGCTCGGGTCCTCGCAGCGGACGAGGCCCTGCACGCGCCGTTCGGCGAGTTCGGCCGCGGTGCCCGCCTTGACGGGGGTGCCCGCCGCTTCGAGCTCGGCGGCGACCTCGGCCAGGGCGGAGGCGTTGGCCACCTCGAAGCCCGCCGCGAGCAGCCGGTCCTGCTCGCCGGCGACGATCGCGAAGCGGTGCGCGCGGTCGTCGATGCGGAGGTGGAGGACGTCTTCGGTGGAGCCGGGTGCCTCGATCATGCCGAGGATGTCGAGGGCGTAGGTGCGCCACTCGCCGAGCTTGGTGGTCTCTATGCGCAGGTAGCCGAGAGCGCGAATGTCCATGGTGGTCCGAGGCCCTTCAGTTCGTTTCGGATGTCGGGTTACTGGAAGAAGTCGGTGGCGAGGCGGTTGAACTCATCCGCCTTCTCCGTCTGCGCCCAGTGGCCGCAGTTCGGGAAGACGTGCAGCCGCGCGTCCGGGATGATCTTCAGGGCGAGCAGCGCGCCGTCGAGCGGGTTGACGCGGTCCTCGCGGCCCCAGGTGAGCAGGACGGGGTGGGTGATGCGGTGGGCCTCGCGCCAGAGCATGGTGGCCTGCTGCCAGGCGGGGTTGGCGAAGGAGGCGGCCATCCGGGCGTTGCCGAGACGGGCCTCGGGGTCGGTGGCCTGCGCGAATCGCTCCTCGACGATCGCGTCGGTGACGATCGACGGGTCGTACGCGAGAGTGGTGAGGAAGGTGCGCATCTGCTGCCGGGTCGGCTCGGGGCTCATGCCGAACTCGAAGAGCCGCTTGATGCCCTCGGTCGGGTCGGCGGCGAAGAGGTTGACCGAGATCCCGCCGGGGCCCATCAGGAGCAGCTTGCCGACCTTCTCCGGGTGGTTCAGTGCCATCCGCACCGAGGTGCCGCCGCCGAGCGAGTTGCCGATGAAGTGGGCTTGTGCGATGCCGAGTTCGTCCATCAGGGCGGCAACGGCGTCGGCGCTGTAGCTGAAGTAGTCCTGGTCGAGCTCGGGCTTGTCCGAGCGGCCGTAACAGGGCTGGTCGATGAGGAGCGTGCGGAACGACCTCGCGAAATGAGGCAGGTTGCCGCCGAAGTTGGACCAGCCGGAGGCGCCGGGGCCGCCGCCGTGCAGCATGATCACCACAGGGCCGCTCGCAGGTCCCGCCTCGTGGTAGTGGAGCGTGAGACCGGCGGCCCCGGCCGTACGCGAGGTGCTCCCGTAGGTGATTCCGTCGCCGCTCACAGCATCGTGTCCTGGATGTCGAGGCCGAGCGCGCCCTGGCCGAAGAGGACGAGCGCCCGCTCGGGGTCGTTGGCGGCGTGGCCGCGCCCGGTGTGGACGTCGCGCCAGGCGCGCTGGACGACGTTGCCGCCCTTGGTCCGCATGGCGCTGCCGCCCGCGTTCTCCATCAGCAGGTCGACGGCGGCGACGCAGCGCTCGGTGGCGAGTACCTGGTCGCGGCGGGCGCGGGCGCGCAGCAGCATCGGGAGTCCCTCGCCACGTGCCGCGAGCTCGTACAACTCGCCTATATTTCGCATGAGTTGGAGCCAGGAGGCGTCGATGTCGCTTGCGGCGCGCGCGATCCGGACCTGGGCGAAGGGGTCCTCGGCGACCTGCTGGCCGTACGAGATGCGGAACCGTTCGCGGGTCGCGGCGACATGACCCTCGTACGCGCCTTCGGCGATGCCGACGATCGGCGTCGAGATGGTGGTGGTGAAGACGGAGGCGTACGGCAGTCGGTAGAGCGGCTCGGGGTTGATCTCCTGGCCGGGGGTGTTGAGTGCCGTGACCGGGCCGAAGCTCAGCGAGCGGTGTTCGGGGACGAAGACGTCATCGGCGACGATGTCGTTGCTGCCGCTGCCGCGCAGGCCGACGGTGTCCCACACGTCGTCGATGCGGTAGTCGGTGCGCGGGACGAGGAAGGTCCGCATGTCGACGGGCCGGCCGTCGGCGTCCGGGATCATGCCGCCGAGCAGCGCCCAGTCGGTGTGGTCGCAGCCGGAGGAGAAGTGCCAGCGGCCGGTGACCTTGAAGCCGCCGTCGACGGGGGTGACCTTGCTCGTCGGGGCGTAGGAGGAGCAGATGCGGGCGTTCCGGTCCGCCCCCCAGACCTCTTCCTGTGCCTCGGGGGCGAAGAGTCCGACGTGCCAGGGGTGCACGCCGACCACCGAGGAGACCCAGCCGGTGGAGCCGCAGGCTTTGGCGATCTCCTTGACGGCCGCGTAGAACACACGTGGATCGGCGGCGTGACCCCCGTACGCCCTGGGCTGGAGGAGCCGGAAGAAGCCGGTCTCCGCCAGTTCCTTGATCGAGGCGTCCGGCACCCTGCGCAGTGTCTCGGCCTCGGCGGCGCGCTCGCGCAGGGCCGGGGCGAGGGCGCGGACCGCTTCGAGGACCTCTACGTCGCTCATGCGCATTCCCTCTCGGATCATCGTGGACGAGTGCGAGGAACCTACGCTTTGCTGTTTCGAAACGAAATACCTTCTTCCCATTGGGCGGGAACACGTGGCAGGGTCGGCGCAACGTCGGGAACGTGCCCGCAATGTCGCGGCTGCGCGCTGTTCATCCGGGATGATTCCTATGCCCACGCTGTCGCTGCTGGAGAAGGCCGCGAAGGTGCTGGGCGCCTTCGAAGGACCCGAACCCCGGCTCAGCCTCACCGAGGTGATGCGCCGTTCGGGGCTGCCGCGGTCGTCGGCGCACCGCATCCTGGACCAGCTCGTGCAGCTGCACTGGCTGGACCGGGAGGGCCGGGACTACGGGATGGGCATGCGGATGCTGGAGCTGGGCGCGCTCGCCTCGCACCACAACAAGCTGCGCCGGGCCGCGCTCCCGCATCTGCACGCCCTGCACGAGACGACGGGGCATCTGGTGCATCTCGCGGTCCTGGACGGATCGGAGGTCGTCTACCTGGAGCGGATCGGCGGCTCGGACGAGTTGGTGGTGCCCTCGCGGGTGGGCGGCAGAATACCGGCGTACTGCACGGCTGCGGGCAAGGCGATCCTGGCGTTCAGCGATCCGGCCGCGCTGGAACAGGTCCTGCTGGACGGTCTGCGGCCTCGTACGCCGCGCACCATCGTCCGGCCGGTCGCGCTCCGCGCCGAGCTGGCGGCGGCGCGGGACCGGGGCGTGGCCTTCGACCGGGAGGAGAGCTTCCGGGGCATCGCGTGCGTGGCGGCTCCGCTGCGCGGGGCGGGGCGGGCGGTCGCCGCGATCTCGGTCTCGGGGAAGGGCGGCCACCGGGAACTGGAGCGGCTGGCGCCGGTGGTGCAGGGGTGCGCGCGGTCGGTGTGGCGGGCGATGTACGGGCCGGGGCGCGCCACGCGGGCGGCTCCTCCGGCGCCCAGTTACACGCCGGGCGTCTCGGAGCAGGCCATGGACAACATGATGGGCTGGCTGCGGGTCACGGACTGGATGTGAACCGCAGCCTGCCGGGGGGAACTGCCAGGAGTCTCAGGTGTAGCTGATCTCCACCTTCTCGCTGAGGGGTACGGCCTGGCAGGCCAGTACGTACCCCTCGGCGATGTCCTCCTTGTCGAGGATCTCGTTGCGCACCATCCTGACCTCGCCGGAGACCACCCGGCAGCAGCAGGCGCTGCACGCGCCCTCGCGGCAGGAGTACGGGGCGTCGAGCCCGGCGGCGAGCAGCGCGTCGAGGAGCGGCTGTTCCGTGGCCCAGGGGACGTGGTGGGTCTCGCCGTCGAGCTCGACCTCGGCGGTGCAGGCGGCCTCGCCCGTAACCGCCGACGCCGCAACCGCCGGAGCCGCAGCCGCAGCCGCAGCCGCCTCATCGAACACATCGCCGCTCAGCGAGAAGAACTTCTCGCGGTGGATGAGGCGGCCGGACGCTCCGGCCGAACGGAGTGCCTGTTCGGCAGCGTCCATCAGCGGTCCTGGCCCGCAGAGATACGTCTCGCGCCCGGCGTACGGGGCGAGTGCGGACGCCAGCAGCGCGGCCGTCGGCAGCCCCTGGAGCGTCTCCAGCCAGTGCACCACCAGCAGCCGGTCCGGGTGCTCCTCGGTCAGTCCCCACAGTTCGTCGCGGAAGATGACCGAGCCCTCGTCGCGGTTGGCGTAGAAGACCGCGAGCCGGCCCTGCCCGCTCGCCAGGACCGACTTGGCGATCGACAGCACGGGGGTGATGCCGCTGCCGCCCGCGACCAGGAGAAGGTCCTGGTCGAGGGAGCCGGGGGTGAAGGTGCCGGCCGGCGGCAGCACCTCCAGCTCGTCGCCGGCCGACACCTCGTCGCAGACCCAGCCGGAGCCGAGTCCGCCGGGCACCCGCTTCACCGTGACCTTCATGGGCTCACCGGTGTGCGGGGAGCTCGCCAGCGAGTAGCAGCGGGCCGCGCCGCCGGGCACCCGCAGGGTGAGGAACTGGCCCGGCAGGTACCCGAACCGCTCCTCGCTCCCGGCCTCGGGCCGCAGGACGAGCGAGCGGGCGTCGGCGGTCTCCGTGACGACCTCGGTGACCTTCACGCGGTACGTCCTAGGCATCGGCCACCGCCAGGGTCCCGTCCTCGACGGCGCGGTCGATGCTGTCGCGCAGCGCACCGCAGGTACGCATCCGGAAGCGGTACTCCTGGCACACCCGCGAGGCGTCCTCGGTCCACTGGACCTGGGTGTGGGCCATGCTGAACTTCTCGCACAGCACCTGGTTTCCGCAGATTCCGCACTCAACGGGCTGCATGTCAGCCGCCGTTCTCCGCCTTGTGGCGGTCGATGTTCTCGTCGACCTCGGCGCGCCAGGCGGCCGTGGCCCGTTCGGTGTCGATCTCGAACTCGAAACGCTGGACCATCGCGTCCTTGACGTCATCGACGTCCACGTAGAACTGCTCGTACCAGCGCCTCAGTTGGTAGACGGGACCGTCCTCCTCGGAGAGCAGCGGGTTGTCGATCTTCGCCTTGTTCCTCCAGATCTCGACGTCCTGCTCGAAGCCGACCGCGAGCCCCTCGGAGGTGAGCCGGGCGGCCTCGGCTGCCTGTTCGTCGCTCATGCCCGGCAGCTTCCTGACGATCGTTCCGTACATCAGCAGGAAGCTGTTGTCGTCGATCGGGTAGTGGCAGTTGATGAGGACGCTCTCCAGCTCGACGCCTCCTCCGATGTCGCTCCACAGCCGGTCGATCATGTAGGAGGGCCCGTAGTACGAGGCGTCGGAGCGCAGTCCGCCGCCCGTGCTCAGCGTGCCCAGGTCGACGTCGCCGCGCGGCGAGCTCTCCATGTACTGCGTGGCCACGTGGCCTTCGAAGACGTTCTTGAAGTAGGTCGGGAAGCAGTAGTGGACGTAGAAGAAGTGCGCCATGTCCACTACGTTGTCGACGATTTCGCGGCAGTGGGAGTTCTCGACCCGGAGGGTGTTCCAGCTCCAGTCGCTCCACTCGTCGCTGAAGACGCCCTCGATCCGTGGGATGGCGACGTCCGCGGGGGGCGGATTGCCCTCGGGGTCGTTCCAGACGAAGAGCTGCTTGTTCTCCTCCCGCGCCGTCCATGCGCGGGTCCTGGCGCGGGGCGGGACGCGCCGGGCGTACGGGATGCCGGAGCACTTGCCGTTGCCCGCCCAGCGCCAGTCGTGGAAGGGGCAGGCGACCGAGTCACCCTTCACGGAGCCGCGCGCGAGGTTGCCGCCCATGTGGGGGCAGTAGGCGTTGAGGATGTGGAGCTCGCCGTCGTCCTCGCCCTGGAAGACGACCAGCTTGGTGCCGAAGGCCTCGATCTCGTGCGGCTTGCCGTCCTTGAAGGTGTCGGCGAGACCGAGGCAGTGCCAGCCGCGGGCGAACCGGGTCGGCGCGGCGGCGGCTTCGATGAGGCGGACCTCGTCCTGGGAAGCGGTCATGGTGTCCCTCCACGTCGTCGTGGTGACGGTCGGTGTGATGGCGCTGATGCAGACAGGCCCTAGCGCGCGGCGGCGAGTTCGACCGCGATGTCGATGAGCTGGTCCTCCTGGCCGCCGACGAGGCGGCGTTCCCCCGCGCGCAGCAGGATCTCCGCGCCGGAGACGCCGTACCGCTCGGCCTGCCGGTAGGCGTGCTTGAGGAAGCTGGAGTAGACGCCGGCGTGGCCCATCATCAGAGCCATCCGGTCGAGGAGGCATTCGCCGTCCATGACGGGCCTGACCACGTCCTCGGCCGCGTCGATGATCTTCAGTACGTCGATGCCGGTCCGGATGCCCATCTTCGCGCAGACGGCGGCCAGTGCCTCGACGGGCGTATTGCCCGCGCCCGCCCCCAGCCGTCGTGTGGAGCCGTCGATCTGGAGCGCCCCCGCACGGATCGCGGCGATCGAATTGCCGACGCCGAGGCCGAGGTTCTCGTGCCCGTGGAAGCCGACCTGCGCGTCGCCGCCCAGCTCGGCGACGAGCGCGCCCACCCGGTCCGTGACGTCGTCCATGACCATGGCCCCGGCCGAGTCGACGACGTACACGCACTGACAGCCGGCGTCGGCCATGATCCGGGCCTGCTTCGCCAGCGCCTCGGCGGGTGTCGAGTGGGCCATCATCAGGAAGCCCACGGTCTCCAGACCGAGCTCCCGGGCGAGCCCGAAGTGCTGGACGGAGATATCGGCCTCGGTGCAGTGGGTGGCTATCCGGCAGATCGCGGCGCCATTGCCATGGGCGGCCTTGATGTCGTCCTTCACGCCGAGCCCGGGAAGCATCAGGAAGGCGATCTTCGCGCTCTGCGCCGTATCCACGGCGATCTTGATCAGTTCCTGCTCGGGGGTCTTGGAGAAGCCGTAGTTGAAGGACGATCCGCCGAGTCCGTCGCCGTGCGTGACCTCGATGACGGGGACACCGGACGCGTCGAGCGCGGCGACGACCGATGCCACGTCCTCGCCCGTGAACTGGTGCCGCTTGGCATGCGATCCGTCGCGCAGCGAGGAGTCGGTGACGCGGATGTCGAGCGTGTCCGAGTACGGGGACGTCTGCGTGTACGGGCTCATGCGCGCATCTCCTTCGCGAACTCCTCGCCGACCTTGGTGGCGGCGGCGGTCATGATGTCCAGGTTTCCGGCGTACGGGGGCAGGAAGTCGCCCGCTCCCTCGACCTCCAGGAAGATGGCGACCCGGGCCTGGCCGCCGTTCTCGGGGGAAGGGTCGTCGAACTGCGGCTCGGCGCGCAGCCGGTAGCCGGGGACGTAGGCCGACACGTCCGCTACGACCTCCTTGACCGACAGAGCGATGGCGTCCCGGTCGGCGTCCTCGGGGATCGCGCAGAAGACGGTGTCGCGCATGATGACGGGCGGCTCGGCGGGGTTCAGGATGATGATCGCCTTGCCGCGCGCGGCGCCGCCGATGGTCTCGATGCCGCGTGAGGTCGTACGGGTGAACTCGTCGATGTTCGCGCGGGTTCCGGGGCCGGCGGAGAGCGAGGCGACGGACGCGACGATCTCCGCGTACGGGACGGGCACGACGCGGGAGACGGCGTACACCATCGGAATGGTGGCCTGGCCGCCGCACGTGATCATGTTGACGTTGGGCCGGTCCAGGTGGGCCCGGAGATTGGCGGGCGGAACGACGGCCGGGCCGACGGCGGCCGGTGTGAGGTCGATGGCCCTGATGCCCAGCTCCGCGTAGCGCGGGGCGTTCGCCCGGTGCACGTACGCGGAAGTGGCCTCGAAGACCAGGTCCGGCTTCTCGTCCTGGGCGAGCAGCCAGTCGACTCCTTCATGGCTGGCCTCGATTCCCGCGCGGCGGGCGCGGCCGAGGCCCTCGCTCGTACGGTCGACGCCGATCATCCAGCGCGGCTCGATGTGCTCCGAGCGCAGGAGCTTGTAGAGCAGATCGGTGCCAATGTTGCCGGAACCGACAATGGCGGCGGTGGCTTTGGTCTTGTGCGTGGTCATCCAAACCTCAGCAGAACGAGAGGGAAACCGAGCCGAGTCCGGTGAACTCGGCGGTGTAGGTCCGGCCCGCGGCCACATCGACGGCGCGGGTGCAGGAGCCGGGCAGCACCACATGCCCCTTCTTCAGCGGCACTCCGAAGCGGGCCACGGTGCGGGCCAGCCAGGCGACGGAGGTGGCCGGGTCGCCGAGGACCGCGTTGCTGCGGCCGGAGGCCAGCAGGTCGCCTTCGCCGGTACGGAGTGTGGCGGCGATCGTCCTGAGGTCCAGCTCGCGCGGATCGCGGCCCTCTCCGATGACGTAGCCCGCCGATGAGGCGTTGTCGGCGATGGTGTCGGCGATGGAGATCCGCCAGTCCGCGATCCGGCTGTCGATCAACTCCAGTGCGGGCACGACGCGTTCGGTGGCGGCGAGCACATCGGCCTCCGTGCACCCCTCGCCCGGCAGGTCGTCGCCGAGCACGAAGCCGACCTCGACCTCGATACGCGGCGCGCAGTAGCGGGCGACGGGTACGGGCCGGTCCTCGTACAGCTGCATGTCGTCGAGCAGATGGCCGTAGTCGGGTTCGTCCACGCCCATCATCTGCTGCATGACGGGCGAGGAGAGCCCGACCTTGTGGCCGTTGACCATGGCCCCGGCGTCCAGCCGGCGCCGGATGCCGAGCAGCTGGATCTCGTACGCGTCCTCGGTGCCGATGCCGGGATACGACTCGACGAGCGGGGCGACCGGCGTCCGGCCGAGCTCGGCGGAGCGCAGGAGCTCCGCGGCCGAATGCCTCTGAGGTTCCGTGAGCATCGTGGCTCCTCCAGGGGGCGGGGTGGTGTTTCCGGCGACGTTAAGCCGATCCCGCCGTCGTCCGGGAGCCCGGTTTCCCACTGGCCGGGAAAGCTCACGCGGCACCTCTGGCAGGGGCCCGCCCGCGGCAGTGATGCTCGGCTCGCCTCTCCGTTCCCCCTCCAGACCGAGGAGTTGTCCCCATGCACCCAGCACGTGCACGCCTGGCCATCGGATTCGTGATCGCCACACTCACTCTCACCGCCCTGCCCGCCTCGGCCGTGGCCGAGGCCGAGGCCCGTGCGCCGATCGTTGCGGACACCGGTCAGCACACCGCCGCCCGGCAGATCACCCTCCAGGGCGCGGTCAACGTCCGTGACCTGGGCGGTTACCGCACGTACACCGGGCGCAGCGTCCGTTACGGCCACGTCTTCCGCGCCGACGCCCTCAGCAAGCTCACCGACCCGGATGTCGCCACTCTCTCGGGCCTCGGCCTCAAGAAGGTCGTCGACTTCCGGGTCCCGCTGGAGCTCCAGTACGACGGAGCCGACCGTCTGCCCGCCGGCCCGGCCGTCACCTCCCGCGCGGTCGACGACCGCGGCCTCTACGGGATGACGATGTCGGTCATCGCCTCGAAGGATCCGGTCGTGCAGCGGGCCGCTCTCGGTGACGGCAAGGCGGAGCGGTTCATGCGCGACATCTACCGCACGTTCGTCGACAACCCCGCGAGCCGGGCCCAGTTCGCCGCCACGGTCCGGGAGCTGGCGAAAGGCCGGCACTCCGCCCCGCTGCTCTACCACTGCACCTCGGGCAAGGACCGCACCGGATGGATGAGCTATGTGCTGCTGCGCGCCCTCGGCGTGCCGGAGCAGGCCGCGGAGCGGGACTTCCTGCTGTCCAACACCTTCCGCGCCGCCCACGACGCCAAGGTCCGCGCGGGTCTGAAACAGTCCGGCATGATGCAGAATCCGGACCTGCTGATCCCTCTCCAGGAGGTACGCACGAGCTACCTCGGCGCGGCCCTCGACCAGGTGGAGAAGGACTACGGGAGCCTGTACGGCTACCTCACCGACGGCCTGGGGCTGGACATCCCGACCCTGGCGAGGCTCCGCCACCGGCTGCTGCGTTAGCGGCGCCGCACCACACTGACGGCCTGGGCTTCGCCTCTACTCCCCTCTTGCCGTGCGCCGCAGTTCGCCCTTCAGCAGCTTTCCACCCGCGTTGCGCGGCAGCTCCGCCACGACGTGGAAGCGACGCGGGACCTTGAAGTTGGCGAGCCGCTCCCGGGTCCAGGCGGTGAGCTCCGCGGGGTCCGGGACGGCGCCCTCGGCTGCCACGACGAAGGCGACTCCCACCTCGCCGAGGCGTTCGTCCGGCGCCCCCACCACCGCGGCGTCGGCGATGCCCGCATGCCCGATCAGCACGTTCTCGACCTCCGCCGGATAGGCGTTGAAGCCGCCGACGACGTACATGTCCTTGAGCCGGTCGGTGATGCGGAGGAAGCCGCGCTCGTCGAGTACTCCGATGTCCCCGGTCCGCAGCCAGCCGTCCGCGCTCACCGCCTGGGCGGTGGCGGCGGGGTCGTCGAGATAGCCGGCCGTGACGTGGTAGCCGCGGACCTGCACCTCTCCGGGCTCGCCCGCGGCAAGGAGCTCGCCGAGCGGACCGGCGATACGGACCTCCGTGCCGGGCAGTGGCACACCGACCGTATGGGCGACGGTCCAGGCGTCCGCGTCGGTCGGGCAGACGGTGACGACGCCGCCGGACTCGGTGAGTCCGTACGCGGTGAAGACGTCGGGAGCGCCGAGAACCGTACGGATCTGCTCGACGAGTTCGGTCGGTACGGACGCGGCGCCCGTACCGGCGAGCCGCAACGCGCTCAGGTCGTGAACGTCTCGTTCGGAGTGCTGGATGAGGCCGTGGAAGACGGTCGGCGGACCCATCAGACAGGTGACGCGCTCGGCGGCCATGCGGTGCAGGATGCGGTCGGTGTCGAAGAGCGCCTCGGGGAGCATGGCGGCGCCGCGCAGCAGGCAGGCGATGATGCCGGCCTTGTAGCCGAAGGTGTGGAAGAAGGGATTGACCAGCAGATACCGGTCCCCCGCCCGCAGGGTGACCAGCCGCGACCAGTCCGCGTAGACGCGCACGGTCTGGGCGTGGGTGGTCATCACCCCTTTCGGCCGGCCGGTGGTGCCGGAGGTGTAGAGGATGTCGGAGAGGTCCTCCGGGCGCACCGCGGCGGCGCGCGCGGCGCGCTCCGCCTCGCTCACACGCTCTCCCGCCGCCAGGTACTCCGCCCAGGCCAGACACTCCGCGCCCGCCTCGCCGCGCAGGACGACCGTGCTGCGCAGCTGACCGAGGTCCTCGCCCGATTCGTGCAGCATCGCCACGTAGTCCGTGCCGAGGAACCCGCGCTCGGTGTAGAGGACCTGTGCTCCGCTGCGGCGGATGATGTCGGCGGCTTCGGCCGCCTTGTAACGGGTGTTGAGGGGCACGAGTACGGCCCCGACGGCGACGGCACCGAGTGCGGCGGTGATCCACTGGCGGCTGTTGGGCGCCCACACGGCGACCCGGTCGCCCTGCCGGATGCCGTGGGCGACGGCGGCGCGCGAGGCGGCGGCGATCTCGTCGCGCAGCCGCTCGAAGCTCCATCGGACCTCGCCGTCGGCGAGGGCTTCCGCGGTGCCGTACGCCTCGGCGGCGTACTGCGGGAGCTGCGCGAGGGTGGTGGGTGGCGGCATCTGGACTGAGCCCGAGTCGGTCATGACCCTCCCTGCTTGCCTGCTTGAACGTGCTTGCCTGCTTGCCTACTTGACGTGCGAGCTTGGGCGGTATCCAATCACAGTGTTTCGGTTAGGCATATACCTAGTAGGTACACAGGAGGTTCCGATGCCGACCCTCACTCACGAGGTTGCCCCGATGATCGACAGCACGCGGATGCGCGAGACACTCAGCAGTTTCTGTACCGGGGTGGCGGTGATCACCGCGATCCAGCCCGACGGCCGGCCTGCCGGCATGGCCGTGCAGTCCTTCTCCTCGGTTTCGTTCGACCCGCCCCTGGTCTGCTTCTGCCCCGCGCACACCTCGACCACCTGGCCGCTCATCCGCACCGCCGGCAGCTTCGCGGTCAACATCCTGGCGGCCGACCAGCAACAGCTGTGCCGTCAGTTCGCGGTGACGGGCGGGGACAAGTTCGGCGGGGTGGACTGGCACCCGGGCGCCAACGGCGCTCCGCTGCTCGACGCCGCACTGGCCACGATCGAGTGCGAGCTGACGGACGTACTGGACGGTGGCGACCACGCCATCGCGCTGGGCCGCGTCACCGCGCTGGCGCAGCCCCGCGAGGCCGAGCCGCTGCTCTACTTCCGCCGGACCTACGGGCGGGTCTCGCCCTTCTCCAGCTCCTCGATGTCCGCGAGCATGGCGTCGGCGAGGTCGCGCTCCGAGGCGTAGTACCGCTCGGCCCACTTCAAGGTGAGCGCGGGGTACGCCCACGCCGCCTCGGCGCGGGCACCCTCGACGTCCGCCAGCGCCCGGAGCCGCATCTTCTCCGCGTACTCCCGCTGCTGCGCGAGGACTTCACGCAGCTGCTCGGGTTCCAGCAGATGACCGAGCCAGATCCGGAGCATCGCGCCGTGCTTGAGCACGGGCGGGTCGACGGGCGCCTCTCGCGCCCACGTCCTGACGGCATCCATGCCGGCGTCGGTGATGGTGTAGACGCGCTTGTCGCGGTTGCCCGTCTCCTGCGCGACCATCCGCGAAGTGGCGTAACCGGCCTTCTCCAGGCGCTTGAGCTCGCCGTAGATCTGACTGAAGGACGGGCTCCAGTAGAAGAAGCGGAGCGACCAGTCGGACCACTTCTTCAGGTCGTAGCCGGACAGCTCCTCGCCGAAGGAGAGCAGCCCGAGCACCGCCCAGCTCGTCGCCGGGAGCGCGACCCGCTCGCCGTCACCGGCACCTTCGCCCTGCGCACCACTCACCGTCTTCTTCTCCACCACGCCCGGCAGTCTACGGCCGGGGCTCCCGACTCCCCTTCCCCTCCCCCGGTACACCTGATAGACATATTCCTATTAGGCATACGTGAATCAGCACAGGATCAGCCAGGAGGCACCGTGAAGTTCTCGATGATCTTCGAGGCCCAGCTCGCCGACCCCACCCCCGAGCGCGAACGCCAGGTCATCAACGACTGTGTCGAACAGGCCGTGTTCGCCGAGGAGATGGGCTTCGACCGGATCTGGGCCGTCGAGCACCACTCCCTCACCCAGTACGCCCACATGAGCGCCTCCGAGATCTTCCTGACCTGGGTCGCGGCCCGGACGTCGAAGATCCGTATCGGCCACGGCGTCGTCACCATGCCCTTCGGCTACCAGCACCCGGTCCGCGTCGCCGAGCGCGCCGCGATGCTCGACGTGCTCTCCGGCGGTCGCGTCGACATCGGCTCCGGCCGCGGCGCCACCAAGCAGGAGATGTCCATGTACGGCGTCCGGCCCGAGGACACCTACCCCCAGATGGAGGAGGCCCTGCGGATCTTCGCCAACGCCTGGCGCGAGGAGCGGTTCGAGTGGCACGGATCCATCGACATCGGCCCCGGCGCGATCCTCCCGCGCCCCGTCCAGGACCCGCACCCGCCCCTGTTCATGGCCTGCAGCAAGCACGACACCCTCAAGCTCGCCGCCGAACTCGGCATCGGCGCCCTGGTGATGGGCTTCGCGGGCGCCGCCGACGTACGCGAGATGCGCAAGGTGTACGACGACGCCATCGCGACCCGTACCGGCGAGCGCTTCGTGTCGACCGAGGTGAACGACCACCTCACCACTCTCTGCCCGACCATCGTCCTCGACGACGCCGCGCAGGCCCTGCGGATCGGAACCCGCGGTCAGCGCTTCTTCGCAGAGTCCATCGCCCACTGGTACGGCAACGGGCCGGAGCCCACCGGCTACGACGAGTTCGAGGACCACGCCGCCGCCATGGGGTCCCGCAGTGACGAACTGGTCGCCAAGCTCCACGATGCCAGCATCCCGGCCCGCCCCGCCGACACCGGCATCTTCAACGCCGAACACGCCTACGGCGACGCGCAGACCGCCATCGACTACGTCGAGCAGCTCCGTGAGACCGGCGTCGACGAGGTCATGTGTCTGATCCAGATGGGAACCGTCCCCCAGGAAGCCTGCATGGAGACCATCCGCCAGTGGGGCGAGAAGGTCATCCCGCACTTCCGCGCACAGGAGGGCAAGTGACCTCCCGAACGCCCTTGGACGGCAAGGTCGTTGTCGTCACCGGCGCCGGACGTGGCCAGGGGGCGGCCGAGGCCCGGCTGTTCGCCGAGGCGGGCGCCCGCGTCGTGGTCGCGGACGTGCGCGAGGAGGAGGGCCGCGAGGTCGCGGCCGGCCTCGGCGATCAGGGCCTGTTCGTCCGCCATGACGTGACGGACGCGGCCGGCTGGGCGGAGACGGTGGCGGCCGGCGTCGCCGCCTTCGGCCGGATCGACGCACTCGTCAACAACGCCGCCCTCTGGCGGACCGCTCCCGTCGAGAAGGAGACCGCCGAGAACTTCGAGACCCTGTGGCGCGTCAATCTCCTCGGCCCCTTCCTCGGCATCCGGGCCGTCGTCCCCGCGATGAAGGAGGCGGGCGGCGGATCGATCGTCAACGTCTCGTCGACCGCGGGTCTTGTCGGTATACCCGGCCACGCGGCGTACGGATCAACGAAGTTCGGCCTGCGCGGCCTGAGCCGCTCATCGGCCCTGGACCTCGCCCGGTACGGCATCCGCGTGAACTCCGTACATCCGGGCGCGATCGACACCCCGATGATATCGGCGGTCGCACCCAAGGACTGGTCGCACGTCCCGCTGCGCCGGATGGGCCGCCCGGAGGAAGTGGGCGAGCTGGTCCTCTTCCTCGTATCGGACGCCTCCTCGTACATCACAGGCACGGAGTTCACCGCCGACGGAGGGCTGACGACCGGATGACCGATCCCCTGACCCCGGCCGCCCGCCACCTCTGCGACGCGATGTCGGCCGGCTTCCCGGACCCGGCGCTCGGGCCGCTCGACGCCGCGGGACTGCGGCAGGCCGCCGAGGCGGGCGGCGGCGCCCCGGTACGCGAACTGCACTCGGTCACCGAGCGGCAGATCCCGGTCCCGGTCCGCATCTACGACCCGGGACCCGGACCTGTTGCGGACCCCGCCTCCCGCACGCTGATCGTCTTCTTCCACGGCGGTGGCTGGGTCCTCTGCGACCTCGATACGCACGATGGGCTGTGCCGCGAACTCGCCGCCCGGACAGGCGCGTTGGTCGTCTCCGCCGACTACCGGCGCGCCCCGGAGTCCCGGTTCCCGGCCGCCGCGGAGGACGCCCGTACGGTCACGGCCTGGGCGGCGCGGCACGCCGGTGAACTGGGCTGCTCCCCGGACCGGCTGATCCTCGCGGGCGACTCCAGCGGCGGCAATCTCGCCGCCGCCACCGCCCTGTGGGCACGGGACGAGGGCGGCCCGGCGATCGCGGCGCAGCTGCTCCTCTACCCCGCGCTGGACCACCGTCTGGACGGTGGGTCGGCCACGGCGTACGCGACCGGCTTCTTCCACACCACTGCCCATATGCGCTGGTACTGGGAGCAGTACCTGGGCCCGGACGGCGACCCGGCCGACCCGTACGCCTCCCCCGGCCTCGCCCCCGATCTGTCCGGCCTGCCGCCCACCCTGGTGGTCCTGGCCGACTGCGACCCGCTGCGCGACGAGGGTCTCGCGTACGCCCGCCGACTGGCACAGGCGGGCGTACGCGCACAGGTGCAGCTCCACCCGGGGATGTTCCACGGATTCCTGGGCGCCGTCGGCCACCTCCCGGAAGCCGGCGCGGCGCTGGAGGCCGCTACGCACTGGGTCGGCGGGCAGGACTTCGGCGCGAAGGCCGAATGACCCGGATCCAGAGCTGCCCGACCCGGATGTACGGAGTCCGAGGTCAGGCGCGTTCCACCAGGCGGGCCGCCGCCGAGCGGGCCGAGGCCAGGGCCCTGTCCCGCTCGGACTCGCGCTGCCCGAGGACCACCCGGGTGCTCAGGCCGTCTAGGAGCGCCAGCAGTTCGGACGCGCGGGACGGGACGTCCAGGGCGGCCGTGAACCTCGACTGGGCCACCCCCTTGGCGAGGAGCGCCTCCAGGTCGGCCTGCCAGCCGCGGTCCATCTCCTCCTGTGCCTGGCGCAGCGTGTCGCTCGCCGGGATCCGTGCCCAGAGTTCGATCCACAGGGTCCAGCGCGGGTCGCGCGGCCCGCGGGGCAGATACAGCTCCAGGAACAGATCGAGCTTGCGCTCCGCCGTCACCCGGCGGGACAGCAGGGCCTGCCGCTCCTCGGTGAGTGCGGCCTCGCTCCAGCGCAGGGCTTCCAGCAGCAGCCGGTCCTTGCTTCCGAAGTAGTACAGGATGTGGCCGCCGCTGGTGCCGAGCCGCTCGGCGAGGGCGGACATGGTCAGCGCCGCCAGACCGTCCTCGGCGATGGCCGTCATGGCCTCCTCGAGCATCCGCTCCTGGGCGATCCGCCCGTCGCGCCGTCGTGCCGCCACCCGCTCCGCCTCCGCCTCCGCCATCCTCCGTTTCGCCAAACCCTATCCGTCTCGTCCGCACGGATTTCTGCCGAGGTCTTGACGCCGGGGCACACCTCGGCGCATCTTGAATGCCGTTCAAGTTGTTTGAACGGCATTCAAGATCCAAGAGGAGGGGCGAGGCGCATGATCGAACAGCGGACAGCCACCGGCACGACCGGCACGGGAGTCGCGAGCGACGAGGTGTTCCGGGTCGAGACGCACGGCATCGACCCCATTCCGGACGACGAACGGCACGGCAGCGCCAAGGACCTCTTCTGGCTCTGGTTCGGCTCCAATCTCACCTTCACCTACGTGATCAACGGCGCCCTGGCCGTCGCCTTCGGCCTCTCGTTCTGGCAGGCCACCGCCGTCGTCGTGATCAGCGGCCTGTCCTTCTTCGCCATCAGCGCGGCGGGCCTCAGCGGCATCCGCACCGGAACGGCCACGCTCGTCATCTCCCGTGCCGCCTTCGGCACCCGCGGAAACTTCCCCGCCGGAGTGCTCAACTGGGTCGTCAGCATCGGCTACACCATCGTCAACACGGTGGTCGGCACCCTGGCACTCGAAGTCTTCTTCGCCGACCTCGGCTGGCACGGCGGCGACGCCGCCCGCGCCCTCGCCCTGATGATCACCCTCGCCCTGACCTTCGCCGTGGCCATGTGGGGGCACGCGACCGTGCAGTTCGCCGAGCGCTGGATGGCCTACGTCCTGGCCATCGGCTTCGCCGCCCTGCTGGTCTTCGTCCTGCCGGGTACGGACACCGGCGCACCCGCCGCCGCCCCCGGGGCCTCGGGGTGGAGCCTGGCCTTCGTGGTCATGCTGGCCGGCCCCTTCTCGTACCTGCCGATGCCCGCCGACTACACCCGCTATCTGCCGCGGACCACCTCACTGCGCTCGATCACCTGGAGCGGCGCGATCGGCGGCTTCCTCTCCTCGGTCGCCCTCGGCATCGCGGGCGTCGCAGCCGCCACGCAGACGGACATGACCGACGCCGTCGCGGGAACCGAGCAGCTGCTGCCCGGCTGGTTCCAGCCGCTCTTCCTGGCCCTCGTCCTCGGCGGCTGTGTCACCAACTCGATCATCACGCTCTACTCGTCGAGCCTGAACCTCCAGGTCCTCGGCATCCCCTGGAGCCGGGCGAAGGCCATCGTCATCAGCGCGGCCGTCACGGCGCTCGGCTCACTCGGCGCGCTGTTCCTCACCGACTTCACCGAGTCGCTGCTGTCCTTCCTCTCCCTGCTGATCATCGTCTTCGCCCCCTGGGGCGGTGTCTTCCTCGCCGACATGCTGCTGCGCCGCTGCCGGTACGACACCGAGGCCCTGCACACCGGGCGCGCCGGGGCGTACTGGTACCGCTCCGGCTACCACCCGGCGGGCCTGACCGCACTCCTCGCGGGCATGGTCTTCGCCGCGCTCACCTGCGACTCCGAGCTGTGGACCGGCCCGCTGGTCGCCCCGCTCGGCGGCGCCGACCTCACCCTGCTCGGCGCGGTCGTCTCAGGCGTCACCTACTGGGCGCTCGCCCGCCGCCGTACGACCGCCTGAGCCGTCCCACCCGTACCGCACGTCCCACCACTGGAGCCCGAACCCCATGAACCACCGCCCTGCCCCCGCCGACCTCGTCCTGACCGGTGCCCGCATCCACACCGTCGACCCCGCGCTGCCCGAGGCGCAGGCGCTCGCCGTCCGCGACGGCCGGATCGTCTGGCTCGGTCCCGGCACAGGCGCGGCCGACTGGACCGGGCCTGACACGGAAGTGATCGACGCGGGCGGCCGGCTGGTCCTGCCCGGCTTCATCGACGCCCACAACCACGTCAGGCTCGGCTCCGACGACGCCTGCGTGCAGCTCGCCGGCGTACGGACCCTGGACGGCATCCACGAACGGATCCGCACCTGGCACGCGGCCCACCCGGACGCCGAGTGGATCGAGGCCGAGGCCTTCGACTACTCGGCCATTCCCGGCGGTCGGATGCCCCGTGCGGCCGACCTCGACCCGGCGACCGGCGACACCCCCGCCTTCGTCCTCAGCTACGACGTGCACACCGCGTGGCTGAACACCGCCGCGCTGCGCCGCCTCGGCATCGACAGGGACCGTACGAGCCTGCCCTTCGGGGAGGCCGAAACCGACCCTGTCACCGGTGAACCCACCGGATTCATCAAGGAGTTCGCGGTCAAGGGCCTCTCCCGCGACGGGCACCGGGCGCTGCGCGAGCTCGGTGTGCCGTGGGCCGCGCCCGACCGCCAGTACGGACGCCTGTCCAAGAGCCTCGACGACGCGATCGGATACGGCATCACGACCGTCGTCGAGCCGCAGAACTCCCTCGACGACCTCGCCCTGTTCGAGCGGGCACGGGCCGAGGGCCGGCTGCGGTCCCGGATCGTCGCGGCGCTCTTCCACCCGCGCGGTACGACCGACGCCGACCTCGACGACTTCGCCGCCGCCGCGCGGCGGTTCACCGACGACCGGCTGCGCGTCGGCCCGCTCAAGCTCTACATCGACGATGTGGTCGAGCCCCGCACCGCCGCACTGCTTGAGCCCTACGCGGGCTGCGGGCACCACAGGGGCGAGACCTTCTACCCGGCCGAGGAGTTCGCCGGACTGCTCGGCAAGCTCGACGCGCGCGGCTTCCAGTGCTTCGTGCACGCGACGGGTGACCGCGGCATCCGTACGGTTCTGGACGCAGTCGAGCACGCCCGTACCCTCAACGGCCCTCGCGACGCCCGCCACCAGGTCGTCCACGTCGAATGCCTCGACCCCGCCGACGTGCCGCGCTTCGCGGAGCTGGGTGTGGTCGCCTGCATGCAGCCGAGGCACTGCGCCCCGGAGATCGCGGGCCCGGGCCAGGACTGGGCGGAGAACGTAGGCCCTGACCGCTGGCACAAGGCCTGGCCGATGCGCAGTCTGCACGACTCCGGCACGGTCCTCGCCTTCTCCAGCGACTGGAACGTCGCCGAGATGGACCCGATGGTCGGCATCTACACCGCGGTCACCCGGCGTCCGCTGGGAGGTGGGGAAGCCTGGCAGCCGGAGGAGACGGTCGACGTGGAGACGGCCGTGCACGGCTACACGATGGGTTCCGCGTACGCCAACTTCCTGGAGGACGAGAGGGGTTCGCTGACGGTCGGCAAGCTCGCCGACTTCGTGGTGCTGTCCCGGGACATCCTGCGGGCCGCTCCCGAGGACATTCCCGGCACGGTCGCGCAGACCGTGGTCGTCGGAGGAACCGTCGTGCACCGCGCCGCCGCCACGTCCTGAGTTCACGCGCTGTTGAGCGCTGCGGGCTTCGGTGCGACGGGTTCGGGAAGAGTCCGGAACATCAGCCAGCTCAGGAGGGGCATCAGGATCAGCGGCGCCAGGGCGGTTCGCAGGGAGGTCGCGTCGGCGACCCTTCCGATCAGGGGGCTGACCAGGCCGCCGACGCTGACGGTCAGTCCGAGCGTGACTCCGCCGGCGGTGCCGACGCGTGTGGGCAGGTAGTCCTGGCCGAGGGTGACGTGCAGGGAGAAGGGGACGTACAGGCCGATGGAGGTCAGGGCGACGAACAGGTGGAACAGCGAACCAGGGGCGAACACGGTTCCCGCGACGGCGGCGGTGGTGAGGAGGTAGGACCAGCGGGCGACGGTGACTCTGTCCCAGCGGTTGGCCAGGTTGCCTCCCAGTACGGAGCCCACCGCGCCGCCGGCGTACAGGACGAACAGCGCCACGGTTCCGGCCGCCGTACTGCCTCCCATGCGCTGCTGCGCGTAGAGCGAGATGAATGTGCTCAGGCCGACGAAGACGATGGACCGGAAGACCACCGCCAGAGACAGTTTCACGAACGATGTCGTGTCATCGGTGCCCACCGTGTCCCCGCTGCCGGAGACGCCCCGGCCTGTTCTGCCCAGTGCGTACAGGACCGGCAGGCACAGCACACTTCCCGCGAGGGCAGGGACCATGAGCAGTGGTGACAGGCGCAGGCCGCCGGAGGCGACGACGGCGGTGACCATGAGCGGGGCTGCGGCGAAGCCGAGGTTGCCGCCGACGGAGAACCAGCCCATCGCACTGTGGCTGCCCTGGCTGACGAGTCTGGCGACGCGGGCGGATTCGGGGTGGTAGGCGGCGACTCCGATGCCCGACACCGCGACGAATACCAGGGTCAGCGCGTAGGAGCCGCTCAGGCCGCTGAGGGAGATGCCGAGTCCGCCGAGGACGGTGCCCACCGGCAGGATCCAGGGCATCGCCCAGCGGTCGGTGAGCAGGCCGAACACCGGTTGGGCCACGGAGGACAGCAGGGACGCGGCGAGCACGATGCCGGAGACGGCGGCGTAGGTGTAGGCGCGCTCGGCGACGAAGAACGGGACGAGGGAGGCGACCGCGCCCTGGTAGATGTCCACACAGGCATGGCCGACCGACAGCAGAGTGATCGATCTGTTCTTGGTCACCCGGCCATCGTCATAGCCCGGCACCCTGTCGCGCTTCCGATAAACTGACACGTGATGACAGAAATCCGCCACGAACCTGTCGCGCCGACCAGGGCTCAGTCACTGGCGTCCGGAGCCGCCATCGACGCGCACCGCCACGATGACCACCAGATCGTCTACGCGGGCCGTGGCGTGCTGGCCATCACGACCAGCAGCGGCTCGTGGATCGCGCCGGCCACGCGCGCCATCTGGGTTCCCGCCGGCACCGTGCACGCGCACCAGGCACATGGCGAACTCGAACTGCACCTGGTCGGCCTGCCCGCGCACGACAACCCGCTCCGCCTGGACGAGCCGACCGTGCTGGCCGTCGGCCCCCTCCTACGGGAGCTGATCCTCGCCTACACGCACCCACCGCACGACGACAGCCCCGAACGAACGCGGCTGCGGGCCGTGCTCCTCGACCAGTTGCGGGCCTCACCCCAGCAACCCCTGCACCTGCCCACCCCCACCGCTCCCCAGCTGAAGGCGGTGTGCGACATCCTTCATGCGGATCCCGCCGACGGCCGCACCCTGGCCGAGCTCGGCCGGGAGATCGGCGCCAGTGACCGCACCCTCTCCCGACTCTTCAAAGCCGATCTGGGCATGAGCTATCCACAGTGGCGCACCCAACTCCGCCTGCACCACGCCCTGATCCTGCTGGCCGAGAACAATCCGGTGACCACCGTGGCCCACAGGTGTGGCTGGTCGTCCGCCAGCGCGTTCATCGACGTCTTCCGCCGCACCTTCGGACACACCCCGGGAACCCACCAGCCCCGTCAGCTGAGTGCAGCTCGCCAGACGGGGCTGTCGACGTAGTGGTTGTCGTACCGCTCCGAGGACTCCGCGATCACCTTCGGGTCGGTCTCACCGCGCATCACTCCGCCCAGGAGGCGCAGGTAGTCGAAGCGGGCCATGCCCGGCGTGAAGGTGAACAGGACATCCGCCTTGCAGCCAGGGGCCGCGGCGAAGGCGTGCGCGGTGTGCGGAGGCACGGCAAGGAAGTCGCCGGCGTTCAGGACGGTGATCTCGTCGCCCACCAGGACCTGGAGGGAGCCACTGATGACGAAGAAGAGCTCCGTGGCCTTGGTGTGGAAGTGCGCGGGAGCTCCGACGGCCCCTTCGGCGAAGGTGGAGCGGTACGTGGTGAACCCGCCTCCCGGCCCGTCCGTGTCGGCGAGCAGAGTCATCACGCTGCTCGGGTCGGCGCAGGTCTCGGCCTCCGATGCGCGGGTGAGGAGGGTGGCGAAGTCGGTGTTCTTGCTGTCCATGGTGGTGACCCTTCGGTTCCGCAGCGGGCTCGCTTGCGTTG
Source organism: Streptomyces sp. NPDC055749 (assembly GCF_053617235.1). NCBI lineage: Bacteria > Bacillati > Actinomycetota > Actinomycetes > Kitasatosporales > Streptomycetaceae > Streptomyces > Streptomyces sp. NPDC055749. The sequence continues at coordinate 14,378 of NZ_JBSHFH010000032.1, read as the reverse complement.
TGATCACCACTGTATGAAGCCGAAAGACCCTGGGCGGAGTGCAATTCAGCACCGGAAAGAACGGTCAATTTTTGATCTGACCCCGCAGCGCTTCAGGTCGATGCCAGAACACGGTCGAGCGCCGCCCGGCCCGCCGGTCCCCATGTCGGCTTGCCGCCGGGCAGGCCCCGGTCCCCGGCCCGGCCGATGAGGATGAGGGCAAGGCTCTTCACGGCAGCCAGCCCTCGTGCGCGCCGGACGGTCGCCTCGTCCGCGTGCGCGTACGCGTCGAAGAACCGCGCAGCCGCCCCCGCGGGCAGGAGCACCCACGCGGCCGCGAGGTCGACCGCCGGATCGCCTGCGCACATGTCACCGAAGTCGATCACGCCCGAGAGTGTCCCGTCCCGGACGACGACGTTCGCCGGGTGAAGGTCGCCGTGCAGCCATACCGGCGGGCCCTCCCAATCGGGAGCCGCGAGGGCCTCGTCCCAGACTTCCCGGACATTCCGGAGGTCTGGGACGATGCCCTCGGAGGCGAGGTGGTCGAACGTCTTTCCGACGCCGTCCGCGAGCGTTTTGAGGGGAACGCCGCGATCCGGACTGACCGGCGCCTCGGCGGGCGCCTCCACATGGAGCGCTTCGAGGAAGCCCGCCAAGGTATCGGCCGCGCGGGCGTGGCTGATCGGGGCGCGGTCGGCCGGCTCGCCGGGAACCCATGTCGCGATGGTCCATGACCGCGGGAAGCGTGCGGAGGGTTCGCCCATCCGCACGAGGGTCGGGACCGGCAGCGGAAGACGCGGGGCCAGGGCGGGCAGCCACCGGTACTCGTTGCGCAGGAGGGACGGTGCGCGCTCCGTGCGCGGCATGCGCACGGCCAACTCGTCCCCGAGGCGCCACAGTTGGTTGTCCCAACCGCCGATCACCTCACGCAGGTCCAACTCCGCCAGGTCCGGATGCTGTTCTCGGACCAGAGTGCGCACCAGGTTCTCATCGATCTCGAAGTTGTCCATGATCCCACTCAACCATCGATGCCACGGAACGCTGACAGTGCCTTCGAGCGCCTCGGCCCTGAGCCACCCCCGAGGTCCCCCTAAATCCCCCTGATATGTGTCAGGTTTCTTTGACAGGTCCCGGTGGGGGTGTCAGCTTTGAGTGACAGGTACGCAGGAAGGGGGCGGCGATGTCCGGAGTTCCGGCACCGCAGCCGAGCGGGGACGAGCTGCTGAAGATCTTCGGGGCGCTCGGCAATCCGCATCGCATGCGGATCGTCGCGGCGCTGGTCGACGGAGGCCGCAACTACGTGAGCCGGCTGGCCCGCGAGCTGGGCATGGGCCGCCCGCTGCTGCACATGCACCTGCAGCGGCTGGAGGCGGCGGGGCTCGTCACCGGCGAACTGGAGCAGGCGGCGGACGGCAAGACCATGAAGTACTTCGAGGTCACACCCTTCTGTTACACGCTGACCCCCGAGGCCGTGGCGCAAGCCGCGGAGACCATCACCGACGAAGCGAGAGAGACCGTGAAGGAGACTGGGCGATGAGCGGAGCGGACTGGGCGGGAGTGGTCGGCGCCGGCGGTGTCTTCCTCCTCATGATCGTGGTCGTCTGGCAGGTGGCCGCCACCTGGCGGGCACGCATGCTGGCATCGCGTGAAGAGCAGTACAAACAGCTCGCCACGAAGTACGCGGCACTCCTGGAGGACAACGTCGAGCTTCACCGCCGCACCCTCGACGAGCTGACACAGGCCCGCGCCTCGATCACCTCGATGGAAAAGATGATGCGCGAGATCGAATAGCCGCACACCCAGCGGTACGGCCGGGAGCGGTAACTCCCGGCCGTACCCATGGAGATCGCATTCCAGACACATCCCACCCGGACACCGTGGCAGGTCGGCAAACCATCACGCCGCGGTGCGGGTCCCGTGCGCCCCGAGCCGGTCATCGACCGGCCGCACTCCACACCAGGAGACTACTCATGAATACGCTGTTCAAGCGTGCCGCGAGCGCCCCGGGCGGTCGCCGCACGAAATGGCTCGTCCTGGCCGCATGGCTGATCCTCGCGGTCGCACTCGGCCCACTGGCAGGCAAGCTCGCCGACGTCGAGAACACCGGCCCCAATGCCTTCCTGCCGCGCGGCGCCGAATCCGCGGTGGTCAACACGGAGCTGGAGAAGTTCCGCACCGACGCCGTGATGCCGGCCGTCGTCGTCTACACCGGCGAGACCGCAAAGGACACCGCCGCAGCCGCGTCGAAGGCCGCGGCGGACCAGGCACCGTTCGCCGCGTTCGCGGCCAAGGGTGAGCAGGTTTCGGCGCCCATCCCGTCCGAGGACGGCAAGGCCCTGATGACCATCGTCCCGCTCGACACCAAGGGTGAGGTGACGGACGCGGTCAAGGAGCTGCGCGACATCGCCGGTTCCAACGCACCGCCAGGCGTCGGCATCGAGGTCGGCGGCCCCGCCGGTTCCCTCGTGGATCAGATCGCTGTCTTCGATTCCCTCGACTCCACCCTGATGATCGCCACGGGCCTGGTCGTCGCCGTGCTGCTGCTGATCACGTACCGCAGCCCCGTCCTGTGGCTCTTCCCTCTGCTGTCCGTCGGCTTCGCGGCCGTCCTCACGCAGGTATGCACCTACCTGCTCGCCAAGTACGCACATCTGCCTGTCGATCCGCAGAGCGCGGGCATCCTGATGGTCCTGGTGTTCGGCGTCGGTACCGACTACGCGCTCCTGCTCATCGCCCGCTACCGCGAGGAACTCCACCGCACAGAGGACCGGCACGCGGCGATGAAAACCGCCCTGCGCCGCTCCGGCCCCGCGATCCTCGCCTCCGCAGGCACGATCGCCGTCGGCCTCGCCTGCCTGTCACTCGCCGACATCAACTCCTCCCGCTCCCTGGGTCTGGTCGGCGCCGTCGGTGTGATCTGCGCCTTCCTGGCGATGATCACGGTGCTCCCGGCGCTGTTGGTCATCGCCGGCCGCTGGGTGTTCTGGCCCTTCGTGCCCCGGTTCGGCACCCCGGCCCGTAAAGCCACCACGATCTGGTCCCGTATCGGATCGTCCGTGGCCCGCCATCCCCGCCGCTCATGGATCACGTCGGCCGCCGTCACCGGCGTCCTCGCACTCAGCGCCATCGGCATCGGCATGGGCCTGACCCAGTCCGAGATGTTCCAGGACAAGCCCGAGTCGGTCGTCGCCCAGGAGAGGATCTCCGCGCACTACCCGTCAGGGGCCTCCGACCCGGCGAAGATCGTTACCTCAACCGGCACGGCGGCCGAGGTGAAGGCCGCGGCGTCGGACGTGACCGGCGTGGCCTGCGTCGAGGACGGCGACCGGACCGCTGACGGCGCACTGAGCACGCTCTCCGTGGTACTGAAGGACGCTCCGGACAGCCAGGCCGCCAAGGACACCATCGACGCGCTCCGCGAGTCGGTACACGCGGTCGACGGTGCGGACGCGCTCGTCGGCGGCACCACCGCCCAGACCCTGGACACCCAGCGGGCCGCCGACCGGGACCTGAAGACCGTCATCCCGGTCGTCCTCCTGGTCGTGCTCCTCGTCCTGATCTGGCTGCTGCGCGCCCTGGTCGCCCCGCTGCTCCTGCTGGCCACCGTCGTGCTCTCGTACTTCGCGGCGCTCGGCACCTCGAATCTCCTCTTCGAGCATGTCCTCGGCTTCGCCGGCGTCGACTGGTCGATCCCGTTGATGGGCTTCGTCTTCCTGGTCGCCCTGGGAATCGACTACAACATCTTCCTGATGCACCGGGTCAAGGAGGAGGCCGGACGTCTCGGGCACGCCCGCGGCGTACTGGAGGGGCTGACCAGCACCGGTGGTGTCATCACCTCCGCGGGGGTCGTGCTCGCCGCCACGTTCGCCGTCTTCGCGGGGCTGCCCCTGGTGACCATGGCCCAGATGGGCGTCATCGTCGGCATCGGCGTCCTGCTGGACACCTTCCTCGTACGCACGGTCCTGGTCCCGGCCCTCGCTCTCGACCTCGGCCGCTGGTTCTGGTGGCCGGGGCGTCTCTTCCGCGCCGTGGCACAGCCGCACGAGGAGGAGGCTGCCCGGCAACCGGCAGACCTGGCGCCCGAGCGCGCCTGAGCCGTTGACTGCCTGACCGGGGTTCGCCATGCCAGACTGCGAAAAAGTCGGGCACGGTGACCCCGGTCGCCATTCTCCGGGAATTGAAATGCCCTAAATGCGTCAACGGTTGACGGGGCATCAATTCGCTGTTCAGAATCCCCCCGCCACGACCGTCCCGCCTCTGGCCCGGCCACTTTTCCGTATACGGAAGGTGGTCTGGTTTGGCATGCCTTGAGGCGCTCCGGTCGAGGTCGGATCCACCGTGACCGGCGACGGAGTTCCCGCGCCGGCGCGTCGGTGCGCCTATTTCGTCCAGTGCGGGACAGGCGCCGATGAGGGGAATGGCGTGAAAGCGAGATACGGGCGGGCGATAGCCTGCCTCGTGGTTTCGGCGGTTGCCGGGACCATGCTGCCACAAGTCGCTTATGCGGCACCGGTTTCGAGTGACAGCGGCGACGGTATCGCCGATGCCGTCGCCGGCTGGTTCTCGGATGACGAGGGCCGGCCGGACGGGCCGAACGAGCCGTCCACCGGTGGGACTCCGGTGCTCCCGAGCCGGGAGAAGCTGCCGAAGGGCAAGGCGGCCGGGAAAGCGAAGCGCGTTGCGGAACTGACGGGCAGCCGTACGGCGAACGCCCGTTACTGGAAGCTGTCCGACGGCCGGGTGCAGGCCGAGGTGTCCGCGGAGCCGACCGCGTACCGGGCGGGGAAGTCGTGGAAGGACATCGACCCGACGGTCCGCGCGACCGGCGCCAAGGGCTTCGTCTTCGCCAACACGACCAATGCCGCCGACAGCTGGTTCGGATCGGACGCCGACAGGCTGCTCCGCTTCGAGTCCGGTGACGGTCATGCCGTGACTCTGGGCCTGGAGGGTGCGGGCAAGCTCACCCCCGTCGCGAAGGGCGACACCGTCACGTACAAGGACGCCGTGGCGGGTGCGGACCTGTCGTACCAGGTCGGTCCCGGCCGGGTGAAGGAGAACATCGTCCTGGACCGGAAGCCCGCGGGCCCGGTCTCCTTCACCTTCACGCTGGACGCCGGCGGGCTGACGCCGAAGCCGGGCAAGGACGGTTCGGTCGCCTTCTACGGCGAGGCCGCGAATCCGGTACTGGTGATCCCCGCGGCGTTCATGACGGACGCCAGGAAGGACGCCGAGTCGCCCTACGGGGTCTCGCACAGCAAGAAGGTCACCCAGAAGCTGACCAGGGCCGGCAAGGGCTGGAAGCTGACTGTCACGCCCGACGCCAAGTGGCTGGCCGCGCCGGAGCGGCAGTACCCGGTCACGGTCGATCCGACGATATCCATCGCGCCGACGCCGACGACGGCGCAGGACGTGATGATCTCCTCGGACGGTCCGGGGTCGAACTACAACGACAACTGGCGCCTGTCGGTCGGCAACACCTCAACGGGTGCGTCGCGTGCGCTGCTGCGGTTCCCGCTGACCGGCGTCCCGGCCGGCACGAAGCTCGACTCGGCCGATCTGAAGCTGTACTACGACCAGTTCCACACCACAGGTGACACCGAGGTCCAGCTGGAGGCGCACCGCGCCACGCAGGGGTGGACCGAGGAGCAGGCGACGTGGAACAGCGCCAACGGGATCACCGGCGAGCTCTCGGGCACGGCGGTCGTGGTGGACAACGGCGACGCCGGACGGACGGCCGCCGTCGGCGCCTGGCCGGCGTCGGGGAACACGGCGTACACGCAGTACGCGGTGAACCAGACGTACATGTACAACAAGGACTCGGTCGCGGGTGACACGTACACCTGGCAGCCGAGCCTCCCGGAGGACGGCACCTACCAGGTCGAGGCGCACTCCATCCCGGCCTCGGACCGCGCCACCAACGCTCCGTACACCGTCACGTACGACGGCGGGTCGAAGGCGTACACGGTCAACCAGCAGGCCGGCACGGGCGGGGTCTGGAAGACGCTGGGCTCCCACCCGTTCAAGGCGGGCACGCTCGGCAAGATCGCCCTGGGTGACGGTCCGGCCTCGACCAGCACATCGGTGATCGCGGACGCCGTCCGGTTCACCAAGGGCGGTCTGGTCACCAAGAAGCCGGGCGAACTGAACACCTGGCACACCTTCCCCGTCACCAAGACGGTCCAGCAGTGGATCGACGGCACCTACACGAACAACGGTTTCGTGATCAAGGCCGGTGACGAGTCCGCGAACGGCCCGAAGGGCGGTCCGCGGTACGAGGGCAGTGAGTTCGGGTACGGCGGTGAGACCGCCAACGTCCCGCGCCTCGTCATGACCTTCGGGCGTCAGGGCGTCGACCTCGCCGCCCCGACCACGATCCACGACACCGGCGCGGAGCTGAACTGGTCTGCGTACCAGGACGCCGACCCCGTCGGGACCGGCGACAACATCGCCGAGTACCAGGTCCACCGCTCCATCAGCCAGGCCTTCACCCCGTCGGCAGCCACCCTCGTCGCGCCGGTCGCGTCCACGGTGACCTCGTTCACGGACACGAGCGCCTCGCCGACGAAGGCCGAGGACCCGGACCCGTTCGGCCGCGCCTACTACTACATGGTCGCGGTCAAGACGAAGGACGGGCAGGTCGTCTCCGCTCCGACGCAGCTGGTACGGCTGCCGAAGGCGGGCCGTACGACGAAGGTGCTGGACGCCTCGCAGGACACCACGCTGTCCTCCGCCCGGCCCACGTCCACGCACGACACGATCGACGACGGCGGCCCGAAGAACTGGCTGAGCGTCGGCAACAACTCCACCACGTACGGCGACACCCGCGCCGTGCTGAAGTTCCCGGCTCTCGGCATCCCGGCCACGGCACGCGTCCTCGACGCGAACGTGCGGCTGTGGGGCACGCAGACCGCGACGGACACCGCCGGGGCGCGCTACGAACTCCGGCCGCTGACACGCGACTTCGACGAGGCCGCGGCCACCTGGGCCAAGGCGAACGCGACCACGAACTGGACCACCGCGGGTGGTGACTTCGGCGCGGTGACGGCCGACACCGGGTCGAAGACCAACGACCCGGCCCGGCACGACTGGAACGTCACCTCGCTCGCCCAGTCCTGGGTGACCACCCCGGCCTCCCAGCGGGGCGTGGTTCTCAAGATGGCCGACGAGGCCGTCCTGCAGGAGCGGACCCTGTTCCTGTCGTCCGAGGGCACCGAGCCACGGCTCCACCCCCGGATCGTGGTCACCTACATCGACTCGACGACCGAGTCGACGTACTACGCGCCGCAGACCCCGGCACGGATCACTCCGAACAGCGACCACACCGTCGAGTTCACCCTCACCAACACCACGACGTCCACCTGGAAGGCCGGCACCCACGCCCTGAGCTACCGGTGGGCGCTCCCGGACGGCACCGACGTCACCACCGGCGGCAACCAGCTCCAGACGGCCCTGCCGGCCGACCTGCTGCCCGGTGACTCGGTCACGCTCCAGGCCGGCCTCCGCGCCCCCATCAACTCCGGCTCGGGCAACAAGCGCACCGAGTACGTCCTCACCTGGGACGTCCGGGACACGGTGGCGGGCACCTGGCTGTCCGGCACGGGCGGCATACCCGGACTCCAGCAGAACGTCACGGTCGAGGACCCGACCTCGGACCAGCTCGGCCTGGAGAAGTACTACTCGTACAACGGCATGAACACCGGCGCGGGTTCGTCGCTGATGAACAACACCGCCGCCGGAAACAGCGTCTGGCAGTACAACGCCCTCAGCAACCCGGGCCGCGGACTCAACACCTTCGTCCGCTTCGCCTACAACACCCAGGACACCTCGGACACCGTCGCAGGTCACGGCTGGTCCGTGCAGGCCGCGGGGCCGATCCGGCTCGGCGCCCCGCTGGACTTCCACCCCAACCCGCACCCGCGGGAGATCCGGCTGCCCGACGGGGACGGGACCACCCACACCTTCCGGCTGCAGGACGACGGCACGTGGAAGGCGCCGGCCGGCGTCCACTTCCGGCTGACGGCCAAGCCGGGACTGGACTGCACCCCGGCGAAGGACCCCGTACCGGACGCCTGGACCCTCACGCGCCCGGACGGCACCCGGTTCCTCTTCGGCTGTGACGGCTACCAGACGTCCGTCATCGACAAGAACGACAACACCCAGACGTTCACGTACGAAGAGCGCAAGTCCAACAACAAGCCGACCAAGTTCCTCAAGTACATCACCGACCCGACCGGGCGGCAGACACTCACCGCCGCCTACTACACCAAGTCGGACACCAGCAGCCCGAAGATCATCGACCACCTCAAGTCGATGACCGACGTCTCGCAGCGCAAGCTGACCTTCGAGTACTCCGACAAGGGACTGCTGACCAAGCTGACCGACGGCGCGGGCTCGTCCCAGCCGAAGGTCTTCGGCTTCACGTACGACGCCGAGCAGGGCAACAAGAACGTCAAGCTGGTCAGGATCACCGACCCGCGAGGCAACGCCACCGCCCTCGACTACTACTACCCCAACGAGGGCGAGGACCCGAAGTACCACTGGTGGACCCAGACCCTCACCGACCGCATCGGCGGCCCCACCGGGTTCGTCTACGCCCCGGACACGGCCAACACCCGCTTCACGTCCACGGCGGTCACCGACGCCGAGGGCCACGACACCACCTACGTCACTGACGACTTCGGACGCCCGGTGCGGTCCGTCAACGCCAAGTCGCAGCAGACCGAGCTGACGTGGGACGCGGACAACAACGTCACCCACATGGAGGAGAACAACGGAGCGGTCACCGCGTACTGCTACGACGCTCTCACCGGCTACCCGCAGTGGAAGCGCACCGCCGAGCACAACACGGGCGGAGCCCCGCCGCAGAGCGACTGCGCGCCAGGCAGGTACCCGGCCGACGCCCAGAAGTTCGAGTACGCCAAGCGGCTGGACGGCTACTCGTCCGACCTGTTCCGCAAGACGTCGCCGCAGGGCCGCGCCTGGCAGTTCGGCTACGACAACTTCGGAAACCTGAAGTCGGTCACCGACCCGAAGGGCGTCTCGACGCCCGCCGTGGACGACTACACGACCCGGTACGAGTACGACGCCCACGGTCAGCTCACCAAGTCCACCGACGCCAACGGCAACTCGACGGTGAACAGCCAGTTCGCCCCGACCGGTTCTCCGGCGAGGATCACGGACGCGCTGAACAACAGCTCGACCTACGTGTACGACGAGCGCGGCAAGGTCACCGAGGCCACCGACCCGCTGGGCAAGCGCACCACGCAGACGTACGACACGTACGGCCGGCCGCTGGTCAGGACAGTTCCGAAGGACCAGGCCCAGAACGACCTGGTCACCGTCCCGGAACCCGACTACGACGCCAACGACAACGTCACCAAGGCGATCTCGCCCACGGGAGCGGTCTCCACGGCGGTCTACGACGCGGCCGACCAGATCACCGAGGCCACCTCGCCGCAGGACTCGCCGACCGCGCCCCTGCGCAAGACCGCCTACACCTACGACAAGACCGGTCACCTGAAGACGACGACCGAGCCGAAGGGCGTCGACACGCCCGCCGTCCCGGACGACTACACCACCACCCAGAACTACGACGAGATCTACCAGCTCGCCTCGGTGGTCAACGCCGCCGGCGAGAGGATCACGTACTCGTACGACTCGGTGGGCAACAACGTCAAGGTCGTCGACCCCAAGAAGAACCGCACGGCGGACCCCGACGACTTCTCGTCGAAGATGACCTACGACCTGGAGCACCGGGTCACGTCGGTCACCGACCCGCTGGGCAATGAGACGCGCCGCGCCTACGACAAGGACGCGCTGGTCGTCGTCGACACGGACCCCGACGGCAACACCACCCTGTCCAGCTACGACGAGCGGGGCCGCAAGGCCGAGGTCAAGGTTCCGCACTCGGGTAGCGCCGGCGCCATCACCTACCGGTCCACCCGCTTCGAGTACGACCAGGTCGGCAACGCCACCCGGGTGATCACCCCGCGCGGCACGGAGACAGCGAACGCCGACGACTTCACCAAGCGCACCGAGTACGACGCGCTGAACCGGCCGGTCAAGCAGTACCTGCCGTACAACTCGTCGGACACCCGCTACAACGACCCGAACGTCTACACGCAGACGTTCTACGACGCGGCCGGCCGCGTCAGCCGGACCTCGCTGCCGCCCTCGGAGGGCCAGACGGTCCGTAACGACACCGAGTTCACCTACTTCGACAACGGGTGGACCAGGAGCTCCACCGACCCGTGGGACATTAAGACCAGCTACGAGTACAACGACCTGGGGCTGCAGACCTCCAGGACGCTGAGCTCCGCCGGGGACTCCGTCAGCCGCACCATGGGCTGGAGCTACTACCCGAACGGCAAGCTGAAGGAGAAGACCGACGACGGCGTGCCGGTGGGCACCGCGGTGCCCCTCGTCGACAACTCCGACACCCAGCACACCGGTTCCACCGGCACCTGGACCACGGCGAACGTCAGCGGACAGCAGGGCTTCGACCACCGCGTGCACGCGGCGGGCGCGGGGACGGACGCGTACTCCTGGACGCTGAACATCCCCAAGAACGGCAAGTACACCGCCTATGTGAAGTTCCCGCAGGTCGCGGGCGCCAGCAAGACGGCCAAGTACAAGGTCACCCACGCCGGCGGCAGTACCGAGAAGACGGTCGACCAGTCCGTCGCCGCGGGCACCTGGGTCAGCGTCGGCACGTTCGACTTCACCCAGGGCAACGCGGCGAAGCTGGAGGTGTTCCAGGCCGCCGACGGCAAGGTCGTGGCCGACGGCGTCAAGCTGGTGCGCGATCTGACCGGCGACATCGACGCGGAGAAGCACCACTTCCGCTACGCCTACGACCTCAACGACAACCTCTCGCTGATCGACGACCTGTCGTCCGGCGCCGAGGTCGACAAGTACACGATCTCCTACACCGGTCTGAACCGGGTGTCCCGGATCACCGAGACCCTGGCCGGCCAGGAGAAGACGAACACCGCCTACACCTACGACCCCAACGACCAGCCCGAGACGGTCACCCACCCCGACCAGTTCTCGAAGTACACCTACGACCTGAGGGAGAAGGTCAAGTCGGTCTCGGTGGGCACGTCGCCCACGGACACCGACCCCAAGGTCACCTCCTACACGTACACCGACCGTGGTGAGGCGCTGCGGGAGACCAAGGACAACGGCAACACCGTCGACAACACCTACTTCCTCGACGGCACGGTGAACACCAGCGCCGAGAAGAAGGCCGACGGCACACTCGTCGCCTCGCACTCCTACGTCTACGACGCCAACGGCAACAAGGCGAAGGACACGGCGAAGAAGATGAACGCCGACAACCACTCGGCGTACCTGGAGTCCACCACCGATTACACCTACGACCCGGTCGACCGGATCTCCAAGTCGGTGAAGACCGGCAACGGCGCCGCCACGGAGACGTTCGTCCACGACGACAACGCCAACGTCGTCCAGCAGACCGTCGGCGGCACGCCCACGGACTTCCGTTACGACCGCAACCGGCTGCAGACGTCGACCACCGCCGGGTCCGTCACCTCCTTCAACTACGACCCGCTGGGCCGTCAGGAGTCGACGTCCCACGACGGACAGGTCGTCTCGCGCAGCATCTACGACGGCTTCGACCACGTCGCCGAGTCCCAGCAGCGGGACGCCGACGGCACGATGAAGTCGACGAAGTACACGTTCGACCCGCTCGACCGCACCAGGTCCAAGACCGCCGACGGCAAGACCACCGACTACCGCTACCTCGGCCTGTCCCAGGAGGTACTGACCGAGGAGGTGGCCGGCAAGCTCACCAAGTCCTACCAGTACAGCCCGTGGGGCCAGCGCCTGTCGCAGGTCAAGCACAACGAGAACGGGACGACCGAGGACGCGTACTACGGCTACAACAGCCACACCGACGTCGAGACCCTGACCGACGGCACGGGCAACACCAAGGCCACCTACGGCTACACGGCGTACGGCAACGACGACTCGTCGGAGTTCACCGGCATCGACAAGCCGGACGCCGCCGACCCGACCAAGGAGGAGTACAACTCCTACCGCTACAACGCCAAGCGCTGGGACGCCGGTTCCGGTACGTACGACATGGGCTTCCGCGACTACGACCCGGGGCTCAACCGCTTCACCAGCCGGGACATGTACAACGGGGCCCTGGCCGACATGGGTCTGGGCAGTGACCCCTTCACCGGGAACCGCTACGCCTTCACCGGCGGCAACCCGATCAGCAACGTCGAGGTCGACGGTCACTGGTTCGTGCTCGCCATCCCGGTGGTCGCCGCGGTCTTCGTCGCCGCGGTCGTGGTGACGGTCGCGATCATCGCCGTGGCCGCCGCCGTCGACTACGTCGTCAGCGAGGTCCGGGACCGGATCGACGAGCGTTCCCGTGCGCGGGACGACACCGCGGCCGAGCCCGCACCTGCCCCGCGGCCCGTTCCGCGGCCCAAGCCGGAGATCGACAGCGACGACGACAGGTCGGGCTGCGGTGACGGCTGGATCAAGTACGGCGATCGGGACGCGGCCAACGGCAGCCGGGCCACGACCGGTGAGGCCTGTCTGACGAAGGAGTACCTGAAGAAGAACAAGGGCACGTCCGTCGGTTCGAACCCGCCCGGATACCAGTGGGCCCAGGGCTTCGCCACGGGCAAGGGGCTGGACGCGCAGAAGAACGTAAACGCCTGTCACCTCATCGGCAACAAGCTGGCGGGCAAGGGCGTCCTGGCGAACCTCTCCCCGTGCGCCCGCGGCGCCAACGCCAAGCAGATCGGCTCCACGCAGGGCGACGAGCACATGAGAACGTACGAGAGCAAGGTCTACACGGCCGTGATGGCCGGCCAGGACGTCATGTACACCGTGTCGCCGCGCTACGACGGCAGCAGGACGGTGCCGACCGGCTACGACATGTCGGCGTACGGCGTCAATCCCGACGGTTCGGTCGGGCTCGACTTCCAGGTGTTCATACCGAACGAACTGAGCACGGGAGACAATCTCGGCACACAGATGGACAACGGTGCGGCGGCACCCACGGGGAGCACTCCATGACCCGGACCCGACGAGCACCGAATGCACACAGAGCGAGGTACCGATGAGTGAGCCGACCGATCTGGACGCCCTGCGGGGGCTCATGCCGCCTCCGAAGGACGGGGGCACGAAGGTCGACTGGGCCGCGATCGCCGCGTCGTGGGGCACGCCCTTCCCGCTCGACTTCCAGCGCTACATGGAGGTCTACGGCGCCGGCGCGGTGCAGAACTACCTGTCGATCGGCAGGCCGGAACCCAAGGTGCCGCTGGAACAGGCACCGCGGGACGGCATGGTGATCGAGACGGCGACCGCCGAGGCCGACTGGGAGACGGAGGAGAAGACACCCGAACTGGAAGGCACTTCTCCGGTGCTGATCACCTGGGGGGTCGACGCCACCGCGGACATGTTGTGCTGGGACGCGTCGGACGACGATCCCGCCAAGTGGCCGGTCGTGGTCTATCAGCGCAACGAGTCGCTGTGGAGCCGCTACGACTGCGGGATGGTGGAATTCCTCGTCCGGAACTTCCGTGCCGAATGGCCGGAGAACCCGCTGGGCGGCGCATTCCTCTGGGGCGTGAGCGAGGTGACGTTCCAGGCCCGGGGCTGACGCCCCCGCGGTAAGGCCGCGAGCAGTTCATGCAAGCGCTCGGCCGGGGTTTCCCGGCCGAGCGTTTTGCGTACGCGGCAGTCTGCCGGCGCCGGTGCCGCTTCCCTCAGGGGAGCGGTCGCTCGACCTCGGCGATCAGTCGCGCCGGCTGCACACGTGTCCGCGCCGCACAGCGGCCCGGGACCTGGCCGACACCGGCGCAGACGGCCACCGGCCGCGGTGCGCCCGGTGCGGCGCCGGACCGTACGGCGACTGCCAGGCCGGCCGCTCGGGTTGTACGGAACGCACGTTCATCCGCTCCAGGACGGTGGTGGTGCCAGTGGAGGTGCACCTGTGGCAAGGGCGGAGAACTATCGGCAGGCAGGTGGGCACGACCACCCAGTTTTTGGACACAGAAATAGCACCGCTTCCAGTGAGAAGACCGCAGCGAAAAGGAGCGCGGCGCACATGCGCGACGCGCGACGGATCAGCGCTCGGGGTGTCTCACTTGGTGTACAACGGCACGTCCTTGACAGGGCGACTGCGGGCGGGAGCACCGTAACGGCACACTGGAGTGCGGCTCCACCGCTTTTTCGGGCGGGTGGGGCGATGGCTCGAGGGGGCCCCGCTGCGCGCTCGCCTGGACGGCATGTCAGACCACGGCGAGCCGGTCCACCAGCAGCTCCACCCTCTGCGCGGTGTCCTCCGGCGGCAGCCGTCCCGCCCGGGTCAGGGTGGCCAGGCCGTGCAGGGACGCCCAGAACACCTCGGTGAA
>NZ_JBSHFH010000031.1:0-94384 GCF_053617235.1 Streptomyces sp. NPDC055749 | reverse complement strand
CGGGGCTTGCTACTTTTGTTTAACCCCCCCCGGGGGGGGGGCCCGGCCGGGGGCCCCGCCGGCCCCCGGGGGCCGGAGCCGCGGTACTGGTAACCCCCCGCCGCCGAGCAAGGTCCGGCGGGCTCTGTCGACGCACTGGTACGCCTGGACGATGGTCGCCCCCGTCGTCCTCGTGATCGGCGTGATCATCGGCTATCCGCTGGTCCGCGGCATCTACCTGTCGCTCACGGATGCCAACGAGCGCAACGTCGCGCGGTCCATCGGCGTCAACGAAATGCCCGCGACCTACGAGTTCGTGGGTGTGGACAACTACGTCGACGCACTGACGGGTACCCAGTTCCTCGGCACGCTCGGCTGGACGCTGGTGTGGACGGTCTCCTGCGTGACCATCACGTTCTCCCTCGGCATGGTCCTCGCCAACATGCTCAACCGCCGGTTCGCGGGGCGCTCCGCCTACCGGATGGCACTCATCCTGCCCTGGGCCATCCCGGGCTTCGTCTCGGTCTTCGCCTGGCGCTTCCTCTACAACGAGGACCGCGGGCTGCTCAACAAGATCCTCGGCGGCGCCGGCATCGACGGCGTGCCGTGGCTCAACGACCCCACCTGGGCCAAGTTCTCCGTCATCGCCGTCAACGTCTGGCTCGGCATCCCGTTCATGATGGTCGCCCTGCTCGGCGGACTGCAGTCCATACCCTCCGAGCAGTACGAGGCCGCGGAGATGGACGGCGCCACCGCCTGGCAGCGGTTCCGCCACATCACGCTCCCCGGACTGCGGCCCGTCTCGACCACGGTGATCCTGCTCTCCACCATCTGGACCTTCAACATGTTCCCGGTCATCTTCCTGCTGACCCGCGGCGGACCCGGCGAAGCCACCCAGATCCTGGTCACCCAGGCCTACAAATTCTCCTTCGAGATCAGCCCGCGCGACTTCGCGCAGTCCTCCACGTGGGGCGTGCTGATCCTTGTACTCCTGATGCTCTTCGCCGTGGTCTACCGGCGAGTGCTCCGCACGCAGGGAGACAACTGGTGACCACCCTCACGGAAACCCCCGGACGGCACGCCGTCCGCAAGCAGCGCAAGCGCGGCGACCGTTCCCCGATCGCCTCCGCCGGACTGCACCTCACCCTGATCATCGCGTCCGTCATCGCTGTCTTCCCGGTGCTCTGGGTCCTGCTGACCTCGCTGAAGCCCGCCAAGTACGCGACGACGACGGACTTCTTCCGCGAGACCACGTTCGTCAACTACACGAACCTCATCAAGGACACCGAGTTCCTGAGCTGGTTCGGCAACTCCGTGATCATCGCGGGACTCTCCACCGTCATCGGTGTGTTCGTCTCCGCCACCACGGGCTACGCCGTCAGCCGCTTCCGCTTCCCCGGAAAGCGCGGGCTGATGTGGACGCTGCTGATCACCCAGATGTTCCCGGTCGCCGTCCTCATCGTGCCGATCTACAACATCATGTCGAGCATCGGCCTGCTCAATCAGCCCGCAGGTCTCGTCCTGACCTACCTCACCATCTCGGTGCCGTTCTGCGCCTGGATGATGAAGGGCTTCTTCGACACGATCCCGCGTGAGATCGACGAGTCGGGACAGGTCGACGGCCTCACCCCGTTCGGCACGTTCTGGCGGCTCATCCTGCCGCTCGCCAAGCCCGGGCTCGCCGTCACCGCGTTCTACTCCTTCATCACCGCCTGGGGCGAAGTGGCGTACGCCTCCGCCTTCATGGTCGGCGACGAGAACCTCACGCTCGCCGGCGGACTGCAGAAGTTCGTCAACCAGTACGGCGCCCAGTGGGGCCCGATGACCGCGGCGTCCGTGCTCATCGCGATACCCGCGGCGCTCGTCTTCCTCTTCGCGCAGCGTCACCTGGTGACCGGCATGTCAGCCGGAGCCGTCAAGGGCTGACGCACCCGCACGCACGACCGCACGACCGATCGCACCAGTCACAGCGGCGCCGGGGCCCCGACCCGGTCCCGGTGCCGCTCCCCACCCAGACACCCCAGGGACGACATGACCCAGCACCTCGCTGCCCCCTCCACCGGCACGTCCGACGGCGCCCCGGGCCACCGCACCGGCTGGTGGCAGGACGCGGTGATCTACCAGGTCTACCCACGGAGTTTCGCCGACGGCAACGGCGACGGCATGGGCGATCTCGCAGGCGTCACCGCCCGCCTCCCGCACCTCAAGGACCTCGGCGTCGACGCGGTCTGGCTCAGCCCCTTCTACGCGTCCCCGCAGGCAGACGCCGGCTACGACGTCGCCGACTACCGGGCCATCGACCCCATGTTCGGAACGCTGCACGACGCCGACGCCCTGATCCGCGAGGCCCACGGCCTCGACCTGCGCATCATCGTCGACCTGGTGCCCAACCACTCGTCCGACCAGCACGAGTGGTTCAAGCGCGCCCTCGCCGAAGGCCCCGGCTCCGCCCTGCGCGAGCGCTACCACTTCCGCGCCGGCAAGGGCGCGAACGGCGAGATCCCGCCCAACGACTGGGAGTCCATCTTCGGCGGCCCCGCCTGGACCCGGACCACCGACCCGGACGGCACCCCCGGCGACTGGTACCTCCACCTGTTCGCCCCCGAGCAGCCCGACTTCAACTGGGAACACCCGGCCGTCGCCGACGAGTTCCGCTCGATCCTGCGCTTCTGGCTCGACATGGGCGTCGACGGATTCCGCGTCGATGTCGCCCACGGCCTCGTCAAGGCCGAGGGCCTGCCCGACCTCGGCACCCACGACCAGGTCAAGCTGCTCGGCAACGACGTCATGCCGTTCTTCGACCAGGACGGTGTGCACGAGATCTACCGCAGCTGGCGCGTCATCCTCGACGAGTACCCCGGCGAGCGGATCGCCGTCGCCGAGGCGTGGACCCCCACCGTCGAGCGCACCGCCAACTACGTGCGCAGCGACGAGATGCACCAGGCGTTCAACTTCCAGTACCTCGGCACCGCCTTCGACGCCGCCGAGCTGCGCAAGGTGATCGACACCTCGCTCGACGCGATGCGCCCCGTCGGAGCCCCCACCACCTGGGTGCTCTCCAACCACGACGTGACCCGGCACGCCACCCGGTTCGCCAACCCGCCGGGCCTGGGCACCCAGATCCGTACCGCGGGTGACCGCGAGATGGGTCTGCGCCGCGCCCGCGCCGCGACCCTGCTGATGCTGGCGCTGCCCGGCTCCGCCTACGTCTACCAGGGCGAGGAGCTCGGCCTGCCCGACGTCACCGACCTGCCCGACGAGGCACGCCAGGACCCGTCGTTCTTCCGCGCCGAGGGCCAGGACGGCTTCCGCGACGGCTGCCGGGTGCCGATCCCGTGGACCCGCGACGGCAGCTCGTACGGCTTCGGGACCGGCGGCAGCTGGCTCCCGCAGCCCGCCGGCTGGGGCGAGCTCTCCGTCGAGGCGCAGACCGGCGCCGATGGTTCCACCCTGGAGCTGTACCGGGCGGCCATCGCCGCCCGCCGGGCGCACCCGGGGCTCGGCGCCGGATCCGGTGTGGAGTGGCTGGACGCCCCCGAAGGCGTCCTCGTCTTCGGCCGCCCCGGCTTCGTCTGCACCGTCAACACCACCGCCCGCCCGGTCCGGATGCCCGTCCGCGGCCGGGTGCTGCTGGCCAGCGCCCCCGTGACCGTCGACGGCGCCGAGTTCGTGCTGCCCGCCGAGACCACGGTGTGGTGGACGGTGTGACCGTCCCCGCACCCCGGACCGGCGGGGCGCTGCGGCTCTCCGACATCGCCGGACAGGCAGCGGTCAGCGAGGCGACCGTCAGCCGGGTGCTCAACGGGAAGCCGGGCGTCGCGGACACCACGCGTCAGCGGGTGCTCGCGGCGCTCGACATCCTCGGCTACGAACGTCCCGTACGGCTGCGCAGGCGCAGCGCCGGGCTGATCGGTCTGGTGACTCCCGAACTCACCAACCCGATCTTCCCGGCGTTCGCGCAGTCCGTCGAACAGGTCCTCGCGGGCCACGGCTACACCCCGGTTCTCTGCACCCAGCTGCCCGGCGGCGCCACGGAGGACGAGCTCGTCGAGCAGCTCGTCGAACGCGGCGTCGGCGGCATCGTGTTCCTCTCCGGGCTGCACGCCGACCTGTCGGCCGACCCGGCGCGGTACGCGGCGCTGACCGAGCGCGGTGTGCCGTTCGTCCTGATCAACGGCTACAACGAACGGATCAGCGCCCCGTTCGTCTCACCGGACGACGCAGCCGCCGTACGGATGGCGGTCGGGCACCTCGCCGCCCTCGGCCACCGCAGGATCGGCCTCGCGATCGGACCGCAGCGCTATGTGCCGTCCCGCCGCAAACGGGACGGCTTCATCGAGTCGGCGGTCTCGCTGCTCGGGATGAGCCCTTCCGAGGCCGAACTCCTCGTCTGCTCCACGCTGTTCGGCGTGGAGGGCGGCCAGGTCGCGGCGGGCGCCCTGCTCGACCGGGGCTGCACCGGCATCGTCTGCGGCAGCGACCTGATGGCGCTCGGTGTGGTGCGCGCGGCCAGGGGGAGGGGGCTCGACGTGCCGCGTGACGTGTCGGTCGTCGGCTTCGACGACTCGCAGCTGATCGCGTTCACCGACCCGCCGCTGACGACCGTGCGCCAGCCCGTACAGGCCATGGCGGCGGCGGCGGTGGGCGCCCTGCTGGAGGAGATCGGCGGGAGCCCCGTGCAGCGCACGGAGTACGTGTTCCAGCCGGAGCTGGTGGTACGGGGGTCCACCGCGGCGGTCCGCACGGTCTGAGCGGGCCCGGCGGCAACGCAGAGGAGAGGCACCGGAGTCGGCCCAGGATGGGCCGGCGGGGAGTTGAGCGACTCCGGATGCCTCTCTCTGTCGTGACCGGCCCGGCCGGCCGGGCGCGTGGGGCCCGGTGCCGAGGCGACCGGGACCCCCGGCCGACCGGACCGGAGTCGGGATGAACTTAACAGCACCGCAATATCTTGCGAAAGAGCTTGCAGGCAGAAAGCTGCACGATTTCGCGGATGTTAGCGGGGGGTGTCCAAAGGGTTGACCCGGGCGGGGCGGGCTCGTACGGTCTGCTCCGCGGCAAGGTTTGCATTCTTGCAGCAAGAACCTTCATGAGCCTTGAGGGCACGGCGCGTTGTCACGTGAGGCTGCCCCGTCACCCCGCGTTTCCCCCACAGCAGGAGGAAAGACATGGCACGCAGATCCCTGTCTGCCGCACTCGCCCTGGTGGCAGGTGCCGCCGTCCTCGCCGTCCCCACCGGTCTCGGCACCGCAGGCACCGCCCAGGCCGCAGCCCCGGGAACCAAGGACGTCACCGCCGTGATGTTCGAGTGGAAGTTCGACTCCATAGCCAAGGCGTGTACGGACTCCCTCGGTCCGGCGGGCTACGGCTTCGTCCAGGTCTCGCCGCCCCAGGAACACATTCAGGGCGGCCAGTGGTGGACCTCGTACCAGCCCGTCAGCTACAAGATCGCCGGGCGGCTCGGCGACCGCGCGGCCTTCTCCGCCATGGTCAACGCGTGCCACGGCGCGGGCGTCAAGGTCATCGCCGACTCGGTCATCAACCACATGTCGGCGGGCTCCGGCACCGGCACGGGCGGCAGCTCGTACGGCAAGTACGACTACCCGGGCATCTACTCCGTCAGCGACATGAACGACTGCCAGTCGCAGATCAACAACTACGGCGACCGGGGCAACGTCCAGAACTGCGAACTGGTCGGCCTGGCCGACCTGGACACCGGTGAGGACTACGTACGCGGCCGGATCGCCACGTACCTCAACGACCTCCTCTCCCTCGGCGTCGACGGCTTCCGGATCGACGCGGCCAAGCACATGCCCGCCGGCGACCTCGCCAACATCAAGTCCCGGCTGAGCAACCCGGGCGTGTACTGGAAGCACGAGGCGATCCATGGCGCGGGCGAGGCCGTCTCGCCCTCGGAGTACCTCGGCAGCGGCGACGTCCAGGAGTTCCGGTACGCCCGCAGCCTCAAGCAGGTCTTCAACAACGAGAACCTCGCCAACCTGAAGAACTTCGGCGAGGGCTGGGGCTTCATGGAGTCCGGCAAGTCGGCCGTCTTCGTGGACAACCACGACACGGAGCGCGGCGGTGACACGCTGAACTACAAGGACGGTTCGAAGTACACCCTGGCCAGTGTCTTCATGCTGGCCTACCCCTACGGCTCCCCGGACGTCCACTCCGGCTACGAGTTCAGCAGCCACGACGCAGGACCGCCCAACGGCGGCCAGGTGAACGCCTGCTACAGCGACGGCTGGAAGTGCCAGCACGCCTGGCGCGAGATCTCCTCCATGGCCGGCTTCCGCAACACCGCCCGCGGTGAGGCCGTCTCCAACTGGTGGGACAACGGCGGCGACCAGATCGCCTTCGGACGCGGCTCCAAGGCGTACGTGGCGATCAACCACGAGGGCTCCTCGCTGACCCGCACGTTCCAGACCTCGCTGCCCGCGGGAGACTACTGCGACGTCCAGTCCGCCAAGGGCGTCACCGTGAACGGCTCGGGCCAGTTCACCGCCACGGTCGCCGCCGGCACGGCGGTCGCCCTGCACGTCAACGCCCGTACCTGCTCGGGCGGCGGCGGTGGCACCGACCCCGATCCCGTCACCGCCGGCGCCTCCTTCGGCGTCAACGCCACCACCCAGCTCGGCCAGAACATCTACGTCACCGGCAACCAGTCCGCCCTCGGCAACTGGAACCCCGCCGCCGCGCTGAAGCTCGACCCGGCCACGTACCCGGTCTGGAAGCTCGATGTGAGCCTGCCCGCCGGAACGTCGTTCGAGTACAAGTACGTCCGCAAGGACGCGAGCGGCAACGTCACCTGGGAGAGCGGCGCCAACCGCACGGCCACGGTGCCCGCCTCGGGCAAGGTCACGCTGACGGCCGACGTCTGGCGCGCTTAACCCCCGGGGGACCGGACCCCGGTGCGCATCCGGGTTCCGGGTGCGCACCGGATGGTCCGGGCGACCTGGGGCGGGGGTGCTGAAGGGGGTCCCCGCAGGGCCACGCAGTAATTGCACGGCTCCCCTCCGGTCAAGGGGAGTCTGCGTGGTCCGAGGAGACACCCTGGTGCGCCCCCGCCCCCCCGGGTGCCCACACCTGACCGTCCACCCCGACTCCCGAACACAAGGAGACCCTTCCCGTGTCCCGAACCACCCTCAGACGGGGAGCCGTCGCCGCCTTGTGTGCGGCGCTCATCCCCGTCGTACCGGCGGCATCCGCGTCCGCCGCGCAGAAGCCCCCCGCCCCGCCGTCGGACGCCAAGCTGGCCGCCGCACCGGCCCGGCACGACCTGACCCGCGAGCAGTTCTACTTCGTGATGCCCGACCGGTTCGCCAACGGCGACACCTCCAACGACCGCGGCGGGCTGACCGGATCGCGGCTGGAGACCGGCTACGACCCCACAGACAAGGGCTTCTACCAGGGCGGCGACCTGAAGGGGCTCACCAGCAGGCTCGACTACATCAAGGGCCTCGGCACCACCGCCATCTGGCTCGCCCCGATCTTCAAGAACCGCCCCGTCCAGGGCACGGGCAAGGACGCGTCGGCCGGTTACCACGGCTACTGGATCACCGACTTCACCCAGGTCGACCCGCACTTCGGCACCAACGCCGACCTCTCGAAGCTGATCGACAAGGCCCACGGCAAGGGCATGAAGGTCTTCTTCGACGTCATCACCAACCACACCGCCGACACCGTCGACTACGCCGAGAAGAAGTACGGCTACAAGCCCAAGGGCGCCTTCCCGTACCTCGACGAGGACGGCCGCCCCTTCGACGACAGCGCGGGCATGGCGAAGGTGGACAAGACCTCCTTCCCGTACACCCCCGAGAGCGCCGGCACCAAGGTGCCCGCCTGGCTCAACGACCCCACGATGTACCACAACCGGGGCGACTCGACCTACGCAGGCGAGTCCACCGAGTACGGCGACTTCTCCGGGCTCGACGACCTGTGGACCGAGCGCCCCGAGGTCGTCTCCGGCATGGAGAAGATCTACGAGAAGTGGGTCCGCGACTTCGACATCGACGGCTTCCGCATCGACACGGTCAAACACGTCGACCTGGACTTCTGGACCCAGTGGGCGACCGCCCTCGACGACTACGCGGCCAAGCGCGGCCGGGACGACTTCTTCATGTTCGGCGAGGTCTACTCCGCCGACACCGCGATCACCTCGCCCTACGTCACCCGTGGCCGGCTGGACTCCACGCTCGACTTCCCCTTCCAGGAAGCGGCCAGGCAGTACGCCTCCCAGGGCGCCCCGGCCTCGAAGATGGCCGCCGTGTACGCGGACGACTACCGGTACACCACCGACAAGGCCAACGCCTACGAGCAGGTGACCTTCCTCGGCAACCACGACATGGGCCGCATCGGCACCTTCCTGAAGCAGGACAACCCGAAGGCCGACGACGCCGAACTGGTCCGCCGGGCCCGCCTCGCCAACGAGCTGATGTTCCTCGGCCGGGGCAACCCGGTGATCTACTACGGCGACGAGCAGGGCTTCACCGGCGCGGGCGGCGACAAGGACGCACGGCAGACCCTCTTCGCCTCGAAGACCGCCGACTACCTCGACGACGACCAGCTCGGCACGGACCGTACGCACGCCTCCGACGCGTACGACACCGAGCACCCCCTCTACCGCTCCATCGCCGCCCTGTCGAAGCTGACCAAGGAGCACCCGGCACTGCGCGACGGCACACAGACCGAGCGGTACGCGGAAGGGTCCGTCCACGCCTTCTCCCGTACGGACACCAAGCGCCCGTACGAGTACGTCGTCGCCACCAATAACGGCACCGAGGCGAAGACCGTCGAGCTGACCACCGGGTCGGCCGACATGAACTTCCGCACGCTGTACGGGGGTTCAGGCACCGTCCGCAGCGCCGCCGACAAGAAGATCACCGTCACCGTCCCCGCGCTCTCCAGCGTCGTGCTCCGCGCCGACCGGCCGCTGGGCACCCCGGAGGCCAAGCCCTCCCTCACCCTGAAGGCACCCGCCGCCGGAGCCACCGGCACCGTCGAGCTCACCGCGGACGTGGACGGCGGACAGCTCAACCGCGTCGTCTTCGCCGCGCAGACCGGCAACGGCAAGTGGCGCACGCTCGGCTCCGCCGACCACGCCCCGTACAAGGTGACCCAGTACCTCGACGGATCGGTGAAGGCCGGAACCGCCCTGCGGTACAAGGCCGTCGTGGTCGACCGCACGGGCCGTACCTCCAGCGCCCTCGCCACGACCACCGCGGGCCAGGCCCCGCCGGCCGAGAAGCCCGTCGCCGTGGAACGCGACTACGCCGTCGTCCACTACAAGCGCGCCGACGGCGACTACGAGGGCTGGCAGCTGAAGTCGGGCGGCAAGAGCGCCGACTTCATCGGGCGGGACGCCTACGGCGCGTTCGCCTGGGTCGCGGTCGACGAGGGCGCGTCCTCCGTCCCGTACACCGTGGAGAAGGGCGCCACCGCCGACGGGCCGCAGCGCACCGTCGACCTCGCGCGGACCGGCCAGGTCTGGATCGAGCAGGGCAAGGACGGCCAGGCCACCGAGGCGCCCGACGGCGCCAACCCGCCGCAGGACACCACCAAGGCCGTCCTCAACTACCACAGGACCGACGGCGACTACGAGGGCTGGGGGCTCCACACCTGGACCGGGGCCGCGAACCCCACCGACTGGGCCAAGCCCCTCCAGCCGGTGAGGAAGGACGCCTACGGCGTCACCTTCGAGGTCCCGCTCACCGCGGGCGCCACCTCGCTCAGCTACATCCTCCACAAGGGCGACGAGAAGGACCTCCCGAGCGACCAGTCCCTGGACATCGCGTCCAACGGTCACGAGGTCTGGATGCTCGGCGGAAAGCCCGGCTACCTCCTCCCGCAGGCAGGCGGCGCCCCCGCCCCGGACCTCACCAAGGCCGGGGCCCAGTGGATCGACGCCGACACCGTCGTCTGGAAGGTGAAGTCCACCGACGCCACCAGCCAGCAGCTCGTGTACGCCGAGGACGGCGGGATCTCCGTCGTCGACGGCGCGCTCTCCGACGAGGGACAGTGGCTGCGGCTCAACGCCTCGGCGCTCACCGACGCGCAGAAGGCGAAGTACCCGCACCTCAAGGACTACCCGGCGTTCACCGTCGACGTACGCGACCGGGACAGGGTCCGCGCCTCCCTGCGCGGCCAGCTGATCGCCACCCAGCGCGCAGCGAACGGCGCCCTGCTCGGCGCCACCGGGGTGCAGACCGCCGGTGTGCTGGACGACCTGTACGGGAAGAAGGCGAGCAGCGCCTCGCTAGGCCCGGTCTTCCGCCACGGGACGCCCACCCTGTCCGTCTGGGCACCCACCGCCCGTACCGTCTCCCTCGAACTCGACGGCAAGTCCGTCCCGATGCGGCGCGACGCCTCCACGGGGGTCTGGTCCGTCACGGGCAAGGAGAGCTGGCAGGGCAAGCCCTACCGGTACGTGGTGAACGTCTGGGCGCCGACCGTCCAGAAGACCGTCACCAACAAGGTCACCGACCCGTACTCCACCGCACTGACCGCGGACTCCGCCCGCAGCCTCGTCGTCGACCTGACCGACCCGGAACTGGCCCCGCGCGGCTGGTCGGGACTGAAGAAGCCCGCCGCGGCCCCGCTGCGTGACGCCCAGATCCAGGAGCTGCACATCCGCGACTTCTCGATCGCGGACCGGACGTCCGAGCACCCCGGCGAGTACCTCGCCTTCACCGACACCCGCTCGGACGGCATGCGCCACCTCAAGGAGCTCGCGGGCTCCGGCACCAGCTACGTCCACCTGCTGCCCGCCTTCGACATCGGGACCATCCCGGAGAAGAAGTCCGGCCAGCAGCAGCCCGGCTGCGAACTGTCCGTCTACGCCCCCGACTCCGAGGAGCAGCAGGCCTGCGTCGCGAAGGCCGCCGGGAAGGACGCCTTCAACTGGGGCTACGACCCCCTGCACTACACGGTCCCCGAGGGCTCGTACGCCTCCGACCCGGACGGCACCAAGCGCACCGTCGAGTTCCGCCGGATGGTACAGGGACTGAACGGCGCCGGACTGCGCACCGTCATGGACGTCGTCTACAACCACACCGTCGCCTCCGGCCAGGACGACAAGTCCGTCCTCGACCGCATCGTGCCCGGCTACTACCAGCGGCTCCTGGAGGACGGCACCGTCGCCACCTCCACCTGCTGCGCCAACACCGCGCCCGAGAACACCATGATGGGCAAGCTCGTCGTCGACTCGGTCGTCACCTGGGCCAAGGAGTACAAGGTCGACGGCTTCCGCTTCGACCTGATGGGCCACCACCCGAAGGACAACATCCTCGCGGTGCGCAAGGCCCTCGACGAGCTGACCGTCGCCAAGGACGGCGTCGACGGCAAGAAGATCATCCTGTACGGGGAGGGCTGGAACTTCGGGGAGATCGCCGACGACGCCCGCTTCGTCCAGGCCACCCAGAAGCACATGGCCGGCACCGGCATCGCCACTTTCTCCGACCGGGCCCGCGACGCGGTGCGCGGCGGCGGCCCCTTCGACGAGGACCCCGGCGTCCAGGGCTTCGCGAGCGGGCTCTACACCGACCCGAACACCTCGAAGGCCAACGGCACCCCGGCCGAGCAGAAGGCCCGGCTGCTGCACTACCAGGACCTGATCAAGGTCGGTCTTACCGGCAACCTCGCCGACTACACCTTCACCGACAGCAGCGGCCGTACGGTGAAGGGCTCGGCCGTCGACTACAACGGCGCGCCCGCCGGATACGCGGCGGCGCCCGGAGACGCCCTCGCCTACTCCGACGCCCACGACAACGAGACGCTGTACGACGCGCTCGCCTTCAAGCTCCCGGCGGCCACCCCGGCGGCCGACCGGGCACGCATGCAGGTCCTGGCCATGGCGGCGTCCACGCTCTCCCAGGGCCCCTCGCTCTCGCAGGCGGGCACCGACCTGCTGCGCTCGAAGTCCCTCGACCGCAACTCCTACGACAGCGGCGACTGGTTCAACGCCCTGCACTGGGACTGCCGCGACGGCAACGGCTTCGGCCGCGGCCTCCCGCCCGCCGCCGACAACAAGGACAAGTGGTCCTACGCGAAGCCGCTGCTGACCTCCGCCACACTCACCCCCGGGTGCCCGCAGATCGACGGCGCATCCGCCGCGTACCAGGACCTGCTGACCATCCGCACCACCGAGAAGGAGTTCTCCCTCACCACCACCGAGCAGGTGCAGTCCGCACTGTCGTTCCCGCTCTCCGGCACCGGCGAGACACCCGGGGTGATCACGATGCGCCTCGGCGAGCTGGTCGTCGTCATCAACGCCACCCCCGGCACCGAGAGCCAGCAGCTCCCGGACCAGGCGGGCAAGACGTACGAGCTGCACCCCGTCCAGGCGGCGGGCGCGGACCTTACCGTCAAGAAGGCCTCGTACGACGAGGAATCCGGCAGCTTCACCGTCCCAGGACGTACGGTCGCCGTCTTCTCGCTGCGCTGACCGAGATGGGTCTACGGTGACGGCAGACGTCGGCGAAGGACCCGAACAGGCAGGACACCGTGCGGGTCCGCCCTGGTCACACCGGCCGGTCACGGCTCCGACCCCCACTGGGGTCCCGGAGCCGGGGCCGGCCGGTCCGGTCAGCAGGGGGCGGTCCGGAGTCCGCTGCCCCGCCGACGGGCCGATGCCCGAGCGCGCGGACGGTGACGATGACCTTGGTGGGTAACCTTCCCGACGAGACGACGAGTTTCGTCGGACGGCGGACAGAGCTGGCCCGGCTGGAACACGCACTCGACACACACCGGCTGACCACACTCATCGGCCCGGGCGGAGTCGGCAAGACCCGGCTCGCGGTCCGGGCTGCCGGCCGCCGGTCCGCCACCCGCCATCCCGACGGCGTGTGGTGGGCGGACCTTTCCCCCCTGTACGACGACGGGCTGCTGGTGGCCACCGTCTCCGACGCGGTCGGACTCGCCGACCACACCCTGCGGATGCCCGTCGACGCCCTGTGCGAATGGCTCTCCGACAAGCGACTGCTGCTCGTCCTCGACTCCTGCGAACATCTGCGGGCCTCCTGCGGGCACCTGCTGGGCGAGATCCTCACCACCTCACCCGGACTGACCGTGCTCGCCACCAGCAGGCAGCCGCTCGGTACGCGGGGCGAGCAGATCGTCCACGTACCGCCGCTGCCCGTCGATGACGCCACCGACGCCCTCGCCCTCTTCCGCGACCGGGTGAGCGCGGCCGACCCCAAGGTCCGTCTCGACACACCGGACAACGCCTCGGCGGCCAGGGAGATCTGCCGCCGCCTCGAAGGCATCCCGCTCGCCATCGAACTCGCGGCGGCGGGCGCGGGGCAGCACAGCCTCCAGCAGATCGCCGCCCGCATCGGCTCCCGCCTCGACACCCTCACCGACGACTCGCTGTGGCCCCGCCGCCACCGCGCCCTGCGCACCACCATCGGCTGGAGCCACGAGCTGTGCACCCCGCTGGAGCGCCTCCTCTGGGCCCGGCTGACCCCCCTGCGCAACGACTTCGACGAATCCGTGGCCCGCGAGGTGTGCGCCGAAGGACCGCTCACCCCCGACGGCGTGAGCGCGGCACTGCGGGGGCTTGTCGCCAAGTCCGTGGTCAAACGGGACGGCGACCGCCACCACATGCTCGACACCCTGCGCGAGTACGGGCAGATGTGGCTCGCCGAACTCGGTGAGGAGAAGGCCGCCGCCTGCCGGCACGCCGCCTGCTTCCTCGGTCTGGCCCGCCGCGCCCACGCCGGATGGGCCGGCCGGGAACAGCTCACCTGGTACCACCGCATCTCCGACGCACATCACGACCTGTGCGCCGCGCTCGACCATCTCCTGGTCCACGACACCGGGGCGGCCCAGGAGATGACGGGCCGGGTCGGCTTCTTCTGGAGCTGCTGCGGGCACCTGCCCGAGGCCCGCGCCTACGCCCAGCGGGCCCTGGACGCCTCCCGGGTCCCGGGCCCCGACCGCACGAGGCTGCAGTGCGTGCTCGGTGTCGCGGCGCTGCTCCAGGGCGACTACCCGACCGCCCGGAGCCTGGGCGGCCTGTGCGCGCAGGACGCGCTCCGCGACGAGGACCACGAGGGCATGCTGAGCGCCACCTACCTCAGCGGCATCACCCATCTGATGACCGGAAAGCCCCAGGCCGCCCTCGACGCGATCGAACGCGTACTCCGGGACACCGAGGCGGCACCCGTCGGATCGGCGTACCGGCTGCGCTGCCACCTGGTCACCGTCTTCGCCCTGACCGCGGTGGGCAGACTCGCCGACGCCGCCGACGCAGCCGCCGTCCTGCGCACCGCCTGCGAGACACAGGCCGAACACTGGACCCGCTCCTACGCCGATTACCAACTGGCCCTGATCGCCCTGCTCCAGGACCGCCCCCGGGCAGCCGCCGCACACGCCCGGTCGGCACTCGCGGGCAAACACCGGCTCCGCGACAGCTTCGGCGTCGCCCTCGCCCTGGACATCCTCGCCGCCGCGATCGCCGCCCAGGGAGCAGGCGTCCAGGCCGCGCAGGTGTACGGCACGGGGCAGGCCTACTGGCGCATGGTCGGCCACCCGCAGCGGGGTACGCCGGAGCTGGGCCCGGTACGCGAGACCTGCGAGCGCCAGGCCCGGGCCGCCGCGGGCGACGCCGCCTACCAGCGCGCCTTCGACCGGGGCCAGACGGACAACGCGGAGGCGGGCCTGGCCGCGGCACTCCTGGACCGGCCGCGTACCTGAGCACACGGGTGCCCGAGGGGCGGACGCGCTTGTGCTGTTATGTGGACAACCGTAAGGCTGAGGTCCGACAACCAGCCCGACCCGTACACAGGAGCACGTGATGCCGCAGATCACCGTCGACTATTCCGCCGAGCTCGACGACACCTTCGACCGTCGCGGTTTCGCCCTCGCCCTGCATCCGCTGGTCGCCGAGACCGTCACGACGAAGATCCCCAACTGCAAGACGAGGTTCCGTCGTGTGGAGGAGTCCGTCGTCGGGGACGCCCCCGAGGGTGACGCGATCGTGCACGTCTCGATCGGTCTGCTGTCCGGCCGCACATCGGAGACGAAGGCGCGGCTGACCGAGTCCGTCCTGGAGCTGCTGGCCGGGTATCTCAAGACCGCCGACGACCTGGTGGTCCACGCCTCGGCCGAGACCCGGGAGCTCGACCTGTCCTACCGGAAGAACTGACCCGGAGCCGCGTCACGGCCTGCGCTGCGGGGGCACCGCGGGCACGGACGGGGCCAGCGTCGACAGGCGGGTCAGCAGATCTCCGAAGGGGCCGTCCACCGGCTCCTGGGCGAGGACCCGCAGCACGACGCCGGCCATCTCCTGGTTGTAGGCGGCGCTGACCGCGGCGAGCGCGGCGAAATCGTGCACGAGCTGCATCTCCAGCTCGGCGCGCGGGATGCGCCGCCCGTCGAGCCAGATCAGGGCCGTCGCCTCGGCGAGCGAGACCCAGGAGCGTACGACCAACTCCAGCCGGGCGGGCGGGTCCTGGACGCCGAGGTGGCTGATGATCTGCTCGTACGCGGCCTGGCGCACCCCGTCGATCATGGCGTTCGCCGTCGAGGAGCCGACCGCGGGACCGCCGCGCATCAGCGCGGCGAAGCCGGGGCCGTGCTCCTCGACGAAGTCGAAGAACCGGCCCATCACCCGCAGCAGCCGTGCGCCCAGGGGCCCTTCGGGCGGTTCGAGGAACCGGCCCGCCAGCTCGTCGGCCGCCCGCCCGAGCGCCGCCTCGTACAGGCTCTGCTTCCCCGGGAAGTAGTGGTAGACGAGCGGCCGTGAGATACCCGCGGCAGCCGCGATCTCGTCGATCGACACTTCATCGGGGGAGCGGTGGCTGAACAACTCCAGCGCGACACCGATCAGCTGCTGCCTGCGCTCTTCGACGCCCATCCTGCGCCGCACCCCGGTCGTCATGCCAACAGCCTAGCCGGGGCGGCCCCCTGGACGTGTCAGAGGTCGAGGACCAGCCGTTCGCCGCGGCAGCGCGAGACGCACAGGAGCATCGAGTCCGCGCGCTCGGCGTCCGTCAGCAGTTCGTCCCGGTGGTCGATCTCGCCCTCCAGGACCGTCTGTTGGCAGGTGCCGCAGAAGCCCTGCTCGCAGGAGTACGAGACGTACGGGAGCTCCTCGCGCACGGCTGCCAGCACCGACTGGCCCGCGGCGACCTGAACGGTCCTGCCGGAACGGCGCAGTTCGACCTCGAAGGCCGTCGATGCCTGGTCCGCGCCGGCGGCGGCCGTAAAGCGTTCCAGGTGGAGGGAGCAGCCCTCGGGGAGTACGGCGGCCACCGCGTCCATCAGGGGTTCCGGGCCGCAGACGTAGACCGCCGTGCCTCGCGCCGCCCCCGCCAGTACCGCGGTGGCGTCCGGACGGCCCGCCTCGTCCTCCGGTACCACGGTCACCCGGCCGTCGTCCCCGTCGATCTCGTCGAGGAACGGCATGGAGGCGCGCGAACGGCCCCCGTACAGCAGTCGCCAGTCGGCGCCCGATGCCGCGACGGCCCGCAGCATCGGCAGGATCGGAGTGATGCCGATGCCGCCCGCCACGAACACGTAGGCGGGGGCCTCGACGAGCGGGAAGCGGTTGCGCGGCCCGCGGACGCGTACCTCCGTGCCCTCGTGGAGCTGCCCGTGGACCTCGCGCGAACCGCCCCTGCCGTCCTCGACGAGGCGCGGCGCGATGGTGTACGCGTCGATGTCGGCCGGGTCCCCGCAGAGCGAGTACTGCCTGACGAGACCGGACGGCAGCACCAGGTCCAGATGCGCACCCGGCTGCCAGGCCGGCAGGCCGTCGCCCGCCAGCCGGAGCCGTACGACGCCTTCGGCGACCACGTCCCGCGCGGTGATCAGCAACGGCCGGGTGGTGGTGGAGCGCCGCTCGGAGTGGCCCGAGACCGGGTCCGCCAGGGCGGGCATGGGCCACAGCGGTGACGCCTCGATGCGGCGGCGCAGCGCACGCCGGGCGAGCACGGCGGCGCCGGTGACCAGGACGAGGGTGCGCAGTCGGGGAAGGGCCATGTCTCAGTTCTTTCCCGGCATCCGGGCCTCGGCCGCCAGGGCCGCGGGCGAGTGGGCGAGGTAGTCGAGTGCCTGGGCCGTACTGCCCTCCTGCGAGGGGTGGTACGCACGGCTCAGATACGTGGGGATGGAGCGCACGATGGAGCCCGTGCCGGGCAGAGTGCCCTTCCTGCCGCTCGCCACGAATTCCCTGAACGACGCCTTGCCGTCCAACAGGCTCGGGTCGTTCTCCATGAAGAAGCGGGTGCCGCGCTGCCAGAGGAAGACGAGCGCGGTGAACGCGGTCGCCCAGGTCCGCACCCGCCGCCGGTAGCCGCCGTCGACATGCATGAACACGTCGAAGGCGACGGAGCGGTGCTCGACCTCCTCGGCGCCGTGCCAGCGCAGCAGATCCAGCATCGTGGGATCGGCGCCGCGCCGGTCGAGCGCGTCGGCGTTGAGTATCCAGTCACCGAGGAAGGCGGTGTAGTGCTCGATCGCGGCGATGGTCGCGACCCGCTCCATCAGCCACCACTTACGGGCCCGTCCCGGCGGCAGCGTCCTGTCGCCGAGCAGCTTCTCGAAGAACCAGTCGATCTGCGCGGTGTACGGGGTCGGATCGAGGCCGAGCTGCTTCAGATGCGGCAGTACGTCGTCGTGGGCCTGGGAGTGCACGGCCTCCTGGCCGATGAAGCCGATGACGTCCTGGCGCAGTTTCTCGTCGTGGATGTACGGCAGCACCTGGCGGTACACGTGGATGAACCAGCGCTCCCCGGCGGGCAGGAGCAGGTGGAGCACGTTGATGGTGTGCGCGGTGAACGGGTCGCCCGGCACCCAGTGCAGGGGTGTCTTCTCCCAGTCGAAGGAGACCTTGCGGGCTTTGAGCGGGGTCCGCTCCGACGCGACCGCCGTTGGCTGCGTGTTAGACATGCTGTCAATGTACTGACGGGTAAGCGAGGGGGACAGGGGCATGCAGCGAATTCCTGCGCGAAATCGGGTACGGAGCGTCCGGACCCTCAGCGCAGGGCGCCGGCCCAGCGGCCGTCCGTCAGCAGCCCGTTGAGCTCGGCCCTGTCACCGGCGCGGGCCCGCACCGCCAGCAGCCGCCCCCGGGAGCTGCCCACCACGCCCCCGGATGTGGTCAGCGAGGCGAACTGCCCGGAGCCCGCCGCCAGTACGTACCACCGCCCGCCCGCCGACTTCCACAGCACACCGGCCAGCACCCGCGGATCGCGAGGGCCGCAGGCCGGCGAGTCCTCGGCGCGCGCCGCGACCGCCCCCGGGGCGGCGGCCCCGCCCGACGGCTCCGCCGGCGCCTGGAACTCGGCCAGCACCCTGCTTCCCGTACCCCGCCAGGTCTCGGCCCGGACGCACAGCCACCGCGCGGCGCCGCCGCCCTCGGGGAGCGGCTGCCGCGCGAACAGCCAGGAGTTCACCGACCGCACGCCGCCGGCCCGCACGGCGGGCAGCAGACACGCGGTCCGCGCCCAGCTCTCCCGCTCGGCCCGCCCCGACACGTCGTGCGCCGCGGACGGGTCCCCGGACGTCAGCCGGACCGGGGTCAGCTCGCCGAGATCGGTCAGCAGCCGGACTGCCTGCGCGTCCCGTACCTCCAGGGCGTCCCAGGACCCGCACTCCCCGGCGGTGCCCCCGGGCCCGGCCAGTGCGGCGGTCACCCCGTCGGCGCCGCGGGCCAGGGCGCGCGGCGGCGCGTGCGGTGAGCGCAGGTCCCGTACGGCCACGTCGCGCACCCAGGGCGCCGTCAGATAGCGGACCCGGCCGTGCGGACGGCCCACGACCAGGGCGTTCGAGCCCGCGAGGTCCGCACCGTCGACCCGCGCGAAGTCGAGCACGGCGCCCCGGCCCGTACCCGCACGGCTGGACTCGGCGTACCGCACGATGCGCAGCCCGTCGTGGAACAGCACCACGGCGGCCTCGTCGACCACTCCCGCGTACAGCAGCTGCGGCGGCCCCATCGGCGGGCCCGTGGGCGTCCTGGGCGTCGCGCTCGACCGGTCGGCCGAACCGGGCAGCGCCCACACGGAAAGGGCACGGCGCAGCAGCCCGGTATCCCGGGTGCGGTTGCCGCGGGCGGGCCAGACCGTGAAGTCGGTACGGGCCGAGCGCTGCCAGAACGTCGGCGCCACCCGGCGTAACGCCTCCGGCTCCAGGGCCTGTTGGGCCGCCGAATTACGTACGTCACCCGGCGCAGCGGTTCCGTCCTGCCCCCAGCCGCCCCCCGGCATCACCAGCAGAGCCCCGCACGCGACCAGCGCCCCGAACCCGGCCAGCGCGGCCCTCGCACGCCGACGCCGGAGCAACAGATCGGTGGGCCGCGCCTGGAGCGAACAGGGATCGAACTCCGGGGACGCCAGCAGCGCGTGCGGCGCGGTCACCGCATCCGCCTCCACCAGCGCCGCACTCGGGTCCTCCACCCCGGCGGCAGCGAGCACCCGGCACACCTCCGCGTCCGCGAGCCCTTCCAGCCCACGCAGCACATGGGCGGCCCGGCCCGCCCCCGAGACGGCGGACAGCGCCTGCTCCAGAGCGAGTTCCTCCGCCCCGCCGGAGCGGGGAAAGAGCCGCAGCCCCCACACCTGCGGCACGGCCGGAGGCACCCGCACCCACCGCGTCCACGCCCGCCGACGCGACGGATCCCCGGCCCCCAACGCCGAACGCACCACCCGCACCCGCAGATCCGCATAACCCGGATCCGCCCCGGAAGCCCCACCCGGCCTGCGAGGCAAAGGCAGCCGCGCCCCCGAATCCCCCGCACGCGACCGCGGCAACGCCCGCTGGACGAGCCCGTGCGCCGTCAGCACCCGACGACCGCGCCCGAGCGACGCCGGCAGCACGAGATACCCGATCCGCGTCAACCGGGTGTAGTGCTCGACCAGCGCGGCATCCACCTGCTCCGGATCGACCGGCCCGAGAAGGGGGCGCTCGACGGAGGACGGCACTGCTCGACTCGGGGGCATGTTCAGCAGAACGAGCGAATGGTGCGATGGTCACTCCGGTGGGCGGGGGTGACTGCCGTGTACGTCGTTTCGCCCGCGCGGCGGGCGGGGACTGACCATGATGACGTCATGACGACCACCTCGCGTGCACGATCCTTCGACGGGGCCGCCGCCGTATACGCCGCGAACCGCCCCTCCTACCCACCGGCCCTCCTCGACGCCGTCGAGGAGCTTGCCGGGTTCGGCCTGGCAGGTGCGCGGGTCGCGGACATCGGGGCGGGCACCGGCCTCGGCACCGCGCTCCTGGCCGCCCGCGGAGGCCGGGTGACGGCTGTCGAACCCGGCGACGGCATGGCGGCACAGTTCCGCCGGACCCTCCCCGACGTACCCCTCGTCCGGGGGGACGGCAACCACCTCCCGCTGGCGTCCGGCTCGCTCGACCTGCTCACCTACGCGCAGGCATGGCACTGGACCGACCCGGATCGTTCGGTCCCGGAAGCCCGCCGGGTGCTGCGCCCCGGCGGTGCGCTCGCCCTGTGGTGGAACGACTCCGATCCGAGGGTGCCGTGGATCGCCGGCCAGGACGCCCGCATGACGCGCTTCTTCGGTGCCGACGAGACCGCGTTCCACGTCCAGACCCGCATCCACCGGCTGCCGTCCGCACTCGACTTCGCCACGCGCCAGGTGTCCTGGAGCCGCCGGGTGCCGCTCGATGTGCACGTGGCCAACCTCGGCAGCCACTCAGCCTTTCTGGTGATGGGGAAGGAAGAGGCGCACGGCTTCCTCTCGGAGGAGCGCGAGGTGCTGGCCGGCCTCTTCCCGGACGGCACGGTCGAGGAAACCTACGTCGTGAGCCTCGCCGTCGCCCGACCGTGAAGAATCTGCCGTTCCGCCGCGCCGGGAGGGGGCTGCGGGGCACGATGGGCGGATGGTGACACAGCTGGAGCTGCGCCGAGGGCAGGGTCGTAGGGCTGCCGCCGCCGTGCTCGTCGGAGTGGCACTCCTGGCCGGGTGCGGCGGGGGAGCGGCGGACGGCGACGGCGACGGCGAAGGCGACGTACCGCCGACCGCGACCGGGACGCTGGAGCAACTGGCCGCCAAGGCGCGCTGCGAGCCGAATCTCCAGACCGACGCGAAGGAGATCCGGCAGGCCAACTGCCGGACCGGTGAAGGACGTTATGTGCTGGCCACCTTCGCCACCGATCGCGGGCAGCGGGAGTGGCTCGACGAGGCCAACGACTACGGCGGCTCGTATCTGGTCGGCCGGAAGTGGGTGGCGGTCGGCGAACCGAAGGTGGTCGCGGCGCTGCGCGGCCGGCTCGGGGGGACGGTGGAGACCGCCTCGCCGCACCACTCGGGGAGTAGTGGCAGTGGGGGGAGCGAGGAAGGGCACTCCGGTCACCACGAGAGCTGACCGCGCAGGTCCAGGGGGTGCCGCCGACCGGGTCAGCGGCACCTACGTCCGTCGTTGATGCAGCTCACCACCCTCTTCATCGCGTTCTGACCGAAGACGTTGATGAAGTCACCGTGATCCGTGACGGGCTTGTGCAGCTGCTCGGGGAATGAGTCGACAGCGAATCCGGGGCCCGGCGGAACGTCGTACACAATGCGTTGCACGAGCTGCGGAATGGCCCGGAATCCGTCCGGACACCTGCCGTCGTCCTGCGCGAAGGCCACATGGGTGCGGTGATTCGCGCTGTCGGTGTTCTGGCCGTCCCAGCAGCTCTGGAACGCGAACGAGCGCACCACCTGGCTGCCTTCCGGACAGATCGGATACTTGTCCTTGAGCTGTCGGTCCTCGAATCCGGTGCAGCTCCAGGAGGCGTTGGCGTTCGCGTCGCCATTGGTGAATGCCTTCGCGTCCCCGGTGATGATCCGCAGGAATCGCGGCATGGCCGTCACCTTTCCGGCCGGTGACCCGACGAATTTCAGGGTGACCTGGGAGGGGGTCTGGATCTCCCCGATGTTCTGGTCCTTTCCACCGCCGTCGGCGTCCACGTCGTTCTCGTCCTGGCCGTTCTGGAGGCGCAGCACCGGCCAGTAGTACGTGGATTTGTCGCCCTGATTGCGGCAGGTCGTCGCACCATTGGCGAGATCGTCGTCGCTCGCGAACGCGTCGTTGGCCTGGTTGCCCACGTAATCGTGCATGTGGTGGGCGCCGTTGCTCACGCCGGGCGCGACAATGACATTGTCCGGGTTGAATTTGCCGTTCTCGTTGCGCCCGCAGTCGGTCGTGAACGTACCGCGTGAGGCGCCGCGTCGCTGGCGGGGGCGTTCGACGTTGGGCTGGACCGACTGGATGTCGACGAAGTCGGAGGCCTGGGGGCCGTTGCCCTGCTGGTCGGGGTCGGGGTCGGGGTCAGGGTCGGGATCCGGGTTCTCGCCCTGGTCAGGGTCCTGGCCGGGTTCCTCCTCGCCGTCCCCTTCCCCGCCGCCGGTTTCCCCGCCGCTGCTGTCGTCGGCGCGCAGGGTGCACGGGGCGAGCCCCTCCAGTCCCTCCGGCCGGTCCGCGACGCGTTCGATCGCGGTCCCGATACGGTCGAGACTCGCCTCCCGTTTGCTTCTCAGGGGGCCGAGCACCGCATTCTCGGCGAGATCCGGATCCTGGGCGATCTCGTCCTTCCGGTCGGCGAATTGTTCGTACGCGTCGGTGATCTGGGTATCCATCGCCGCGAGTTCGCGGTCGACCTCCCCGCGTGCCTGTTCGGGCACTTCGGGGAGTTCGTTTCCCACGTCGGGACAGTCGATGGTGGACATCCGGGGGCCCTCTTCGAGGGTCTGTTCGGGAGGGGAGCCGGACCATCCTTCTCCCGCGCTCGCGTAGACATTGACTGCGACCAGTCCACCTCCGCCCAGAATCAGTGCGGCCGAGGCGGCGATCGCCCGATTGGCCAGTGAGCTGCGTTTCTTGCGCGATGTGCGTCCCATGGAACTCCTCTGCTTCGAGGGAGAAGCGTGACGTTCCATACGGGCGGGGTGCGCACCCCGTTCAGGTGGTCGTGGAATTCGTGGGAATCTCCATTCGCAAATCGACCTGAATGCTCAACTCTCAGGCGAACGCCGCCATTTGAGCATCGACCGGCGCCCCGGTCAGCCGGTTCGCGAGCGTCGACATCGTGTACGCGCCGATACCGAGCACGACTTCGAGCGCGTTCTGCGCGGTGTAGCCGTGCGCCAGGAAGTTCTGGAGGGAGTCGTCGTCGACCGCGCCCGCCGTCGCGACGACGGCCAGCGTGAACTGCCGTACCGCTTCGAGCCGTTCGTCGGGGAGCGGTGGCGTCCGCTCGTCGCGCAGTGCGGCGATCAGCCTGTCGTCCGCGCCGAGTGCGGTGAGCTTCGCGGTGTGCATCGCCACGCAGATGTGGCACTCGTTCCGGGTCGCGATCGTCATGATCACCACTTCGCGGGACAGCGGGTCGAGCGTGGTCGACTCGAAGATCGCGCTGATCTTCAGGAAGCCGTCGAGCAGGTGCGGCGACGTGGCGAGCCGCGCGACGGCCGAGGGCAGGTAGCCCGACTTCTTCGCCACGCCCTCCATGGTGCGGCGTGCGGCGGCGGGGGCGGTTTCGAGGGTGTGCTCGGGGAACGCGGACGAGGTGATCGATGACATGGGTACCTCTCGCGGTAAACTCGACAACATGATTGACGAAAAGGTAAACCAGGTTGTCGAGATGCGCAATGGCTGAACCGGAGGGAGGTGCGGGCTTCGAGCTGCCGCTGCTGCTGTTCGCGGGATTCCGGTCGATCATCGACGAGCTGCACCGCGAGCTGGCCGCACACGGCCACCCCGACGCGCGGCCCGCCTACGGCTTCGCGCTCCAGGCGGTCGGGCGGGACGGTGCGAGCGCCAGCGAGATCGGGCGACGGCTCGGGGTGTCCAAACAGGCCGCGGGCAAGACCGTCGAGAAGCTGGAGGCCCTCGGTTACGTGGAACGCGTCGACGATCCGCAGGACGGCCGCCGCAAGCTCGTCCGGCTCGCCCCGCGCGGCATCGACATGCTGGTCAGGTCCGCCCGGGAGTTCGACCGCATCCGGGCGGAGTGGGTCGCCGCCCTCGGCTCCGAACGCGT
Organism: Streptomyces sp. NPDC055749; assembly: GCF_053617235.1. Taxonomy (NCBI): domain Bacteria; kingdom Bacillati; phylum Actinomycetota; class Actinomycetes; order Kitasatosporales; family Streptomycetaceae; genus Streptomyces; species Streptomyces sp. NPDC055749. Next base: position 70,416 of record NZ_JBSHFH010000031.1, on the reverse strand, counting down.
GGCCGCGATGGAGGCCGATCTGCGGGCGATGGCGCCGGCGGGCGCCTTCCGCCTCGACGCGGCGGGGTGGTTCACGGGCTGATCCGCCGGATGGCGGCACCTACCCCCGGTCGAGATACGCCAGCACCGCGAGCACCCGGCGATTGTCGTCGTCCGACGGCGGCAGGGCCAGCTTCCCGAAGATGTTCGACGTGTGCTTGGCCACCGCCCGCTCCGTGATCACCATCTGCGAGGCGATCGCCGTGTTCGAACGGCCCTGGGCCATCAGCTCGATGACCTCCAGCTCCCGCGGCGTGAGGCGGCCCATCGGCTTGTCCTGCGCCCGCCGCGACAGCAGCTGAGAGATCACCTGCGGGTCCATCGCCGTGCCGCCCGCCGCGACCCGCCGCACCGAGTCGATGAACTGGTCCGCGTCGAAGACCCGGTCCTTCAGCAGATAGCCGATGCCGCCGTTGCCGTCCGCCAGCAGCTCCCGTGCGTACAACTGCTCCACGTGCTGGGAGAGCACGAGCACCGGAAGCCCGGGCCGCTCCCGCCGGGCGGTGAGGGCGCACTGCAGGCCCTCGTCCGTGTGCGACGGCGGAAGCCGGACGTCGACCACGGCGACGTCCGGCTTCAACTCGGCCAGCGCCCGCGCCAGTTCGGGCCCCGTCTCCACGGCCGCCGCGACCTCGAAGTCGTACGCCTCCAGCAGGCGCACCAGACCGTCGCGCAGCAGGAAGAGATCTTCGGCTAGGACAACTCGCAAGGGATCTCCATGGTCACCATGGTGGGCCCGCCCGCAGGACTGCTGACGGCCAGTACGCCGTCGAATGTACCGAGCCTGCGTTCGATCCCGCTCAGCCCGGAGCCGGACCCGACGCGGGCCCCGCCCTTGCCGTTGTCCGTGACGGAGATCCGCAGCATGCCGTCCCTGTGGTGCATGTCCACCCAGAGGCGGTCGGCCCCCGCGTGCTTCACCGCGTTCGTCAGTGTCTCGCCGACCGCGAAGTACGCCGCCGACTCGACCGGCGCGCCCGCGCGCCCGGCCAGCTCCACGGTCACGTCCGACTCAAGAGGAAGGCGCAGGGCCAGGGCCCTCACCGCGTCGCCGAGGCCCCGCTCCGCGAGGACCGGCGGATGGATGCCCCGTACGAGGTCGCGCAGCTCGGTCAGGGCCTCGGCGGAGGACTCGCGGGCCATGGCCAGCATCTTCTTCGCCTGTGCGGGGTCCTTCTCGATGAGCGCCTCGATCGTGCCGAGATTCATGCCCATCGCGACCAGCCGGGCCTGCGCGCCGTCGTGCAGGTCCCGCTCGATACGCCGCAGTTCGGCGGCGGCCGTGTCGACGGCCTCGTGCCGGGTCTCGGTGAGCCGGTCGATCCGCTGGGCCAGCTCCTGCTCCTGGGTCGGCGCCAGCACCGACCGGGCGATCACGAAGTGCAGGCGCAGCAGCGGTTCGGCGGCCCGCAGGCCGACGTGGAAGAGCACGATTCCGAGGGCGGCGGCGGCCAGTGCGGTCGCCTGGCTGTCGACCGGAACGAAGCCGTACCAGTACGGGTCGTCCCGGAACACCTGCCACAGTCCGGCCGCCAGGACGAGCCCCTCCACCGGGTAGATCATCAGCGCTGCGGCGACGACCGACACCACGAATCCCGCCGTCATATCGACAAGCAGCCACTGCAGGTCCCGCCAGGTCGCCGGGTCCTTCAGCATCAGCGCGCAGCGTGCGACAGGGCCGGCGTCCCGGGGGATCGTCCGGTACGGAACGGGTATCCGTACGCCCGACCACTCGGCGGCCAGGAGCCTGCGCTGGTTGGCGTGCTTGCGTACGGCGGTGAGGACGAAGGGAGTGGTGAGGACCCCCACGCCGATGACGGTGAGGGCGATCGAGACCACCGCCAGGACGAAGAGCGTGATGGATCCGGCGAGCGAGAGCAGGGCCAGCGCGAGCCCTCGGGCGGCTGCGAGTGCGGCGCCGCGCGTTCCCGCAGCGAATCTCTTCGTCCTCATGGTGTTGTCCCCCTCGTCATGGGCCCTTCCGTCGGGCCGGCCCCCAGTCTCTCCGCCCCCGTCCCTCGGGTCACTGGCGCTCGCCCCCGGACCAGGGTGTTGGTAGGTACACCGTCGCCCCATTCCGCCGGGGGCGAGCAGGTGGCACGATGTGCGGGACATGACGGATGCCCGGTCGCCGATGCGCGCCCTGCGAGCCGCACTTTTCGCGGCGGTCTGCATCGTATTGGCGGCGGTGGGTCATTCGTACATGTCTGGGCATGACATTCCCGCCGGAGCCCTGCTCGCGGCCTTCACGACGACCGCCGCGATCGGCTGGCTCGGGGGCGGCCGGCGGCGCGGGGCGGTATCCATCGGCGCCGGACTCATCGCCGTACAGGCCACCCTGCACCTGATCTTCGCGGCCACGCAGCCGCAGACCGACCCGCCGATGCCGTCCATGCCGTCCATGCCGCACAGCGGCGTCGGAGGCATGGAAGGCATGCAGGCCGAGATGTCGATGGCCGGATCCGGCGGACACAGCGACGCGGGAATGCTCGCCGCCCACCTCCTCGCCGCCGTCGTCTGCGCGCTCTGGCTGGCCCTGGGCGAGGCCGCGTTCTTCGCACTCGCGCGCACCGTGGACGCTCTCGCCTTCACCCCGCTGCGCCTTCTTCTCACCGCGGTCCGGCTGCCGGACGCCCCGCAGCTCCCAACGGGAGCGCGGACCCGTGCCCGTAACTCGCTCTCCCACGGCGTCGTACTCGCGCACTCCCTCTCGCGGCGTGGCCCGCCGGTGTTCCTCCCGACCCGCGCCACGACCCCCGGAGCAGCCAGCTGACCTGGGGTCCATTCCCCATGTCACGCCGACTCCCGAGGATCACCATGGCCATCGACGACCCGGTACGCGCCGAAGACCCGGCAACCCAGCCACCCGAATCCAGATCCACCTGGAGCGCCCTGCGCCCCCTCGTCCTGCGCATGCACTTCTACGCGGGCCTGCTGATAGCCCCGCTCCTCCTCGTCGCCGCGGCCAGCGGCATGCTCTACGCGCTCTCCTTCCAGGCGGAGAAGATCCTCTACAGCCATGAGCTGGAGGTCCCGGTGGGCGAAAGCTCCGTCCCGGTCTCCACCCAGGTCGAGGTCGCGCAGAAGGCGCACCCCGAGGGCACGGTGACGGCGGTCTGGCCGTCGTACGAGGACGGGGCCACCACCCGCGTACTGATGACCAGCCCCGAGGTCGAGGAAGGCAAGTCCCTCGCCGTCTTCGTCGATCCGTATACGGCAGAGGTACGGGGAGAGCTGCCCAGCTACGGCAGTTCGGGCGCCCTCCCGCTGCGCACCTGGCTCGACGAACTCCACCGGGACCTCCACCTCGGAGACCTCGGCCGCAACTACAGCGAGCTGGCAGCCAGCTGGCTCTGGGTGGTGGCACTCGGCGGGCTGTTCCTGTGGATCGGGCGCAAGCGCACATCGAAGCGGGCGCTGATCGTCCCCGAGGGCGGTCCCAAGTCCCGCCGCCGCACCCTCTCCTGGCACGGCTCGCTCGGCCTCTGGGCGGTCACCGGACTCGTCCTGCTCTCCGCCACAGGGCTCACCTGGTCCAAGTACGCGGGCGAGAACATCGGCGCCGTCCAGGACCAGCTGGGCGGGGCCACCCCGGTCGTCTCCGCCGCCCTCGACGAAGGTGCGCCGAGCGGCGGTGGCGAGCACGCGGAACACGGCGGCTCCCACGAAGGCACGCAGTTGCCCGCGATGACCGGTATCGACCGGGTGCTCGCCTCCGCGCGCGTGGCCGGGATCGACGGAAAGCTCACGGTCGTCATGCCGGAGGAGGGCACCGGCTTCGTCGTCAAGGAGACCGACACGCAGTTCCCGGTCCACCTCGACTCGGTCGCCATCGACCCGGCCGACGGTGAGGTCATCGACGAACTGCGCTTCTCCGAACACCCGTTGCTCGCCAAGCTGACCCGCTTCGGAATCGACGCCCACACCGGCGTCCTCTTCGGCCTGGCCAACCAGTTGGCGCTGGCGGCCCTGGCACTCTCCCTCGTCCTCCTCATCGTCTGGGGCTACCGCATGTGGTGGCTGCGCAGGCCGACGAAGGAACGCGGGCTGAGCGCGGGGCGGCCCATGCCGCGCGGAGCATGGCGCAAGGTGCCGCTGCCGGTTCTGCTGCCGATCGTGGCGGCCACGGCGCTGGTGGGCTGGTTCGTACCCATGCTGGGAGTCAGCCTGCTGGTCTTCCTGGTGATCGACGTGGTGCTGGGCCGGCTGGCGAAGCTGAAGGCGAAGGCCGGGGCGACGGTGTAACACCGACGGGAGCCCTGCCCACCCGGGCAGGGCTCCCGTGTACGGGTACGTACCGGACTCAGGGCGCGTACTTGTAGCCCACGCGCCGGATCGTCTGGATCGCACCGCGGTGCTCCGCGCCCAACTTGCGCCGCAGCCTGGCCACATGGACGTCGACGGTACGTCCGTCGCCGACGTGCCCGTAACCCCAGACCGTCGTCACCAGCTGATCACGGGTGTGGACCCGGTGCGGGTGCGCCACCAGATGGGCGAGGAGTTCGAACTCCAGATACGTGAGGTCCATCGCGACGCCGTCCACGGCGGCGGTGCGCCGGCCGGCGTCGATCCGGACGGGCCCACTCACACTGCCCGGGTCTTCCACGGCCGGCTGCTGGTCCGCGGGTACGAGTACCAGGTAGCCGATCATCGGAGGCTGCCCCGGCAGCGCGGGCAGGGTGTGCTGCGGTGCGGGCAGCCAGGTGGCTCCCGGCGGCAGCAGGTCGGCCACATCGGCGAGCCGGGCGACCTCGTCGGGGTCGACGGAACGCAACCTGTGACGGTTGGGGGAGAGGGGGCGGGCGGTGGAGGTGGCCGCAGCGGACGCCGCTGATGCCGCGGTGGCGGCGGAAGCGGCGGAGAAGGTACGAGTGTTCGCCATGAGGGTCAGCTCTTTCGCGCGAGGAGTCGTCGAGGACGTACGTCGTGCGCGCGGGCCGAAGACCGGGGTGAGCGGCTTTAGAGGGCCTGCGCGTTCCACGCGCGGCAACACACCCGGTCGAAGTCATGATGCTGACGAGAGGGCCAGAACGGCTCGAGGTCGCTGCGACCCGACGAGGTGTGCTGGAAGCTGGCCATGCCCCCATTGAAGCAGACATTGCGGCAGTGCATCAGAGCCCTCTCACCCGTCGATACGGTCGCCTGTCCCCGCCGCCCCGGTACGACGACGCGGGGGCGCCCACCGGAATCCGGTGAGCGCCCCCGCGTACGGGCAAGGAGCGGGATCAGACCTGGTCGGCCTTCTCCAGCGCGGCGCAGCAGGTGTCGACGATCAGCCGCGTGACGACGTACGGGTCGACGTTGGCGTTCGGACGGCGGTCCTCGATGTAGCCCTTCTGGTCCTGCTCGACCTGCCACGGGATACGGACCGAGGCGCCGCGGTTGGAGACGCCGTAGCTGTACTCGTTCCACGGGGCGGTCTCGTGCAGACCCGTCAGACGGTCGTCGATGCCCGCGCCGTAGTTCTTGACGTGGTCCATCGGCTTCGAGCCCTCGCCCAGCGACTCGCAGGCGGTGATGATCGCGTCGTAACCCTCGCGCATCGCCTTCGTGGAGAAGTTGGTGTGCGCACCCGCGCCGTTCCAGTCGCCCTTGACCGGCTTCGGGTCCAGGGTCGCGGACACATTGAAGTCCTCGGCGGTGCGGTACAGCAGCCAGCGCGCGATCCACAGCTGGTCGGAGACCTCCAGCGGGGAGACCGGTCCGACCTGGAACTCCCACTGGCCGGGCATGACCTCGGCGTTGATGCCGGAGATGGCCAGTCCCGCCTTGAGGCAGTTGTCGAGGTGCTTCTCGACGATGTCGCGGCCGAAGATCTCGTCGGCGCCGACACCGCAGTAGTAACCGCCCTGCGCGGCCGGGAAGCCGGCCTCGGGGAAGCCGAGCGGACGGTGGCCGTCGAAGAAGGTGTACTCCTGCTCGATGCCGAAGATCGGCTCCTGGCCCGCGAACTGCTCGGCGACCGGACGCAGCGTGGCACGCGTGTTGGACTCGTGCGGCGTCATGTCGATGTTGAAGACCTCGCACAGGACGAGGACGTCGTCTCCGCCGCGGATCGGGTCCGGACACGTGAAGACCGGCTTCAGCACCCGGTCGGAGGCGTGGCCCTCGGCCTGGTTGGTGCTCGAACCGTCGAAGCCCCAGATGGGCAGCTCCGCCACATCCGTGGAGGGCGAACCGGCCATGATCTTCGTCTTGGAACGAAGCTTGGCGGTCGGCTCGGTGCCGTCGATCCAGATGTACTCAGCCTTGAACGTCACGGAAGCCATCCTTCGGGGGGTGCTGCGGTCTCTGCTGCGCAGCTTCGCAAGACGCGATTTCCCGGCCGTTGCCCGAATGTGAACCCCGTGTTACCGAGGTTTCCTCCATTTGTCGGAGACATGATGCGGTCCGGCGGAACGGTCACGCGCGAGCCTTGAGCAGCGAGGCGAATCCGGCGGCCCGAATCCGTCGCACCAGCTCCTCCTCGCTCGTGCCCAGCGCCACGGCCGCCCGCGCGAGCGACCAGTCCGCATCGGACAGCCTGTGGAGCAGATAACCCCGCCTGACCTGGGCCTCGGACAGCCGGAACGTCTTCAGATAGGCGACCCGCCCCTTGTGGTCGGTGATCGTCTCCCCGATGTGCTGACCGTCCTGATTGCGCAGGAACGGAGGCAGGAACCGCCACAGGGTGAAGTCCCCCATCCGGTAGACCCGGTCGAAGGCGTACGAGGTGTCCAGGAGCTCACGGGCGAACAATGTGTCGTGCGCCTCACTCCACTCCCGCTCCTGGGCCCGCGCCGCCGCCCGTAGATCCGCGAGCGTCCGCAGATACGCGCTGTCACGGATCCGCGCCCCGAACTCCGCCACCGGGGCGCCGTACATCGCGTACTGGTGCACCAGCTCCCCGTACAGGTCCTGCACCAGCGAGCCGTGCAGCAGGCGGTAGTCCTCGGGGTGCGGCAGGACGAAGGCGGCGGCGAGCGCGTCCGACACGTACACCATGACCCCGCACTGGCCGGGGTGGATCTCGAAGACCCGCAGCGCGTCGCCGAGACCGCGCACCGACCACCCCATATAGGTGTCCTCGGCACGCGGCGAGAGCCCTGCGCGCAGCGCCTGGCGCGACCACTCCTCCCAGGCGGTCGACGGACCGCCGAAGTGCAGGGCGAGATAGCCCTCCAGGGCGAGGTGCAGCGGCAGGAAGCGCAGCCGGTCGCCGGCCTGCCGCTTGGCCATGCGGTGATGGGCCCGCTGGAGCCGGACCGCCCTCGGCGGGGTGCCGTCACCGAACTGAGTGCCGTACGCGGCCGACTGCTTTCCCTCGCCCGACCAGTCGGCCACGAAACCGTGCGGAATGTACGAGGTGTAGGCGATCCGGGGACCGACCTCGACGAGGCTTCCCCCGTACCCCTCGTAGATCTCCCGGTGCAGTCGCAGCCCCTCGACCGGCTCCTCGCGTACCAGAGGGACCAGGCGGACACCGCCCCACACCTGGGAGGGCCGGGTGGTGAGTCCGGTCAGTTCGAGCCTGTTCACGAGCTTTCCTCTCCCCGGCCGCCGACGAAACGCGCGACCTGTCGGTCCAGATAGATGTGCAGTGCCGCCGCCCCCGTACGTCCCTCCGCGAACTGCGCGAGCAGCACCAGGGCCGGCAGATCCTCGGCGTCCCTGATCCCCGCCGTCGGCACGCTCGGCGTCAGCCGGCGCACATCGAAACCGTCCGCGTCGTATACGGGGTTCACATGAACGACCGCCGTACGCCGCCCCGGATCGAGCCGGGCCCGCCACACCCGCAGCACCTCTCCCGCAAGTCCCGGCGGCGCGTTGTCCCAGCCGTCCGACACGATGACCAGACGGTCCGGCTCATGCTCCAGCGCGTCCAGGATGCGAGTGCCGAGCGGGGTCGGGCCCCATGGGCGTACGAGAAGGGGATCGGTGGCGCCCGAGGTCCACAGCGGGGCGAAAGCACCGGGCGCGGCCAGTGCCTCCAGCAGGAAGTGGCAGGCCAGCGCCACGGCGAGCGGGCGGCGCCGCTTCTCGCCCGACCCGGACGACGAGTAACTGTCGTCCAGCACGGCGCCGACCCTGCCCCAGCTTCCGGCATGCGGTCCCGCCGTGCGACGGGCGGCGGCCCGCAGCGCGCGGACGAACTCCGCGCGGTGGGCCGCCCGCTGCTCGAAGCCCAGCGACAGGACGTACAGGGCGAGCCGGGTCAGCGGCATCACGGTCAGATCGACGTCCGCGGGAAGCCGCGGCTCCTTGCCGGTGCTCCGCTGCCCGTGGGTCCGCAGCCGCTCCAGCCGCGTCATTCGGTGCGCCATCCGCTCCACGAACGCCTCGCGGTTCATCCCGTGGGCCGCGGCGAAGCCCTCCGCGACGGTGAACGGCAGCTCGCCGACGGCGCCCTGCTCGTAATGCGCGCGGCGCCAGGCGTCGAGCAGCTGATGGCGGTAGCGCGGCAGCCGTCCCGGCCGGAAGAGGAAGTCGCCCAGCTCCCGCAGGGCCTCCGGTCCGTCCACGCGCCGCAGATGGATATGGCGGGCGGTGGTCTTCAGACCGCGGCGGTACTTCACCGCGTCATGCGCCAGATCAGGCCGGGCCGCCAGCCAGTCCCGCATGATCGCGCGGGTCCGCCGGTTGTTGACCCGGGCCGCGCGCAGCGCGCGGAACAGCCGGTAGACGCGCTGCGGCGGCAGCGCCGCCAGCCGTGCCGCGATCAGGCGGCCCTCGGTGCGCTTCTCGTCGGGACTCGCCTCGGCGGCCGTCTCCAGCAGACCCTGCACGATGCGCGCGGCGTTGTGGTCGTTGATGTCGAGCGCGAGCGAAGCGGCGTACACCCGGCGGTAGTTGACGCGTACGTACTCATGCAGGAAGTCCAGTGAAAGCCGCTGCTCGTAAGCCTCGGACTGGAACTCGCGCTGTCCGGTCGCGGTGATCGCCGCATTGACGAAGAGGAGCACGTCCTCGGCGGCGACGAGGTCTGCGCGGGATTCGGTGTCGGTCGTCATGGATTCCCCCGTGATGTTCCGCGTCGCCGTTCGGGAGCGCGGAAGCCGGCCGGGGAATGGAGGCGCGATCAGCGAATCATTGCTTTCAAGGCAAGTCCCGGAAGTCGCAGCCGGAGTCCCGCGGCCGGCCCGAGCAACGTATCCGCGCACGGCGACGCCCCGCCACCGCATTTGCGGCCCGGGCACACCGGCTGGGCACACCGACCGGCCGGGCGATCCGCCCCGCGCACCGACCGGGCAGACTGGCTCGCATGACCACACCTACTGCTCCGGCTGCTCCGAACACTCCCCTCCGGATCGGCCTGCTGGGTACGGGCCCCTGGGCCCGCAACACCCAGGCCCCCGCCCTCGCCGACCACCCCGGCGTCGAACTGAGCGGTGTCTGGGGCCGGCGGCCGGAGCCGGCAGAGGCGCTGGCAGCCGCTCATGCCACCGAGGCGTTCACGGGTGAGGCGGGCGTCGACGCACTCTTCGCAGCGAGCGACGCCGTGGCGTTCGCCCTGCCCCCGGACATCCAGGCTCCGCTGGCCGCCCGTGCCGCAGCCGCCGGCTGCCATCTGCTGATGGACAAGCCGATCGCGACCACCTCGGCCGGCGCACGCGAGATCGCGGAGGCGGCGGAGCGGGCCGGCGTGGCGTCCGTGGTCTTCTGCACCTTGCGGTTCGCCACCGAGACGGCCGACTGGATCGCCGAACAGGCCGCGGTGGACGGCTGGTTCACCGCCCGCGCGCAGTGGCTCAGCGCGCACAACGCACCGGGCTCCAGCAGCGAGTACGCCGATTCGCCCTGGCGCCGGGAGAAGGGCGGCCTGTGGGACGTCGGCCCGCATGTGCTCTCGGTCCTGATCCCGGTACTGGGCGAGGTGACGGAGCTGACCGCTGCCCGCGGGCCCGCCGACACCACCCATCTGGTGCTCCGCCACACCTCGGGCGCTTCGAGCACAGTGACACTCGGGCTGAGCGCGCCCCCGGCCGCGGCGGGCATGGAGATCGAGCTCAGGGGCGAACGGGGAGTGGTCGCACTGCCGAAGTGGGGCGACGCGGTGGGCTCGTTCCGCGCGGCGGTGGACGCGCTGCTCGATTCGGTACGTACGGGAGCGGCGCACCCCTGCGACGTACGGTTCGGGCTACGGCTCACGGAGCTGCTCGCGCGGGCCGAGGCGTGCCTGCCGTCACCGCCCGCCGGGCGGTGACGGCAGGGCCCGTGCCGGTCAGCCCACGCGCTCGATGCGGGCGTTACGGATCAGGAACTTGCCCGGCTCGCGTACCTGCTCGAACGCCGCGTTGTTCAGCAGGGCGCAGCTGCCGGAGACCGAAGAGACCTTCACTGTTGTCGACTTGTTGTTGTCGAGGTTGGTGACCCTGAGCTCCGTGCCGACGGGGAACTCGCCGCTCGAAGCGGCGGGCGCGCCACCTTCGCCGGAGAGCGTCACGGTGGACCCGGCACAGACGACTTCACCCGCACCTTCCCCTGCACCCGCACCTTCCCCTGCTTCGTCACCCGCTACTTCACCCGGATCCGCTCCCGGGTCCTCCGCCGGATCCGCTCCCGGCTCCTCCGCCGGTGGCGCGGCAGCATCCGATCCGCTCTCCCCGTCCGCGCACCCGGAGGCGGCCTGCTTGCGCCGGATCTCGTCGACGACCGCTTCCCGGTTGGCGATCCGCGCCGCCGACTGGGCGTCCGGGGTCGCGCGCTGCGCGGCGATGAACTGCTCGTTGTTGCTCAGCGCGGTGGCCAGCCCGCCGCAGACGACGGACGAGCCCTCCGCGTTGGAAGGTGGGGACTGCGATGCCTGACTGGTCCCGGCCAGCACGGCTGCCGCCGTTCCGGCGAGCGCGACGGCTCCGGCCGAGAGTGCGAGTTTCTTCTTGCGGCTGAGGGTCTTCCTGCGTGACACGTGGGGCTCCTGTCCCCGGCCGGAACACGGGAGGCGCTGCGGCCGGACGCGGTGCTTGGGTGTCCCTACGTACGAGTAACAGCCCTCTCCGTTTCAACGGCCCCACGCATAACTTCCGTACGGGAGAAGCCCGTTCGTCCCAGCCTCACTCCGGCGGCAACGCCCGGCACAGGGCGTCCAGCGCCTCCGGGTAGGCGCGCTCGGCCGGGGTCGAGTACCCCACGACCAGCCCGTCCCGCCCGGCATCGGTGGCGGCAGGATGGAGGTACCCGGAGAGTCCCTCGACCGCCAGCCCCTGCCACGCCGCCGCCCGCACCACCGAGCGCTCCGTGCCCGGCGGCAGTTCCAGGACCGCGTGCAGGCCCGCCGCGATCCCGGAGACCCGGACGTGCGGTGCCCGTTCGGCCAGCGCCGCCACGAGCTGATCGCGCCGGCGGCGGTGGCGCTGCCGCATCCGCCGCACATGGCGGTCGTACGCCCCCGACTCGACGAAGTCCGCGAGTGTCAGCTGTTCCGTGGCGCTCGACCACTGTTCGCGTTCCCCCTTGGCCGCCACGATGTCGTCCACGAGCCGTTCGGGGAGCACCATCCAGCCGATCCGCAGGGCGGGGGAGAGGCTCTTGCTCACCGACCCCAGCAGCACCACGTGCTCGGGATCGAGTCCCTGCACGGCGCCGACGGGCTGCCGGTCGTAACGGAACTCGCCGTCGTAGTCGTCCTCCACGACGAGACCGCCGGTCGAACGCGCCCAGTCGACCACGGCGGCGCGCCGCTCCGGATGGAGCGGCCCGCCGGTCGGGAACTGGTGCGCCGCGGTGAGCAGCGCCGCCCGGTCCGTGCCCCTCAACTCCTCGACCCGGGCACCGTGTTCGTCCACGGTCAGCGGCCGGGTGCCGACCCCGTGCCCGGTGAGCAGCCCGCGGTGGAAGGGCAGCCCGTACGCCTCCACGGCCCACGGTCCGCCCAGCACGCCCGCCAGCAGGCGCAGCCCATGTGCGGAGCCCGAACAGAGCACGATGCGCTCGGGCGCCGTCCGTACGCCGCGCACCCGGGCCAGATATCCGGCCAGGGCGCGCCGCAGCTCCGGCCGCCCGCGCGGATCGCCGGGCCCGAAGGCGTCGTTCGGCGCCTCGGTGAGCGCCCGCCGGGCCGAGGCCAGCCATGCGGTCCGGGGGAAGACGGAGGGGTCCGGCTTCCCCTGGACCAGGTCGTGGGCCGGGCGGGCGGACCGGGGCGCGGTGCGCTGCCGGTGTACGGGGGTGACGGGCGCGGCTCGCTCGGCGACCCGGGTGCCCGAGCCCTGGCGGGCGGTCAGCCAGCCCTCGGCGACGAGTTCCGCGTAGGCGTCCGCGACGGTGTTGCGGGCAAGCCCCAGATCGGCGGCGAGCGAGCGGTACGGCGGGAGCCGGGTGCCCGGGGCGAGCCGCCCGCCCCGGACCGCCTCGCGCAGCGCCCGCATGAGGACGGCCCGCCGATTACCCGTACCGGACAGCTCCAGCGGCAGATCGCTGCCGAGGACCTCCGCCGAATTGACCCATGAATCCCTCATCGAAATGCACCCCGTAACCGGTCGCCCGTTCTCGTAGATTCGTACCCATGACGACGACAGAGATCAAGTCCGCCGCCCGGTCCACCACCCCCGGCACCACCGTCCGGCTCAACTTCGCCAAGGCCGCACCGAAGGCGTTCCGGGCCGTGATCGGCCTGGACGCGGCGGCGCGTGAAGGCCTCGACCCCACGCTGGTCGAGCTGGTGCAGATCCGCTCCTCGCACATCAACCACTGCGCGTACTGCCTCCACATGCACACCACGGACGCCCGGAAGGCGGGCGAGAGCGAGGAGCGCGTGCACATGGTCGCCGTATGGCAGGAGGCGACCCACTTCTTCACGGAGAAGGAGCAGGCGGCGCTCGCCCTGACCGACGCGGTCACCCGGGTCGCGGACGGCGGGATCTCCGACGAGGTGTACGGGCGGGCCGCGGCGCACTTCGATGAGCGGGAACTGGCCCAGCTGCTCGCCCTGATCTTCACCATCAACACCTGGAACCGGATCGCCCTGGCCACGGGCAAGCGAGCCGGCACCGACGAACGCTGACCCGGCGCCTCAACGCCCGAGCGCGTCCCGTACCGCCTCATCCGTACGTCCCACCACGGCCGTCCCGTCCTCCGCGGTGATGATCGGCCGCTGGATCAGCTTCGGATGCGCGGCGAGCGCCTCGATCCACCGCTCCCGGGAACCGGCGTCCTTCGGCCACTCCTTGAGCCCGAGCTCCTTCGCGTCCGCTTCCTGAGTCCGTGTGATGTCCCACGGCTCGAGCCCGAGCCGTTCGAGCACGGCCCGGATCTCGTCGGGCGACGGCACGTCCTCCAGGTATCGGCGGACGGTGTACTCGGCACCCTCCGCATCGAGCAGATCGATTGCGCTGCGGCACTTGGAACAGGCCGGATTGATCCAGATCTCCATGGGGCCCAGGTTACGCGAGGGAGTCGCGAAAGCCCTTCTGGCCAGGGGCGATTGTCAGTGGTGGGCAGTAAAATGGAGGTAGTTCGTGAGGGTTCCACCACCGTGCCAGGAGGTTGCCGATGGCCGTTGCCGCAGTCACGACCAAGCCGCTCCACAACCAGCTCACCAAGCCCCTGCAGAGGAAGCGACTCCCCGCGGGCCGCCCCCGCGAGTGGTACGTCTCGCACAACCGTCGCCTGAAGGCCATGCGCCTGGCGATCGCCCTGCTCGACACGGGCGTCTACCAGCCGTCGAGCGCCACCAACATCCGTATACGCACCATGGCCGAACGCCTCGGCATCCACCCACCGTCCGACACCACCTGCCGAATGGTCCGCACCCTGATCCGCTACGGCCGCTGACGACCGCACCCCGCACGTGAGACCTGTGCCCCCGGGAGACCGGGGGCACAGGCATGCCGGGCCTTCCATGCCCCGTACGGCGTACACGGCATGCGGCCCGCCCCCGCTCCGCCTTGACTGAAGCCATCGCGAGTGCTGGGAGGCGCAGATGACAGGGCGAGGCGTACGAGGAGTATGGGCCGTACTGCTGGCGGCGTCAGTGGCGACGACGGCCGTCGGCTGCTCGGACGAGGACGGGGGCGGCGCGTCCGACGCGGCATCCAAGGCGGCCTCCGCCGCCTCGTCGCTGGCGTCGAAGGGCTCGGACGTGGTGGCTTCGGCCACCGCGGCCGCCCAGGACAAGCTGGACGAGTTCAAGGACGGCGTGGACGCCAAGGACGACGTCGAACTCGGCGCGGTGGGCAAGGACGGGGACCGCACCACGGCGAAGTTCACCGTGACCAACGGGACCGACTCCGCCAAGTCCTACGCCGTGCAGATCAACTTCCGCGACAAGGGCGGCAACCTGCTGGACACGGTCGTCGTCTCGGTCGACGACGTCGAGCCGGACAAGAAGAAGGACGCCACGGCGCGCAGCAACCGCAAGCTCGACGGCGACGTGACCGCCGAGGTCGGCACGGCGCTGCGGCACTGAGGCCCGGCCGCGAGGCATCGCAGGACGCAGCTGAGGGCCGTTACCCGGAAGACGGGTAACGGCCCTCAAACGTCCCCCTCAAGCGTCCCCCGCGAGCGGCGAGCGGCACTATGGAACTCGGATGCGGACATCGGCGAACAAGGGGTGTCCATACCCGCATCGTCGAAGGAACGACATGAATCTCAGAGTCGGCCTGTGACCGCCTCGCCGTACGTCGGGACGGGGCGTTGCGATCCAACGGACGGAACAGCCGACTCCGATGCCTCGGTCATCGAGCGGTCCTGGAACGACCCGGACGTGTTCGCCATACTGTTCGACCGCTACGCCGATGACATTCACCGGTACACGGCCCGGCGGCTGGGCACCGAGGCGGCAGACGATCTGATGGCCGACACATTCGTTATCGCCTTTCAGCGGCGCCGGCGCTACGACCTGTCGAGGCCGCACGCCCTGCCCTGGCTGTACGGGATCGTCACCAACCTCATCGGACAGCACAGACGGGCCGAGGCCCGTCGCCTGCGGGCGTTGTCGCGTGTCGCCGTCACAGCGCCGGCCGAGGGACGCGGTGAAGGTGACGCGATGGCGGACCGGGTCGTGGCCCGGGTCGGCGCCGAGGACACCCGGCGCAGCCTGGCAGCGGCCCTCGCGGGGCTGTCCGCCCGCAACAGGGACGTCCTGCTGCTGATCGCCTGGGGCGATCTCGACTACGCGGAGGCCGCGGAGGCCCTGAACATACCGATGGGCACCGTGCGCTCACGGCTGCACCGCGCCCGGAAGGCGCTGCGAGCAGCGCTGGGCGGTTCGGATCCCACCATCATTCGAGAGGACCTGGAGGAAGCCGATCGTGGATGACCTCACACGCGTACGGCAGATGGAGACCGGCACGCCGCCGCTCACCCACGAAGCCCGCTCCGCCGCCCGCCTCCGGTTGCGGAGCGCCATCTCCGAAGAGAACCGTCCGCCCCCTTCCCCTGCTCTGTCCCGGCGACTGGTGTTGCGGGTGGCGGTTGCCGCGACGGTGGCCGCGGTGGCGGGAACCGCGCTCGTCGCCACGGGAGGCGGCGAGGACCGGGACGCGCCCCGGATGACCACGCTCAGTGCGGCGCAGGTGCTGCACCGGGCCGCGGACAGGTCCCGGTCCGACAGTGCCGGGCTGCCGATCCCACGCGACGACCAGTACCTCTACACCAGGACGTACATCACGCAAAAGCCCCTTGAGGGTGGCAAGACCAAGACGTGGACGGACGAGAGTTGGCTGTCGGTGGACGGCTCCAAGCCCTCGAAGCGCCAGGAACACGGCAAGATCCACAACGACCCCCCTCAGGGCAAGCACAGCGTGGCGTGGCCGCCCACCGTGTACGCGGATCTCAAGAAGCTGCCGACCGACCCGGACGAGCTCCTCGACCTCCTCACGCATGGCTCCAAGAGCACACCGGAGAACGACACGCTCGGGTTCTTCGAAGTCTCCCTGCTGATGCAGGGGCCGCGGGTCATGCCTCCCGGGCTGCAGGCCGCCGCGTTCGAGGCACTCGCGAAGGTCCCCGACGTCAGGCTGGACCACGACCAGGTGGACGTCCTCGGCCGGCAGGGGATCGCGGTGTCCCACCCCCAAGGCTCCTTCACGTTCGTGTTCGACCGTGAAACCTACGACTACCTCGGGCTGCGCACGAAAGGCAGCGGCCTCAAACGCGTCAAGGGAGGGTGGGAGCCGGACGGCTCGTACTTCGAGACGAGGAACCTGGAAGAACTGGGTGTGGTCGACCGGATCGGCCAGCGTCCTCGGAGCTGACGCGCCCGTCGAAAAAGGCCGTCGGTCGTGTCTTCCGGGAGGGGAAGCGACGGCCGACGGCCCACAGACGGCCCAGGCGAGCGGGAACCCGCTCCGACCCGGGGCGTTCCTAGATGTCGAAGTACAGCTCGTTGAACTCTCTGACCTGCACAGATGGCTTGCCGTCGAGTGGGCCGGTGCACAACCGGTGCACCTCGCGGCGCGCCGACGAAACCTGTCGGCCTGCGGATAGCCACCGTGCGCCAAGGCCATGTCAGCGCAGACGGGCATCGTGCATCCCCTGTGAAACCTTCTAGCACAACTAGCCATCATGCAGCCGGAGTTGCTGTTCGCGCACGAGGTGGCACATGTGTCTGGCACAGCATCGCCAGCCTCCTCTTGTCTGCGGCCGACATTGAAGTGTCGCTCCACTACGTTGCGCCGCTTCAGCGAAGCGCGTGATACCGGGGGCCAGGTCGGGTCACCGCGCACCTACCAAAGTGATTGCGGCGGTGGAAAAGCTGTTGGCCGGCGCTTGCCGGGCCGGGATGATTCGCGTGTCCGGAGGAGGGGAAAGGCGCATGGCCGTGCTCGCATGTGGGCGGTGCGGAGCTGTGCTGACCGCCGCCGTGTCACAGATTGCACTTCCAGTCCATGCCCACCATAGGTGCGGACACGAACTGCTCCCCGTGCTTATGGAACCGGGGACGTACGCCGTCGACCCGGAGCCTTCCGGGCCGCCATGGCGGCCCGGAAGCGAGGTCGGGGTGGACGACGCCGAAGCCCGCGGCGTGTTCGCACCGGGTTCTGCCCTGTCCTTCGGGGCACCGGGAGCGATCGTCGTCGCGCCGGGTGACATCCGGGGCACCGTCGTGATCCCGGAGCGATGCGACGGCCTTTGCTGTGGGCTGGACGGGAGGGACGGCCCGAACCTGGCATGCGCGCGATGCGGGCGGGCGGTGGCCACTCGCATCGACGACTGCTCGTACTGGCAAGCGGTATGGCTCGACCCGCACGCCGTGCGCCGCCTTCCCACTGACGGTCCCCTTCGCCGGACAGCCGACTGGGAAAAGCTGGCGGAGGAACAGCGGAGCACACCACCGATCGAGCCATCTGGCGCGTGGAGCCCGCTGTGGGAGGCAGCGGTCGGGGTAGCGCTGGCACACCTGTTGGCGGCCTCGGCGGGCACACGCGTGGCCGTTCCCGACGGCCTCCTAGCGGACACGTTCGGTCGCGCGCTCGACACACTGCTCCCGCCAGGGCCTCCGGGGAAGAGAGCGGCCCTGGCCGGTCCGGGACTGCCTGCCCCGGACCCCGCACCAGACATCGCTCTGGTTCCGCGACATCCGCAGACGGGGAAGTCGTGGCAGTCGACCGGCACCGCAGATACCGTGGCGTTGGCCGCCGACGTGTGGATGTATCTGGCCTTCCCCCGCGAACGGTTGCCCTTTCCTGTGACGGGCGGAATGCCCGACGGTGTCCTCCGCGACGATCCCCTGCCGCCGCATCCAGGGGGACCTTTCCGGCCCGACTCGCGAGTGTTCCTCTACGAGTTGGCACGGCTGCCCGCTGTCCGGCAGCCGTGGCTGCGCAGGATCTACGACGAGGTCACGGACCACCCATTCGACCGCCCGTTCTAGCACCTGGGAAGGTTGCGTCACGGTTGGCTTGCCCCTCGGACTTGGCACCGGGTCGTTGGGCGGGCTATGGGCGAGGAGGACGGTCGGCGGAGGCGATGGCGTCGATCTCTGTGAGGGTACCCCGCCACGCTTCACGCCATTCCCACCGATCAGCGGGATTCGACTGTTCAGGTCGTCAGGCGGTAGCGCTTACCGATTGCCTTGCGCGCCTTCTCCATTGAGCCCTGGACGCGGTGAACGTACCTCCGCAAGGTGAATGACGGGTCTTCGTGGCCGAGCAGATCGGCGAGCGTATAGACATCGACGCCCTCATTGATCGCCTCCGAGGCGAACAGATGCCGCGGGGCGTGCATCATCTTGTCGCGGCAGGCATCCCACTTGCGACCCTTGCCGACGGGCGCGTCGTTCACTGCGTTGATGACGCCGACGGCCTCAAGTGCCGCCTTCCAGAGGTAGTTAAAGTAGTTCTTGTTGAGCGCCTTGCGCTCGCGCGTGGTGAACATGAGGCGCACGGTGACCAGTTCACCATCCCTTTCCAACCATGGCAACGTGACCCCGACAGGTGGGAACTCCTGCATGTGTGTGCGTAGGAGCCTGGCCAGGTCCTCGTCAATAGGGATGCGTCGATCCTTCGGGTCGTCCTTGGTGCCGCCCTTGGGCGGCGCGAAGACGAGCGTGCCGCGGTGATGTGCGACCTGCCGGCGTATGTGGACGGTCTTGTTGTCCTCCGACCAGTCCACGTCGTCCGGACTGAAGCCGAATATCTCGCCCTGCCGCATCCCGATCCCTCGGCCGCAGTCGACCGCGGCCTGATATCGGTCAGGCAGGTGCCTGCGCAGGCCGTCCGTCTGCTCCCAGGAGAGCGGCACATCTTTGGCCGATTTCTTCGAGCGCCTGTGCTTCACGCGCTTGACGGACCCGGTCTCGCATGGGTTCTTCGGGATCAGGTCGTCGTCCACGGCCATGGCTAGGATCGATGACAGGTGGGTGAAGATCAGGCCGACGGTGGTCTCATCGAGGACCTGCAGTCGGCGCTTGATCCACGTCTGGATCGTGGAAGCCTTGATCTCCCGCACCTTGAGATTCCCAAAGGGCCCGATGACGTGGTTGCGGACACGGGACTCGTACTGGTGGTACGTCCGAGGATTCGTGAACGTCTGATTCGCCAGCCACTGCTCGGCGATCACTTTGAGTAGGGTGTCACCCTTCCTCGGGGCGATGTATGTGCCGTCGTCAACCGCCCCGAGCATCCGCGTCAGGTGCCGACGCGCGTCCTCGTAGCGATCGAGCTCTCGCTCTGCTGTTGCCCGTCGGGGTCGCGCCACCGTGCCAACCACCTCTTCCCACGCCCGTGCTCGCGGGAGGGCACCTTGCTGTGAGTCTTGCATTTCTTGTCGCTGGGTTGCGGACGTTTCTTGTGCCAGCGGTCGTACGGCTCAGCCAAGAAGGGCCTCCTGCTTGTGGGTGAGATCCACGGCCGCGACGAGGTGGGGAGGGAGGTTGTGAGCCTTCCACTCGGGCAGCAGGCGGCTACTTGGGGTTACGCGGACTGCGGCAGCACTGGCGACGGGGTAGTCCCCGTCGCAACGGTGACGGCCGCCCTCGGTGCGACTCGCCGAGGTTGGGTTCGTCGGGCGCCGCAGGGCAGTGCAGTGCTCGGCGAACTGTCCCTATGGGAGGTGGCGCGCCAGACCGGCAGAGCCGATTTCGGCAGGTCCGATTTCGATGGGGTGAGTAGTCATGACGGGGTGCGTCAGGAAGTCCTGATCAGCTGAGCACTCGCCTTGAGCGAGAAGGCCGACCATGGCGAGTCCTACGGCCGTACCGAACGCCCACACCCATGTCAGTGCAGTTCGGAGCGGATCGGATAACGCGGGCCGGATCACGTGACCCATGACGATCGCCGACGGCGGCTATCCGGGCACCGGGCTCGTGATGCCCCACCGTCGCCGCAGAGGCGAAGAGCTGCCCGACTGGAAACAGGCCCACAACAAGTCCCACAAGCAGGTCCGCGCCCGCGTCGAGCACGTTTTCGCCCGTATGAAGACCTGGAAGATCCTTCGCGACTGCCGCCTCAAGGGCGACGGCGTCCACCACGCCATGCTCGGAATCGCCCGCCTGCACAAGCGGCTCCGAGCAGTCCGACGTAGTCGTGTCCTTCTGTGGCGAAGTGCCTCCAGGCTGCCTGAGCTCGATCTTTCTAAAGCGGGTGTCGCAGGTTCGAATCCGGCAGAGGGCATTAGGGAAGAGGTGCGGGCCCGATCATGGTCCGCTGCCGTAGGCGGTGCCAGCGCAGTGGCGCGATGCACAGCGCGGGCATGGGGACGCCTCTGCGGCGCCGGCTCTTGGGTTCGTCGTCGTAGAGCTGAAAGGGTGCCAAGTCCCTGGCGGTTGGCATGCTTTCCTCTGACGGATCGGGTGGGCAAGTGGATGCCGCGCGCCGGGAGACATCGACCATCTGTGCCAAGTGGATGGGCGCGTCGATGGTTGCCGACTAGAGTCACCTCATCACTGCTGGTTATAGGGCCAGGCCTTGGTGCACGTATGCCGAGTCTCTGGTGGGGAGGGCCTGTAGAGCATGAGTCGTCGCTCCAATGGGTTGGTCGGTGTCTGGGCTGAAGCGCAGCGCCAACAGCAACGTCAACAAGAGGCGCAAGCCAGATACCAGCGAGACCAGGAGAGACAACAACGCTCCTACCAGCGAGAGGTCGCGCGCAGCCACCGCGAGCAGAGAGCGGCCTACCGGGAGCAGCGCGAGGCGGAGGCCCGACGGCGCACGGAAGATCTTGACGCACGAGTTGAGTCGTTGCAGGGTCTTTTGGCGGCAGGATGCCGGGCTCCGGCGTTCCGGGCCGTCGCGCTGACTCGGGCGGAGCAGATCGAGGCATTCTCGCCTGGACAGCTCGCGCACCCCATCCGCATGCCGGACCCGAACCAATACCAGCCGCAGGGTGGCTGGACAGCCACACGGCGAGCTCAGGCCCAGGCGGAGACTCGCTCCAGGTTCGAACGTGACTGGCAGGCCGCACATGCTGCGGAAGCACAGCGTCAGCACCAGTTGGCCGCCTACCAGATGCAGTACCAGCAGTGGGCCGAAATCCAGCTGGGCGAGATCCGACGGCACAACGCCAACATCGCAGAGATGACTGTAGGGCTTCGCAACGGAGATCCCGACGCCGCGGTGGAGTATTTCTCAGCTGCCCTCTACGCCTCGAACGGATGGCCCGAGGACCTACCCCGTCAGGTATCCGCAGCGTACGACTCCGGTGCACGCCAATTGGTACTGAACTGGGAGCTGCCCAAATACGACGTCGTCCCGGAGGCGAAGTCGGTGCGCTACATGATCAACGCCGATCAGGAAAAGGAGTCACCCCGACCGGCCACGCAGCGCCGCTCCCTATACAGGGACGTACTCGCGCAGTGTCTCCTGTTGGTTCTGCGTGATCTTTTCGCTGCCGACGAGTTCGGTGCGCTGGAATCGGTCGCGCTGAACGGGTTCGTGGACGATCACGACCCGACGACAGGCAGACGGGCACCCATCTTCCTCGGCACCGTCATGGCTTCGCGTTCGACTTTTGCCGCGCTGCATCTGGAACAGGTGAACGCTGTCAACTGCCTGGTAGACGGACTTCGGGGGCAGCTGTCGGCGCGCCCCGATCAGTACGCGCCCGTGCGGCCCGGCCGGGTTCCCGAAGACGTCGGTAACGGGGTCGTCACCCATGGAGGCGACGACGAACCGGATCTGTACGAGATGGATCCCATCGCCTTCGAAGCGCTAGTCGCAGATCTCTTCCGTGCCATGGGCATGCAGGCCGTGACCACACAGCGCTCGAACGACGGCGGCGTGGACGTCGATGCGCTGGACCCGACCCCCATTCGCGGCGGCAAGATCGTCGTACAGGTCAAGCGCTACCGCAACACCGTGCCCCCCACAGCCGTCCGCGACTTGTACGGAACCGTCCAGGATGCCGGCGCGAACAAGGGTGTTCTGGTCACAACGTCCGGTTTCGGCCCCGGCTCGCACACCTTCGCCAATGGCAAGCCTTTGGAACTGGTAGCAGGCTCCGAGCTTGTCGATCTGCTACACCGCCACGGACTACGCGGACGCCTGGGTAGCGGCGCACGCACGGTACCCGCCCAGCGGACAGCATCGGACAGTGAGGCCAGCACGGATGACTACAACATGTTGGGCATGTACTGGTCGGGCAGCGTCGCCCTAGACGTGTGCGCGCTCGTCTGTCACGGCAACCGTGTTCTGGACGACGACCACTTCGTTTTTTTCAACAACCCACGGACGCCCGACGGCACGGTCCGTGCCCTCATCCCCGTCGCGCCGGACCGAGCCGCCATCCAAGTCACCTTCGATGCCCTACCGGCGCGAGCTGACCGGATCGTCGTCATCGCCGCGGTCGATCCTGTCGCCAACCCTACGGCCGACCTGTCCGGATTCGCCGACGCCGGTATTCGGCTGTTGGACTCCGAGGGAGCCCAACTCGACCAGTTGGAAGTCTCCGACGGCCGCGCCAACGAGACTGCGCTCGTACTGGGGTCCTTTCGCCGCCGCTCAAACGGCGACTGGGAGTTCGTCACCGGAGGCAAGGGTTACCGAGGTGGCTTGGAGGAACTGGTACAGGAGTACGGCATCGATGTGGCTTAGCGTCCTGCCGACGCATGACCCTCAATGCGGCCGAGCCAGTGATGACCGTGATGGTGCTGGCGTCAGCTCCCTGCACCGTAATCATTAGTGCCTACGCGGCCGCCGCAGCGTTCCTCACTGCGCTGCTCGGAGGTTGCGGTAGAGCAGCGAAGTACCACAACCTCAGCAGCCGATCATGCTCGCCAGTGTCCTTGTAGGACCATAGTGCGACCGGTTCCCCGTGCCACAACCGCGCCAGAAGGGGCGAGGACCCACGGGGAACTGCGGCTACTGGCAGGGACGACAGCAGACAGACACCGACCGGGTGTCGCATCGGGCTGGGAGCCCACCCGCACGTTGCTGCCGGCCGCCAACAACTACCCTGTCCGCGTGGATGAAGAACCGGTGGTCATCAAGCTCACGCGCGATCAAGCGTTCGTCCTGTCTGACTGGCTCTACGAGGCCATGTTCAAGTCCGACGACCTGCGCTCCATCGTGAAGGACCGCTCGGTCTGGTCTGCGATCTACGCCATTTCCGGGACACTCGACAAGACGCTCAGCGAAATCTTCATGCCCGACTACAGTGAATGCCTAGCCGCGGCGAAGCAGCGCCTTCGCGAGGCCATGGGCGGTGAGGAAGGGGAAGCGCCGACCCGAGCCGCCTCGGAGGACTGAAACGACCCACCGAGGTCGCACCACAGCGCGCCAGATTGGCACCAGAACAACCGGTCAGCAGCGGTCACTGCGGGATAAACGGAAGCGGTTCGGTAGAGCCCCAGTGGCATGGTTGCCGCAGGTCAGTCCCCTTCCCAAGCTCAGGGCCCTCCCCCTCCATCGCCTTTCGGGGCCGATCGTCAAGTCCTGGCTTCAGGCCGGGCGGCTCCCTACCATCACGTAATGAGCTACGACATATACTTCCTGAGCCGGCGCGACGGGCAGTCCTGGGAAGAGGTCCTGGACGTGCTATAGGACGCAGCCGAGGACAACGCACCAATCCCTGCCAGGTTGCTCGAAGCCTGGCAGCGCATAGTGCCGCAAGCCCGGACTCTGTTGGGTGACGTCGACATCACGGAATACGAGCAGGAGTCGCGCGATCTGAGCCACTCAGGCACCGGTATCGATCTGTCGGTCTTCGGCGACGAAGTCAGCATCACTGTGCCGTACTGGCATGCTGGGGAAGCCGCCAGCGCTGCACTCGGCAAGGTCTTCGCTCTCTCGGCGATCGTAGAGAAGGAGACCGGGCTGACTGCCTACGACCCTCAGATGGAGCTTCCGGTCGCTGACATGGCACCACAGCACTCGACGGCGCTTTTGTCGCAGATCACCGGGGATCTACGTAGCCGGTACGGAGCCTGATTCCTATGTCACCCGCAAGGCAGCGATCTGCGTGCCGCACCGGCTGTGACCGTGCCCCAGGTCAGGACCTTCAGCAATGATCGCCGCAGGTCACCGACCCACCCCGCTACTGGGAGACCACGAAGGCTGCCGCCGTAGAAAGAGCCTGACCAAGCCAGCGAGGGCCGCTACCCCGACTATGGGGTAGCGGCCCTCCCTGGCGTTTCTGACATCAAGTCAGTGAATTGGCCGGGCGGTGCACACTCGGTGCACAAGGGGGTGGAAGCAAGCGGTGACAGTGAGAACTACTGAGAAGAGTTTTCGCAGGTCACAGCCTGTTTCCAGGGCTTAGGCCCTGGTCACCCGACCCCGCGGTTTAGATGTCGAAGTACAGCTCGAACTCGTGCGGGTGCGGGCGCAGCTGGATCGGGGCGATCTCGTTCACGCGCTTGTAGTCGACCCACGTCTCGATCAGGTCGGGCGTGAAGACGCCGCCCGCGAGGAGGTAGTCGTGGTCCGCCTCCAGGGCGTCCAGGACGGCCGGGAGGGAGGTCGGGACCTGCTGGACGCTCGCGTGCTCCTCGGGGGCCAGCTCGTAGAGGTCCTTGTCGATCGGCTCGGCCGGCTCGATCTTGTTCTTGACGCCGTCCAGGCCCGCCATCAGCAGCGCCGAGAAGGCGAGGTACGGGTTCGAGGACGGGTCCGGGGCGCGGAACTCGACGCGCTTGGCCTTCGGGTTGGAGCCCGTGATCGGGATGCGCATCGCGGCGGAGCGGTTGCGCTGCGAGTAGACCATGTTGACCGGGGCCTCGAAGCCGGGGACCAGGCGGTGGTAGGAGTTCACCGTCGGGTTGGTGAACGCCAGCAGCGACGGGGCGTGCTTCAGGATGCCGCCGATGTAGTAGCGCGCCATGTCAGACAGGCCCGCGTAACCCTGCTCGTCGTAGAAGAGCGGCTCGCCGCCGGCCCACAGGGACTGGTGGACGTGCATGCCCGAGCCGTTGTCGCCGAAGATCGGCTTCGGCATGAAGGTCGCGGTCTTGCCGTTGCGCCAGGCGACGTTCTTCACGATGTACTTGAAGAGCATCAGGTCGTCGGCCGCGGCGAGCAGCGTGTTGAACTTGTAGTTGATCTCCGCCTGGCCGGCGGTGCCGACCTCGTGGTGCTGGCGCTCGACCTGGAGGCCGTTCTTGTCCAGCTCCAGGGAGATCTCGGCACGAAGGTCGGCGAAGTGGTCGACCGGCGGGGTCGGGAAGTAGCCGCCCTTGTAGCGGACCTTGTAGCCGCGGTTGTTGTCCTCGGAACCGGTGTTCCAGGCGCCGGCCTCGGAGTCGATGTGGTAGAAGCTCTCGTTCGCCGACGTCTGGAAGCGGACGTTGTCGAAGACGTAGAACTCCGCCTCGGGACCGAAGTACGCGGTGTCGGCGATGCCGGTGGAGGCGAGGTACGCCTCGGCCTTCTTGGCCACGTTCCGCGGGTCACGGCTGTACTGCTCGCCCGTGATCGGGTCGTGGATGAAGAAGTTGATGTTGACGGTCTTGTCGCGGCGGAACGGGTCGACACGGGCGGTCGAGAGGTCCGCGCGGAGCGCCATGTCGGACTCGTGGATGGCCTGGAAACCGCGGATCGACGAGCCGTCGAACGCGAGCTCCTCGGTCGGGTCGAAGACCGCCGCCGGGATGGTGAAGTGCTGCATCACTCCGGGCAGGTCGCAGAACCGGACGTCGATGAACTTGACGTCTTCGTCGGCGATGTACTTCTTCACGTCGTCGGCGTTCTGGAACATCCAACTCCTCCTACTCCCGACCCGGAGAAGGGCGGGGTTGCAGCTCTGTCGTGCGGCCAGTGCGGTGGCACACGCTGGACCCGACCATAGGCAGACGGGATTTCTCAAGCATGACCCATTTGTTTCGCCCAAGTTAACCGGGCGAAGTGGGCGCGGCACCTCAGCGACGTTTTCCGTGCCCCGCCCGGCCGCGTCCAAACACGGGCCCAGTACCGTGGACGGGTGGACAACAGGCAAGTAATCGGATCGTGGCTGTACGGGCCCCGTGCGGCGGCCGAGGACATGGGTGTCGACTTCGGCTACCGGGGAAAGCGGCTGGGGCTGCCCGAACAGGGGCCGGGGTCCGTGGCCCCGTGGGGCCGGCGCTTCGGGGCGGTCTTCATCGACTGGGCCCTGTGCATGGTGATCGCATACGGGCTGCTCGCTCGCGGTGACCAGCAGGCGGCGGGAAACTGGGCTCTCTTCGTCTTCCTCGTCATGAGTGTGCTGACCGTCACAACCGTCGGCAGTACGCCCGGCAAGCGCATCCTGGGCCTGCGGGTCGTCGCGGAGAACGGCGAGCGGCTGGGCGCCGGGCGAGTGATCCTCCGCAGCGTGCTGCTCCTCCTGGTCGTCCCGCCCCTGGTCTGGGACCGCGACGGCCGCGGCCTCCACGACCGGCTGGCCCGCGCCGTACAGGTCCGGACCTGAGAGACGTAAACAGAGACGTAGAACAGAAAGGAGGGGCGGCTCGGACCGGTGGGTCCTGAGCCGCCCCTCCTTGTACGAGGTAGAGGTACGGGGCTGTTAGGGCGTAGGGGGTCAGCGCATCTTTCCGCCGCGCGGCATCCGCATGCCCTTCGGCATCGGACCCTTCGGCAGCGGCATGTTGCTCATCAGGTCGCCCATCGCCCGGAGCCGGTCGTTGGCCGCCGTGACCTGCGGGCCGGTCAGCACCCTGGGGAGCTTCAGCATCTTGGTGCGCACCTTCTTCAGGGGCGTCTGACCCTCGCCGTCGCCCACGATGATGTCGTGCACCGGCACGTCCACCACGATGCGGGCCATCCGCTTCTTCTCGGCCGCCAGCAGGCTCTTCACCCGGTTCGGGTTGCCCTCGGCGACCAGCACGATGCCCGCCTTGCCCACGGCACGGTGGACGACGTCCTGGCTGCGGTTCATCGCGACCGCGGGAGTCGTGGTCCAGCCACGGCCGACCCGGTCCAGTACGGCCGCTGCCGCGCCGGGCTGCCCCTCCATCTGCCCGAAGGCCGCCTTCTCGGCGCGCCGTCCGAAGATGATCGCCATCGCGAGGAGGGCCAGAACGAAGCCCAGGATGCCCGCGTAGATGGGGTGGCCGATCAAGAAACCGATCGCGAGGAGGACACCGAAGGTGACGATTCCCACACCCGCGAGGACGAGACCGATCTTGGGGTCGGTCCGCCTGGTCATCTTGTAGGTCAGGGCGATCTGCTTGAGTCGCCCCGCGTTCTCGGCGCTGTCCGCGCCTTCAGTGTTTGCCTTCCTCGCCATGTACTGAAGTTTACGTGGCCTAAGAACGGTGGTCGGCCACGGCCTCCAGTACATGC
The DNA here is from genome assembly GCF_053617235.1 of Streptomyces sp. NPDC055749. Lineage (NCBI taxonomy): Bacteria > Bacillati > Actinomycetota > Actinomycetes > Kitasatosporales > Streptomycetaceae > Streptomyces > Streptomyces sp. NPDC055749. The sequence goes on along the minus strand of NZ_JBSHFH010000031.1, from coordinate 43,261 downwards.
TGGGCGTCGACCCGGTCCTTCGCCCTGCGGCGGTCCTCCAGGACCGCCGTCCAGGCGTTGCGACGGGCGGTGCGCTGGCCGCTGCTCAGCAGCAGCGACTCGACGGCACGGAGGGCGCTGGTGACGGACGGGATGGCGTTGGCGCGTACCGGCACGGCCTGCATGGTGGGATTCCCTCTCGGAGCTGCTGCTGCACGTGTACCCAGGGTCACTGCTTGGTGTTACCAGCGCATGACCGGTCGGTCAAACACCAATGAACCCTTGATTCCGGCGCCGCGCACGCCGACGCGGCCCATACGCGTCCCCGACCTGCGGGGAGCGTATGGGCCGCGTCGAACCGGTCTTTACCGCTCAGTAGCTGCTTGTGCTCGGTTTCACACAGCGGGTGCGGTGTCCGCGGGCGTCGCCGCCAGCGCCTTGCGCCGCTCGATCGCCTGCTGGAAGAGGCGTCCCGCACGGTACGAGGAGCGCACGAGCGGACCCGACATCACGCCGGAGTAACCGATCGCGTCGGCCTCGTCCTTCAGCTCCACGAACTCGTGCGGCTTCACCCAGCGCTCGACCGGGTGGTGCCGCACGGACGGCCGCAGGTACTGCGTAATCGTGATGAGCTCGCAACCTGCGTCGTGCAGGTCCTGGAGCGCCTCACTGACTTCCTCGCGGGTCTCGCCCATGCCGAGGATCAGGTTGGACTTCGTCACGAGGCCGGCCTCGCGGGCCCGCGTGATGACTTCCAGGGAGCGCTCGTAACGGAACCCGGGACGAATCCGCTTGAAGATCCGCGGGACCGTCTCGACGTTGTGCGCCAGCACCTCGGGGCGCGAGGAGAAGACCTCGGCGAGCTGTGCGGGCTCGGCGTTGAAGTCGGGAATCAGCAGCTCCACCTTGGTGGCGCCCGCCTCCCGCTCCGCGGTCAGGCCGTGGATCTGGCGGACGGTCTCCGCGTACAGCCACGCTCCGCCGTCCTCCAGGTCGTCGCGTGCGACGCCGGTGATGGTGGCGTAGTTCAGGTCCATCGTGACGACGGACTCGCCGACGCGGCGCGGCTCGTCGAGATCGAGGTCGGCGGGCTTGCCCGTGTCGATCTGACAGAAGTCACAGCGCCGGGTGCACTGGTCACCACCGATGAGGAACGTGGCCTCACGGTCTTCCCAGCATTCGTAGATGTTCGGACAGCCGGCCTCCTGGCACACGGTGTGCAGGCCCTCGCTCTTCACGAGTTTCTGCATCTGCGTGTACTCGGGGCCCATCTTCGCCCGCGTTTTGATCCACTCGGGCTTGCGCTCGATGGGGGTCTGGCTGTTCCGGACCTCCAGGCGCAGCATCTTGCGCCCGTCCGGTGCGACAGCGGACACTCCGGCTCCCCTTTGCTTTCGCTGCATTCGAATCTTCGGCGAACACCAGGGTACGCCCGTAGTTAGAACGGCTTTACGTCTGGCCAACCTGGGGCCGACGGGGCCTATTCCCCGACCGCTAGGCGGAGGCCTGGACGGGGGCCTGCACGGCGGCCTGCGGGGCTTCGACGGCCCGGGGTGCGAGTGCCGCGTTCTCCAGGACCTCCCTGAGGTGCCTCTCCACGACCGGGAGGACGTCCGCGATCGTCACGTCACGGCCCAGTTCGTACGCGAGTGAGGTGACGCCCGCGTCCCGGATGCCGCACGGCACGATCCGGTCGAACCAGGTGTTGTCCGGATTCACGTTGAGCGCGAAGCCGTGCATGGTCACACCCTTGGCGACCCGGATGCCGATGGCGGCGAGCTTGCGGTCCTCGCGGCGCTGGCCCGCGTTGGACGGCGCGTACTCCGGGCCGTTCATCCGGGGGTCGAACTCCTCGTCCTGGAGGCGGGGGTCGAAGTCGAGGGAGAGTCCGCCGAGCGACGCCCGCTCCTCGACCGGGTCACCCAGGACCCAGACACCGCTGCGGCCCTCGACCCGGGAGGTCTCCACACCGAACTCGGCGGCCGTACGGATCAGCGCGTCCTCCAGGCGGCGCACATGCGCGACGACGTCGACCGGGCGCGGAAGCTTCTGGATGGGGTAGCCGACGAGCTGCCCGGGGCCGTGCCAGGTGATCTTGCCGCCGCGGTCGACGTCGATGACCGGCGTGCCGTCCAGGGGGCGCTCGTTGTCAGCCGTGCGCCGGCCCGCCGTGTAGACGGGCGGGTGCTCAAGGAGCAGACACGTGTCGGGGACCGTGTCCTCGAACCGGGCGGCGTGCACCTCGCGCTGCTTCTGCCATGCCTCCTGGTACTCGACGGAATCCTCGCCGAACCCCAGACGGACAAACCGCAGCTCACTCACTTCAGGTGCCTCCCTACTAGCGGTGCCGGAGGGCCGGGGGGTGTCCCCGGAACCACGTCACCATGCACTGATGTGCGCCCTCAGCCACTGTACGACCGCTCTCGTCGGGACAGCCCGGCAGGTCATTTCCGTCAGCACCACCGGCAATCCTCACACGATCGGATGAATGTGGGGCGAAGGTGGCCGGGGGTGCGGCCGGGGCCGCTAAATTCGCGCCGTTCCATAAGGGCTGCCCGCCCGGCCCCGAAGGCAGGAGACCCTACAGCTGATGTCGGAACGACCTCCGCAGCGCACCCCCAACCGCCGGCTCGCCGCGCTCATCGCCGAAGCCGGTTTCTCCCATGCGGGCCTGGCCCGCCGGGTTGATCAACTCGGCCTGGAGCACGGCCTCGATCTGCGGTACGACAAGACCTCCGTGACCCGCTGGCTGCGTGGCCAGCAGCCGCGAGGCACCACTCCCGCGCTGATCGCCGAGGTCTTCACCCGACGGCTGGGGCGCCGGCTCTCGGCCCAGGACCTGGGGCTCGATGCCTGTGCTCCCGTCTACGCCGGTCTGGAGTTCGCGGCGACACCCGCCGAGGCGGTGGACATCGTCAGCGGGCTGTGGCGGAAGGACTCGGGAAGCCACGCGGAGTTACGGAAGATCGCGTTCACCCCGGCCGGGCTTGTCGTGCCCAGCCGGGACTGGCTGATCGGGCGTGCCGACGAGTGGGTGGGAGGCGCCGAGCCGCCGCCTGTGCCCGCCGCGTCCCGTGGTGCCGCCGGGGCGGGGGCGTCGGTGGGTGGCGGGGCGTCGCCGGTCAGTGGTGGTGGTCACGGGGTGGTGGCAGGGGCCGCGGGGGGCGCCGGTTCGCCCGGGGGAAACGGCCCCGGTGGCTCAGGGCCGGGAGGGCTGGGAGGGCCGGGAGGGCCGGGAGGCCCAGGACGCCCGAACGGACCGGGCGGCGGCTTCGCCGGCCCGGCAGCCGGGACCCACGCACCGGGGACCCATGCACCCGGAACCTACGCACCGGGGATCCACGCATCGGGGACCCCGACGCCGGGGACCCACGCACCCGGGACCCGTGCACCCGGAACCCACGCACCCGGAACCGGAACCCACACACACGCCCCCCACGGCGTCCAAGCCCCGCACGGAGCGACCGCGGTGCACGGTCAGGGCAGCGGCGGCGGCGCCCGGAACGGTGCCCGCCCCGGAGCCTCCCGGCCGCCCACCCACCCCGCGCCCTCCGCCCCGCCCCACTCGACCGTGCCGCGCCAGCGGCAGACCGATCGTGGTCCGGGCCAGCGGGTCAGCAGCGGGGACGTCGCCGCCCTGCGCTCGGTCGGCGAACTCTTCCGCACCCTCGACAACGCCTACGGCGGCGGTCACGCACGGCAGGCACTCGTCCGCTACCTGGAGCACGAGGCGGAACCCATGCTCCGCGGGAGTTACGGCGAGGCCACCGGCCGACGGCTGTTCTCGGCAGCCGCCGACCTGACCAGGCTCGCGGGCTGGACCTCGTACGACATCGCCGCCCACGGCCTCGCCCAGCGCTACTTCGTACAGGCGCTGAGGCTCGCGCAGGCAGCCGGGGACCGTGGTTACGGCAGCTACGTCCTGATGACCATGAGCCGTCAGGCGGTCTATCTCGGCCACGGCAGGGAAGCCGTCCAGCTGGCGCGCGTCGCCCAGCAGGGCATCGGGTCGTCGGCGCCGCCCGTCGTGCAGGCCATACTGCACGCGGTCGAGGCCCGCGGACACGGAGTGCTCGGCGAGGCCAGGACCTGCACCACCGCGCTCGCCCGGGCGGAACGCGCCCTGGAGACCGCGCGGCCCGGGGACGAGACCCCGCACTGGGCCCGCTACTTCGACGAGGCGCAGCTCGCCGACGAGTTCGGCCACTGCCACCGCGACCTCCAGCACTACAAGGCCGCCGCCCAGCACGCGGAGCGCTCGCTCCAGCTCCGCGCCCCGGCGTACGCCCGCAGCCGGCTGTTCTGCCAGGTCGTCCTCGCATCCGCGCGGCTCGGGCTCGGAGAGCTCGACCAGGCGTGCTCCCTGGGCGCCGATGCCGCCCAGCAGGCATCTGAGATGCGGTCGGTCCGCGCCACCGAGTACGTACGCGACTTCGAGCGGCGTCTTGAGCCGTACCGGGACGCGGCGGCCGTACGCCACTACCGGGACCGGGTCGCCGCACTCGGCTGACCCGGCCCCGGCAGTGACCTGCGGATGACTCACCCTGTGCGGACGCCCCTCACCTCGACCTCCGCCAGGGACAGCGGGTCGGTGGCGGACGCCAGCTGCACCCGGACGTAACGGCCCGTGGTGCCCGGCGGGAGATCCACCGCGGTGGGCCGGCCCGCCTGGCCGGTCATGTGCACGGCCGTCACCCCCGGTGCCGTGCGGGCCTCGTCCAGCCCGTCAGCGGTGATCGGGGTGTCCGAGGTCAGGACCCAGTAGTCCTTGAGACGGCCGGCGCAGCAGTCCGTGCGGTTCCACACCTCGACCTGGTCCAGCGCCGCCGCGGAACCCAGATCGACCTGCCACCACGCCTGGTTCGACGGCTCGGCGGTATGGGTCACCGAGCCCGAGCCGAAGCTGCCGTCGGTGTTCCCGTCGACGGCGCGTGCGGCCGGGGCGTCCCAGGCGGTGGCCTGCTGGGTGGCGGCCTTGCCGAGGGCGAGGTTCTCCGGCGCCACCTCCACCGTCACCCGGGTCGTGGTCCTCATCCCGTCGTGGCGCAGCGCGATGTCCAGCGTGTACGTGCCGGGCGCCGCCGAAGCGGGCGGAGTGACCCGGAACGGGACCTTCGCGTCCGCGCCGGGCGCCAGCGGTGCCACCCGGGTGGCTGCGGGGGTGACCGTCCAGCCCTCGGGGCCCGAGAGCCCGATCCGGGTCTCCGGCGCCGGCTTCCTGGACGTGTTGGTCACCGTCAGGGTGCCGTCACCCGTGATTCCGGGGTTGAGCTCCGTGGGCAGCTCGGTCCTCGTACGGACGAGGCTGCGGACGTCCGGTGTGGCCACCTTGAAGACGTACGCGTGCTTGCTGCTCGTGGCCCCCGCGCCCTGCGCCGGGGTCTTGACGACGATCCGGCCCCGGTCGTCCTTGCGCCAGGGCAGCGGCTTGCCGTCGGAGCCGAGGAGGGTGATCCGGGTGTCGTCGGCGACCGGCGTGTCCGAGCCGAGGGTCAGCTCCGCCCCCGGCCATTCGAGTGCGGTCGCGTACAGGGAGCCGTCCTTGACCGTGTAACGGATCTTGTCGTCGCCGGACGGCTCCTCCGCGTGGTGCCAGTACGTCGTGCCGTAGACGGACTCCCCGTTGATCTTCAGCCAGGCGCCGATGTCGAGGAGGCGCTGCTGCTGGATCTCCGGGATCGTGCCGTCGGCGCGCGGGCCGACGTCGAGCAGCAGGTTGCCGTTCTTGCTGACGATGTCGCTCAGCGAGTCGATCAGCTGGTCGGAGGTGAGGTGGTCCTCCTCCGGCTCGTTCTGGTTGTAGCCGTAGGAGTGCGCGATGCCGCGGCTCGCCTCCCACTTGTTGGGGTCGATGTCCGGCTTCACCGTGTACTCGGGTGTCTGGAAGTCGAGTTCCTTGCTGTCCAGGTTGCCCGACTCGATCTTGCAGCGGTTGGCGACCGCCACTTCCTTGGGGTTCTCCCGGTTCTTCGCCTGGTTGTAGTAGTCGGCGATGACCGACGCGGTCTTCCAGTACGAGGCGGGCTTCTCCCACTGGCCGTCGCACCAGAGCATGTCCGGGTCGTACTGGTCGACCAGCTCGCGCATCTGCGGAAGCATGTAGTCGTCCACGTAGTCGTCGACCACTGGAGCGCCGGTGTACGGGACGGGGGCCCCGGTGTAGGGGTTGCGCACCGGCTTCCCGGTGTAGGCGGGGTTGTTCCACTCGTACAGCGAGTAGTAGAAGCCCGCCCTGAGCCCGCCGTCCTCGCGGGCGGCCTTGAAGAGGTCGCCCGCCAGATCGCGCTTCGGCCCGAGATCGACGGTGTCACGGCCGCTGACCTTCGAGTCGTACAGCGCGACGCCCTCATGGTGCTTGGAGGTCAGGACGAAGTACTTGGCGCCCGCGTCCTTGAAGAGCTTCACCCAGGCGTCGGGGTCGTACTTCTCGGCCTTCCACTGTCCGATGAAGTCGTCGTAGTCCGCGTCCGCGCCGTAAGTGTCCTGGTGGTACTTGTTCGTGGCGTTGCCCGGCGAGTTCATGTACGCCCAGTACCACTCGGCGTAGCTGCCTCGTGGGCCCCAGGCGGGCACCGAATAGGCGCCCCAGTGGATGAAGATGCCGAACTTGTCGTCGTCGAACCACTTCGGGGTGGGGTGGTTGTTGAGGGATTCGACGGTGGGTTCGTAGTCCGGCGTGTCGGGGCCGGTCCCGGGCGAGGGGGCCGCGCCGAGCAGGCCGGCGAATGCGGCCAGAGCGGCTGCTGCGACTCCCGTACGTCTGGCGGTGCCGCGGTGGGTGCGGGTCACTGCGATTCCTTTCCGGAGAGGGCCCTCACCTGGTCGGAGCTCAGTGCTTCGTCCCAGGTGAGGAGGTCGTCGAGGTCTCCGCGCAGGCCGGCCTTCTCGGTGCCGACCGAGCGCAGGGGGAGGGGAATCGACGCGTCGACAGTGCCGACGCGCTCCCCGTCGGCGTACAGGGTGGTGTGTCCGGGCTCCGTCACCCAGGTCAGCTGGACCCACTGGTTCAGCGGCAGGGTGTAGTCGAAGCTCAGGTCGGCGGCGCCGTAGCGGGTGAGGCCGACCTTGCCGGTGCCGTACTGCTGGAGCTTGAGCGCGCCCGCCTTGGAGCTGAGCAGCACCTGGTCGGCGGTGCGGGCGGTCGAGCGGACCTGGACGGACACCGTCCACGGCTCGGCGACGTCCATGCCGCCGAAGCCCACGCCGTCCCGGTCGGAGTCGAAGCGCCAGGCCTGGCCGTTCACTCCGTCGGCCACGGGCGTCGGGTTGTTGATGATGTAGGAGGTGCCCGGCAGCGCGCCCGCGGTGTCCTCGGCGTAGAGCGTGTTGCCGGGGCTGCCCGCCCAGGTCCAGCCGCTCGGGTACGGGGCGGTGTCGAAGGTCCAGTGATGGCTGGGGCGGCCGTCGTCCACCCGGGGTGCCACCGGGGCGTGGGTGATGCCGGGCGGGTCGCCGATGCGGGCGACGAGGGCGCGGAAGTCGGTGAGCGTGTCCGGCGTTGCGGTGGCGTTCCAGGCGCGGTCGGCCGTGATCGCGCGGGGGGCGGCCATGTGCTGGTCGAAGTAGCCGTCCTCGGCCCAGAAGTTGTAGTCCGCCCAGTTCACCAGGGAGGAGCCGAGCATGTCGGGCGCGGTGCTGGGTGCCCAGCTGTCGTACATCCAGGGCTCGTTCGGATACAGGTTGTGGTAGTTGTTCGGGGTGTCGTAGAAGGGGCCGATGGCGATCTCGTCGTGCCCGGGGACGGCCGGTTCGGCGCCGGTTCCCTCCCAGGTGATGAAGACGATCGGGCCGTTCGCCTTCTGCTGGGGGGCGGCCAGGTGCTCGGAGCCGTTGTAGACCGCGGTCCGCTTGCCGTGCGAAGTGAGCACGTCGTCAAGGGTGTTGATGTAGCGGTTGAGCAGGTCGCCGAGTGTGGACACCTCGGGGTCCGCGGCCAGGAACTCCTGGACGCGTGGACAGTTGGCGAGCTGTCCCGGCACTTCCTCCCCGCCGATCGAGAACAGCGGGGCGTCGAACCAGCCCGCGAACTCGTCCACGATCTCCTTGGTCTTCTCGACCGCCTTCTCGCTGGTCATGTCGATGATCCAGTCGGCGGTGAGATGGGAGTGGGTGTGGGCTCCGGTGCACGGGTTCGCCCCCGCGCCGAAGCCGATACCGAAGGCTTCGCTGATCACGGTCGCGTGGCCGGGTACCTCGATGCCGGGCATCAGCTGGACGTGATGGCGGGCGGCGAAGGCCTTGAGCTGCTCGATGTCGGCGCGGCTGTAGCTGTGTTCGGGGTCGGCGAGGCCGGGGAACTTCGGGCTGTACAGGCGGAAGCCCTCGGACTCGGACAGGTGCAGGAAGAGCGTGTTCAGCTTCTGGTCGCCCATCCTGCGGATCAGGTTCTTGAGGTACGGGATCTGCCAGTACTTGCGGCCCGCGTCGAGATGGACCATGCGGAGCCGCTGCGCCGGCCGGTCGACGGAAAGGGCGCGCGGCAGTGAACGGTGGCCGGGGTCGGTGGCGCGCAGCAGCTGGAGCACGGTGCGCGTGCCGTAGAACAGGCCGTGCGTGGAGGCGGCCTCGATGCGTACGGGCCCCGCGCTGTCGAGCCGGTACCCCTCGGCGCCGAAGGGGGTCGCCGCGGGGCCGTCGGTGAGTGCGAGGACGATGTCGCCGTCCCTGGCGTGCGACACGTCGCCGCTGATGTCGGGGGTGATCCCGCTGATCCTGGTGAGTTCGGTACGCAACTGGCGGGCGAGATCCTGGACGTTCTGCCGTGCCGGGCCCGGCAGTTCACGGCGTCCGGAGGTCAGTGCCGTCCGGTCGGCGGAGCCGGGCTGGACCAGGATGCGGGTCCGCGGGGTGAGCGTCGTCTGCCCGCCGAGGTCCGACCACTGGGTGGGGCGGGGAACGACCGACGGCGGAGCGGCTGCGGAAGCGGGCGTGGGATCAACCGGCTCGCTCGCTACGGCGAGTGGAGCTATTGCTCCGATGACTAGGGTGAGGATCACGGACAGTACGGGTCCAGCACGACGCACAACGGCCTCCCGATTAGCGGCAATCGGGAGGACCGTATGGGCTGTACGCACGCCGTGACAAGAGATAGGTCGGATGTGTTCTCCGGCGGGAGGGCTCTTGTATCGGCGACGGTGGTGGTCTCAGGCAGCCGTGGTGAGCCTCGCCTCGGCCCCGCATCCCTCCTGTACTCCCAGGTCGGCGAGGATCGCGGAGGCCGCGCGGCGGCCCGAGCGCAGGGCTCCCTGGACCGTGCTCGTGTCACGGTGGTCGCCGCAGACATACAGCCCGGCGAGCATCCGGACCGGGCGGTGCGGATCGTGCGGGGCGGGCATCGCGGGCACCGCCTCCGGGTCGTGATGGGCGGCCAGCAGCTCCCAGTCGTCCGTGGACGTGCCGTACAGCGCCCCGAGGTGTACGCGGACCGCGCGGTCGAGATCCGGCGGAGGCGTGCCGAGCACCGTCGATGTGATCAGAGTCCTGCCGTGCGGGGCGCGCGAGGGATCGACCTCGCTCATGACGGCGGTGTGCGCGACCGGGCCCGAACGGTCGGCGTCCAGCAGCAGCGAGGTGCCGGCCGGCGGGGGAGCGGGGGCCGTGTGGTGCAGCACCGTCACCGGGTGGAAGGACGGTATCCGCAGCCCGGGCAGCAGTTCGGCGGCTGCGCCGGCCCCCGTCGCCAGCAGCAGGGAGCGGCAGCGCAGTTCGCCGTGCTCCTTTGTGCGTACGGAGGTGATGGCGGCGGCGGTGACGTGGACACCGGTCCGTACGGTGCCTGGCGGCAATGTGGCCGCCAGGAGCTCGGGCAGGGTCGCGGAACCACCCGCCGGTACGCACAGCCCGCCGCGCGCGTAACCGCGCAGGGCGAGATCGGCGACGCGGCTCGATGTGGTGAGCTCGGGGTCGCCGAGCAGCGCGGAGAGCAGCGGGCGCAGGAATCCGTTGACCGTACGGGACGGGAGGCCGCGCGCCGAAAGGGCGGCGAGGGCGGTCCGTTCCGGCCGCGCCAGCAGACGGGACTCGGGCGTGGCGGCCAGCCTGCCCAGCGCCGCGCCGAGCCGGGCCTGGTCGATCGCCCCGCCCATCGGCGCATGGGGGGCGCTCGACCGGGCGCGCACGGCCCTGAGTGCGCCCCTTGCGCTCCGTATGGTGCCGGTGCGGTACTGGCGGCCGTCACTGTGGACGAGCAGCCCGGGGGCGAAGTCCCTCAGCACCAGCCCTTCGAGGCCCGGGATGAGCTCCTGCTCCGGGCAGCCGGAGCTGAGCAGCGGGCCGAGGTGGTCGAGCCGGAATCCGTCCATGTCGTGCGTGACCATCCGGCCGCCGACACAGGGGGCGGCCTCCAGGACACTGACGCTCACTCCCGCACGGTTGAGCTGGTGGGCCGCCGACAGGCCGGCTGTCCCGGCCCCGATGATGATCACGTCTGCGTGATGTGCCGTGCCGATCACATGCCCCTCCCCGAGTCGGTGCGACTGGTGGGAGGCTATTTCCCCCAACAGGCCCCCGGAATGCCCGAGTTCGGGTCGAGGCTAGGAGGATGGCCGATACAGGCACAGCAGCGCGCACACCGGGCACCGAGGCACGGGGTCGCACGACCGCGTCACCTCAGGGCGGCCCTGATCGCCGAGTCGATCCCGGGGAACGCGAACGAGAAGCCCGAGTCGAGCAGTTGACCGGGAAGTACCCGCTGGCTGCCCAGTACATCCGACGAGAAACCGCCCAGTGCGATGCGCAGCGCGGGCGCCGGTGCGGTGAACAGCGTCGGACGGTGCAGCACCCTGCCCATCGCGGCCGTCACTTCGCGGTTGGTGACCGGGTCGGGTCCGGTCATATTGCCCGCCCCCGACAGGGCCGGTGTGTCGATGATGTGCCGCAGGGCCGCGATGTGGTCGTGCAGCGCGATGAAGCTCCAGTACTGGCGCCCGTTGCCGAGCCGCCCGCCGAGCCCTGCCTTGAACAGCGGGAACAGCCGCCCCCAGGCCCCTCCCTCGCTCGCCACGACCAGGCCGGTGCGGGCGAACACCGTCCGTACGCCCGCCTCCTGGGCGGCGGCCGTGGCCGCCTCCCACTCCACGCAGACCGACGGCAGGAAGCCCTCGCCGGGCGGAGCGCTCTCGTCGACCGCGCGGTCCCCGGTGTCGCCGTAGTAACCGACGGCCGATCCCGACAGCAGCAGCTTCGGCGGGGTGTCGAGAGAGGCGACGGCCTCGGCGATCGCCGCCGTGCCCAGCACCCGGCTGTCCCTGATCTCGCGCTTGTACGCCTCCGTCCAGCGACGGTCACCGACTCCGGCACCGGCCAGGTGGACGACGGCGTCGCAGCCCACGAGACCGGCCACGTCGACGAACTGGCGCTCGGGGTCCCACTCCACCTCGTCGCCCGCGGTGGGCGGGCGGCGCACCAGGCGGACCACCTCGTGCCCGTCGGCGAGAAGCGAACGCACCAGCGCCGCTCCGATGAGTCCGGTCGATCCGGTGACGGCGATTCGGGAGTGCGGCATGACTCCATCCTGCCTCAGCCGCGACCCGATCACCGGTCGGTCCCACGCGAAGACGCGGTCTCACTCGAAGAGCAGGCGGAGTGCCACATCCCGGTAGTGCCGGACGTGGCGCAGGGCGCAGGCCGCCGCTTCCTCGATGTCCGACGCCGTGATCGCGGCGCAGAGCAGCCGGTGCTCCTCCCAGAGCGGTCCCGGGTCGTCGATCTGCTGGAACAGCCAGCGCAGCCGCCCCTCCAGGGACTCCAGGGTGGTGGCCAGCAGGTCATTGCCGGCAAGTTCCACGATGTGGTGGTGGAAGGCGGTGTTGGCGCGCGAGATCCGCTCCGGTTTGCCGGACAGCGTGGCCCGGCGGGCCGTCTCCAAGAGGCCCTCCAGCTCACGTAGCTGCTCCGTCGTGGCCCGCTCGGCGGCCCGCCGTACCGCAAGCACCTCCAGTGCCTCGCGCATGTCGAAGAGGTTCTCCACGTCCTGCCGGGAGAGCTCCTTGACGACGATCCGGCGGGGCGACAGTGCGTGCAGGAAGCCGTCGCCGAGCAGGATGCGGATCGCCTCGCGCACCGGGACCCGGGACACTCCGAACTCCTCGGCCACGTCCCGTTCGACCAGCCGGTCGCCCGGCTTGAGGCGTCCCGTGATGATGCGGTCGCGCAGGCCTTCGCAGACCTGGTCGCGCAGCCACACCGTGCCGGTCAGTGAACTGGCCGGTTCGTCCCCCGTGTTGGTCTGGCTCACATGTCCTCCACGTGTCGATTCGCTTACGGTATACCAAACCCTTGACGGTCGCCGGGCGCTTTGCTTTGGTATACCAAATGCGGAACGGCCTGGCCGGAACCCGCTGCTCACCCTGTCAGATCAGTTCGCTCAGTGATTCGAGGGTTTGCCATGACCAGTACGTCCCCAACACCCATAGCCGGTCGGGCCGGAAGGGCCGAAAGCGGTGACGGTGTCCGCCCGACCCGGGTGCGCTGGAAGATGTTCGTCCTGCTGCTGGGCATTGTCGCGCTCAACTACATCGACCGGGGCTCCGTCTCCGTCGCACTTCCGCTCATCACCAAGGACCTCGGCCTCTCCAAGGAGACGACCGGCTTCCTGCTCAGCGCGTTCTTCTGGACGTACGCGCTGATGCAGATCCCCAGCGGCTGGCTCGCCGACCGCTTCGGCGCCCGCCGCATGGTCTCCGGGGCCTGCGTCGGCTGGGGTGTGGCCCAGGGCCTCACCGCCGCGGCCGGCGGTCCCGGATCGCTGCTCGGGTACCGGCTGCTCCTCGGCGCGGTCGAGGCCCCCGTGATGCCGGCCGGCGGCAAGCTCAACGCCCAGTGGCTGCCCGCCAAGGAGCGCGGCCGGGGCGCGGTGCTGCTGGACGGCGGTGCCCCGCTCGGCGCCGCGCTCGGCGGCATCGTGATCTCCGCGCTGATCGGCTGGACAGGCAGTTGGCGGATCAGTTTCGTCATCGCGGGTGTCCTCACCGTCGCCGCCGGTCTGTACGCCGCCTGGTACATCCGCAACACCCCCGCCGAACATCCCGGTGTCAACGCCGCCGAGGCCGCCTACATAGAGAACGCGCACGCGGAGGAGGACGCCGCCGGACCCGCCGACGCGCGCACCGGCCTGCTGCCGTACCTCAGGCACCGCTCCTTCTGGGCCATGTGCCTTGGCTGGATGGGCTTCAACGGCGTGTTCTACGGGCTGCTCACCTGGGGCCCGCTGTACCTCTCCGAGACCAAGGGCTTCAACATCGCGACCATCGGCTGGTCGACCCTGGTCATCTTCGGCGCGGGCTTCGTCGGTGAACTCATCGGCGGCTGGACCTCCGACCGCCTGAAGGGCAAGGGCATCGGAGCCAATACCGTGATGCGCACGATGATGGGCGTCGCCGGAGCCGCCGTCGTCGGCGGGCTCCTCGGAGTGGTCTTCGTGCCGGACGCGATGACGGCGGTCGCGCTCCTCTCCGTCGTCCTCTTCTTCCTCCGCTGGGCCGGCCTCTACTGGTCGCTGCCCTCCGTGCTCGCCGGGCGTGCCAACGCCGGAATCGTCGGCGGAGCCATGAACCTCTCCGGCAACATCGCCGGGATCATCACGCCGATCGCGGTCGGCTTCATTGTCGGCGGCACCGGGTCGTACACCTGGGCGCTGCTCTACTTCGTCGGCGCCGGTGCGCTGTTCACCGTGGCGTCCCTGACGATCGACTACAGCAGGAGGCTCGCCGTCCGATGACGCCCACCACGGAACAGGCCCGGAGCATCCGCGTAGGGATGCTCACCCCGTCCTCCAACACCTGTCTGGAACCCGTGACCTACGGGCTGCTGCACGGTACGGACGTGGCCACTGCCCACTTCGCCCGCGTCCCCGTCACCCGGATCGCACTCGACGGCGGCTCCGACGCGCAGTTCGATCCGGCCCCGATGCTGGCCGCCGCCCGGCAGCTCGCCGACGCCCGGGTGGACGTCATCGCCTGGAACGGCACCTCGGGCTCCTGGCTCGGCCCCGACCGTGACCGCGCCCTCTGCGCGCGCATCACCGAGGAGACCGGCATCCCGGCCACCACCTCCACCCTCGCGCTGCTCGACGCCTGCGCCGCGTACGGAGTGACGAAGCTCGGGCTCGCCCTCCCGTACACCCGCGACGTCGCCGACCGGATCGTGCGGCAGTACGCGAAGGAGGGCCTGGACTGCACACTCGCCGAACCCTTCGGCATCAGCGACAACGAGGCCTTCGCCCGCATCCCGGCCGCTGACGTCGCACGGCAGATCGGCGCGGCGGCGCGCGACGCGCACGCGGTCGCGGTCGTCTGCACCAATGTGTACGGGGCCGGGCCGGCCCGGGAGCTCGAACCGGAGCTGGGCATCCCGGTGTTCGACAGTGTCGCCGCCACCCTGTGGAAGGCCCTGGAGCTGGCCGGACCGCACACCGTCACCCTGGCTGGCCACGGAGATCTGCTGCGCTCCGGCGCGCTGCGCGCCCGCTTCCGGACCATCCTGCGCACGCTGCTGGACGCGACAGGCGCGGACCGCACCACTCTGCGCCTCGACCTGCCCGAGCACGGCCTCGGCGTCGATCTGACCGCCGCCGAGGCGCTGCGCGAAGGCGTACGGTCCATCCGCCGAGACGCCTCACTCGACCAGCGCCGGCTGAACACCGTCGAGTGGCTGGAACGGCAGCGGATTCCGCTGGTCCAGCCGCACTTCGAGGCGATCCCGCATCCGCCGAAGGCCCTCGTCGACGTGTACGGCGTCCACGCCCAGATGCTCTCGCCACTGGGCGGTGCCACCGAGATGGCCGGCTGGATCTCCGTACACAGCATGGAGGAGCGCGACTGGACCGATCGGGACACCACCGCGCTCCGGGCCGCCACCTCACAGATACAGCACCTGCTCGACACCGGAACGAAAGGCTTCTGACGCATGACCAAGGACATCAGGATCGCGCTGGGCGTGGACGTCGACGCCGTGGCGGGCTGGCTCGGCTCGTACGGTGGCGAGGACTCGCCCAACGACATCCAGCGGGGTGTGTTCGCGGGCGAGATCGGCACCCCGCGGCTGCTCAAGCTGTTCGAGCGGTACGGGATCCGCACCAGCTGGTTCATCCCGGGGCACTCGATAGAGACGTTCCCCGAGCAGACCCGCATGGTCGTCGAGGCGGGTCACGAGGTCGGTGCGCACGGCTACTCGCACGAGAACCCGATCGCCATGAGCCCGCAGCAGGAGGAGGACGTCCTCGCCCGCTGCGTCGAACTGATCGAGGAGTTCACCGGCCGCAAGCCGCGCGGCTATGTGGCGCCATGGTGGGAGATGTCCGCGTACACCGCCGAGCTGCTCCACAAGTACGGCTTCAGCTACGACCACAGCCAGAACTACCGCGACTTCACCCCCTTCTACGCCCGGGTCGGCGACAGCTGGACGAAGATCGATTTCGCCAAGGAGGCGAAGGACTGGATGAAGCCGCTCATCCACGGCCACGAGGTCGATCTCGTCGAGTTCTGCGGCAACTGGTACGTCGACGACCTGCCGCCGATGATGTTCAACAAGCACGCGCACAACAGCCAGGGCTACGTCAGCCCGCGCCAGTTGGAGCAGGACTGGCGGGATCAGTTCGACTGGGTCCACCGCGAGCTCGACTACGCGGTCCTTCCCATCACCCTGCACCCGGACGTCAGCGGCCGGCCGCAGGTGCTGCTGATGCTGGAGCGCTTCATCGAGTACGTCGCCGGGCACGAGGGTGTCAGCTTCTGCACCCTGGAGGACGCGGCCGACGACTTCCGCCGCCGTTTCCCTTTCGAGGGGACCGAGCGCCCCGCGGACATGCGCTGAGGGATGGAACACGCTGACCGGACGGGGAGGGGCGTGTCACAGTGGAACGCATGCCCGAGCTGCGCACCCACCCCGTCCGTCACGCCACCCTCGCCGACAACGAGGCGCTGGGGGAACTCGACCGGACCACCTGGTCGACACTGCACGCGGTGCAGCCGAGGCCCCAGCCTCCGTACGAGCCCTTCTTCGACGAGGGCCACCGGCCCGCGGACTTCCTCGTGGCGGAGGCGGAGAACGCCGACGGCGAGGCCGCCGTCGCCGGATACATCCGGCTGGTGCCGCCCACCCCGCTCGCCTGCAACGCGCACGTGCGCCAGATACAGGGCCTCGCCGTGGCCGGCTGGGCGCGCGGCCGTGGCATCGCGCGCACTTTGCTGCGGGCCTCGTTCGCCGAGGCCAGGCGCCAGGGCGCGAACCGCATCACCCTGCGCGTCCTCGGGCACAACGACCCCGCCCGCGCGCTGTACGCGGCGGAGGGCTTCGTCGTCGAGGGTGTGCTGCCTGGCGAGTTCTTCCTGCACGGCCGCTATGTCGACGACGTGCTGATGGGCCGCTCGCTCACGGCCTGAACAACCGCATGCCGCCCATGAGTTCGTGCAGACAGCGGACGGCGAGCTCGGCGGGGGAGCCGGGGCCGGTGGCCGGTGCGTCCGTCTTCGCCCAGGCCTCCAGCGCCACCCGCACCGCGTCGGTGGCGGCCGCCGCGGCGAGCCGTACCTCCAGCGCGTCCGCGTCCGGTCCCGCCAGCCGGGTCAGCACCGGCAGGAGCCGCTCCTCCGAGTCCTGATTGACCCGGTACCAGACGGCCCGCAGGGCCGGGTCGCTCTCCGCCGCGCGCAGCAGTCCGCGCGTCCCGACGAGCTGTTCGGCGGCGCGGGCGTCGGGGGCGGCCAGCGCGTCGGTGACGGCCTGTTCCAGTACGCCGAGCAGCGGCGCCCCGGGCTCGGCGGCCTCCAGCAGGGCGCGCCAGCGCTCCGCGCCGCCGGACAGCAGCGGCCCCACCGCGTCCTGCTTGGAGCGGAAGTAGCGGTAGAAGGTCCGCAGCGCCACGCCCGCCCGGTGCGCGATGTCCTCCGCCGTGGTGGCGTCCGGCCCGCGCTCGGCGAAGAGCGCGGCAGCCGCGCGGGCGATCTCCAGCTGGGTCGCGGCCTTGCGGCGTTCGGTGAGGGACTGCTGCTGAGCGCTCATTCCCAGCAGATTACCGCGCGCCGGTGGACGCGCACGGCATCGAGCTGCATGGAATGCCGTAGTGGCAAAACGTGCCACTTAGTCGTACGGTGGACACTGCTCAAGAGACTCGTCGGGGGACTCAGGACCGGGAGAGAAACACCATGAACCGCTACGAAGGCCGCCGCACACTCATCACCGGCGCCGGCTCCGGCATCGGACAGGCCACCGTCCACCGCGTCCTCGCCGAAGGCGGCCGGGTCGTCGCCGCCGATGTCAACGAGGCCGGCCTCCGGGCCACGTACGCGACCGCCGTCGCGAACGGCACCGAGGGCCGCCTCACCACCACCGTCCTCGACATCTCGGACGAGACGGCGGTCCGCGAGGGCGTCGCCTCGGCCGTCGCCGCGCTCGGCGGCCTCGACGTCCTGGTCAACGCGGCCGGCATCCTGCGGTCCGAGCACACGCACAAGACGACGCTCGACTTCTTCAACAAGATCATCGCGGTCAACCTCACCGGCACCTTCCTGATGATCCGTGAGTCGATACCGGCACTCCTGGCCGGTGACAAGCCGGTCGTCGTGAACTTCTCGTCCACCTCGGCGAGCTTCGCGCACCCCTACATGTCGGCGTACGCGGCCAGCAAGGGCGGCATCCAGTCGATGACCCACGCACTGGCGAGCGAGTACAGCAAGCAGGGGCTGCGCGTGGTGGCCGTCGCGCCCGGCTCGATCTCCTCCGACATGACGAGCGGCAAGGGACCCGGCCTGCCCGCCGACGCCGACCTCTCGCTCTTCATGAAGCTCGCCCCCGCGCTCGGCCAGGGCTTCGCCAGCCCGGACACGGTGGCGGGCGTGGTCGCGATGCTCGGCTCGGAGGACGGCGCGTTCATCACCGGCACGGAGATCCGGATCGACGGCGGCACCCACTTCTGACGCGCCGCCCCTGCTCTCAGGACGGGCCGAAGCGGTCCCAGAGCGAGGGGAAGCGCGCGGCAAGACCCGAGTCGTCCTCCAGGCTGAAGGGCACGCCCTCCGGTTCGGTGGCCTGGGGCGGAATGCCGAGGTCCGGTGCGACCACTCCGGTGAGCTGTTCGTACGCCTCGTCGGCTGCGTAGCCGAGATCCTCACCGTCCCCGTCGAACTGCTCGTCGAAGTCGTCGAGCAGTTCGGCGAGGGCGTCCGGATCGTGCACCGCCCCCTCGAACACCTCCCGGCCCTGGCCGATCAGCCAGCAGCGGAAGTAGTCGAAGGCGTCGTCGCTCGCACCGCCGAGCAGCACGGCGGCCGCACCCCACAGATCCCAGCGGTACGCGCGGTTGTAGCGGGCCTCGAAGTGCCGGGCGAAGTCCAGCACGGAGTCGGGGTCGAGCTGCACCAGCCGTTCGACGAGCAGATCGGCATGGTCCTCGGGGTCGCCATCGGCGGCCTCGCGGGTGCTGTCGATGATCTCCCAGAACTCCGTCTCGTCCATCACGGGTCAAGCATCGGCCTTGGGGGCGGGCGACGCACGCGGAGACACCGAAAAGAAGCCCTTCAGTCATAGAGATCGCGCAGGCGTTCGGCGGCATCCGAGAACCGGCGGCGCAGGGCGGCCGGTTCGAGCACTTCCAGCTCGGGACCGAGCGCCAGCAACTGGCCGTACGCGACGTCGAGGGACTCCACGGGGAGGGTGACCGTGCGCCATCCGTCGGCGCCGGGCGGATCTGCCCGCTCCAGCGCCTCCTGGGCCGCCGCCCGGTCAGTGGTGTGCACCAGCCGCCGGGCACCCGCATCCGACACCCGTACGGTCACCTCGGTACGAAGGATCGACCGCGCGAACTGCGCCGAGCGCTCGTCCCAGAAGCCCGGCAGATCGAAGTCCTCGTCGCGTACGAAGCGTTCGCCGGTCACCGCGACGGCCGAGAAGCGGTCGATCCGGTACACCCGGAACGTGTCCTCCGCCCGTGCGCAGAGGTACCAGATCCCGCCCTTCAGGACGAGTCCGTACGGAGCGAGCTCCCGCTCCACCCCGCTCCGTGCCCCTGCGCTGCGGTAGCGCGCCCTGACGACCCGGTCGTCCCAGACGGCCTCCGCGACGGCGGGCAGCAGCTCGGGTGTCACGGGCTCCTGGTACCAGCCGGGGGCGTCCAGATGGAAGCGCTGAGCTGCCGTGTCAGAGGCGTCCCGCAGGGAGGGGAGCAGGGCCGCCGACACCTTGAGCCGGGCGGCGGACGCGGCGTCGTCGAGCCCCATCTCGCGCAGGGCGGACGGCAGCCCGGAAAGGAAGAGCGCCTCGGCCTCGTGACGGGCCAGCCCGGTGAGCCGGGTCCGGTACCCCCCGACAAGCCGGTACCCGCCGGCCCGCCCCCGCTCCGCGTACACGGGCACCCCCGCCTCGGACAGCGCCTGGGCGTCCCGGGTGACGGTCCGCTCCGACACCTCCAGCTCCTGCGCCAGCTGTGCTGCGGTCATGGAGGGCCGGGCCTGGAGGAGCAGCACCATTTTGATGAGACGGGCAGCGCGCATGAGGCCATTGTGGGGGTGCGGGGATGAACGCTGCCCTCGACCGCCGGGCAGGCTCGAGAATCAAGCCCGCCCGGCGATCGAGGGCAGAGACGGCCAGGTCAGAGACCGTACCGCTCCCGCGCTTCCTTCACCGCGGACGCGGGAACCTCACCGCGCCGCGCCAGCTGCGCCAGCGCCGCGACCGTGACCGACTGCGGGTCGACGCCGAAGTGGCGGCGCGCCGCCTCACGCGTGTCGGAGAGACCGAAGCCGTCCGTGCCGAGCGAGGACCAGTCCTGCTCCACCCACTGGCTGATCTGGTCCGGAACCGCGCGCATCCAGTCGCTGACGGCCAGCACGGGACCCGGCGCACCGGACAGCGCCTGGGTCACGTACGGCACCCGCTGCTCGCCGTGAAGTATCGCCTCGTCCGCGAGCAGCGCCTCGCGCCGCAGCTCGCCCCACGAGGTCGCGGACCAGACGTCGGCCGTGACACCCCAGTCGGCGGCCAGCAGTTCCTGTGCCTCCAGGGCCCAGTGGATCGCCGTACCGGAGGCCAGCAGCTGGAGCCGCGGCGCGTCCGCAGTCGCGGGCGTGCCCTCCTTGAAGCGGTACAGGCCCTTGACGATGCCCTCCTCGACGCCTTCCGGCATCGCGGGCTGGCGCTTCGGCTCGTTGTAGACCGTCAGGTAGTAGAAGACGTCCTCGGCCTCGGGGCCGTACATCCTCCGCAGACCGTCCTTGACGATCACCGCGACCTCGTACGCGAACGCCGGGTCGTAGTTGAGCGACGCCGGGTTCGTGGACGCGATCAGGTGCGAGTGTCCGTCCGCGTGCTGGAGGCCCTCGCCCGTCAGAGTCGTACGGCCCGCCGTGGCGCCGACGATGAAGCCCTTGCCGAGCTGGTCGGCGAGCTGCCACATCTGGTCGCCGGTCCGCTGCCAGCCGAACATCGAGTAGAAGATGTAGAACGGGATCATCGTCTCGCCGTGCGTCGCGTACGACGTCGACGCGGCGATGAAGTCGGCCATGGCCCCGGCCTCGGTGATCCCCTCGTTGAGGATCTGGCCGTCCTTGGCCTCCTTGTAGTACATCAGCTGGTCACGGTCGACCGGCTCGTACGTCTGGCCCAGCGGCGAGTAGATACCGGCCGACGGGAACAGCGACTCCATGCCGAAGGTGCGCGCCTCGTCCGGGACGATCGGCACCCAGCGCCTGCCGGTCTCCTTGTCCCGCATCAGGTCCTTGGCCAGGCGCACGAACGCCATGGTGGTGGCCATCTCCTGCTTGCCTGAGCCCTTGTAGAGCGCCTTGAACGCGCGCTCCTCCGGCTCGGGCAGCGCCACCGCGTGCACACGGCGGGCCGGAGCGGGACCGCCGAGCGCGGCACGGCGCTCCTGGAGGTAGCGGACCTCGGGGGAGTCGGCGCCCGGGTGACCGTAGGGCACCAGGCCGTCCACGAACGCGCTGTCCGGGATCGGCAGACCGAGGAGTTCGCGCATGTCCTTGAACTCGTCGGCCGACAGCTTCTTCATCTGGTGGTTGGCGTTCTTGGACTCGAAGCCCTTGCCGAGCGTGTAGCCCTTCACCGTCTGCGCGAGGATCACGGTCGGCGCGCCCTTGTGCTCGACGGCCGCCCGGTACGCCGCGTAGACCTTGCGGGCCTCGTGGCCACCGCGCGAGGTGTAGAAACACTCGGCGATCTTCGCGTCGGTGAGCAGCTTCGCCAGCTCGGCGAGCGCGGGCTCGGCGCCGAAGAAGTGCTCGCGGATGTAGGCGACATCGCGGGTGGCGTACGTCTGGAACTGCGCGTCCGGGACCTCCCGGAGGCGGCGCACCAGCGCGCCCTGCGTGTCGAGCTGGAACAGCTCGTCCCAGGCGGAGCCCCAGAGCGTCTTGATGACGTTCCAGCCGGCCCCGCGGAACGCGCCCTCCAGCTCCTGGACCACGCGGAAGTTGGCGCGGACCGGGCCGTCGAGGCGCTGCAGGTTGCAGTTGATGACGAAGGTCAGGTTGTCGAGCTGCTCACGGGCCGCGAGGGCGAGGGCCGCGGTCGACTCGGGCTCGTCCATCTCGCCGTCGCCCAGGAAGGCCCAGACGTGCGAGTTCGACGTGTCCTTGATGTTGCGGTTGGCCAGATAGCGGTTGAAGCGCGCCTGGTAGATGGCCGAGAGCGGGCCGAGGCCCATCGACACGGTGGGGAACTCCCACAGCCAGGGCAGCCGCCGCGGGTGCGGGTAGGAGGGCAGACCCTCGCCGCCCGCCTCCTGGCGGAACTTGTCGAGCTGCTGCTCGCCGATCCGGCCGTCGAGGAAGGCGCGGGCGTAGATGCCGGGGGAGGCGTGGCCCTGGATGTAGAGCTGGTCGCCGGAGCCGTCCCCCTCCTTGCCGCGGAAGAAGTGGTTGAAGCCGGTCTCGTACAGCCAGGCGGCCGATGCGAAGGTGGCTATGTGGCCGCCGACTCCGAAGCGGGCCCCGCGGGTCACCATGGCTGCCGCGTTCCAGCGGTTCCACGCGGTGATGCGGGACTCCATCTCCAGGTCACCGTCGAAGGCGGGCTCCGCGGCGGTCGGGATGGAGTTGACGTAATCGGTCTCCAGCAGCTTGGGCAGCGCGAGACCGGCACCCTCGGCGTGCTGGAGCGAGCGCCGCATGAGGTACGCGGCCCGGTGCGGACCGGCGGCCTTGGTGACGGCGTCGAGGGAGGCCGCCCATTCGGCGGTCTCCTCGGGGTCACGGTCCGGGAGCTGGTCGAGCTCGCTCGGAAGCTTTCCTACGGGGTCGGTCATGATCGCCGCCTTCCGGAGAGGAGGGGGGTGGAGAAGGCCCTGACTGGCAGGACAGGGCGATGGGGCCGGTGGGCCCGCGGATGAACTGTAAAGCGCTGATCGATGATCGATCAAAGGGTTGAAGGGGAAAACTTCTCGATACGAAGAAAGTGGCATGCGGTGCCTCGAAACGGGGCACGCAGTGACGCCACAAAAGGGATGAAAAGGGCGCTCGACTGTACAGTCGAGCGCCGGGTGCTACAGATGGGCAACCGCGCTACGCGCGAGGCGCACAGCCCAGCACGTGTGCCTTCACCAGCGCGCCGATCTGCGGGTCCTTCCCCAGGAACGCCTCGATGAGCGCCTCGTGCTCCTCGGCGTACGACTTCTGGACCGTGCCCAGCCAGCGGATCGACAGGGCCGTGAACACCTCGATGCCCAGACCCTCCCAGGTGTGCAGCAGTACGGCGTTCCCGGCGGCCCGCACCATCTCCCGGTGGAAGGCCACCGTGTGCCGCACCTGCGCCTCGCCGTCGGCCAGCCGGTCCGCCTCGTACAGGGCCGCCACATGGGGCGTCAGCGCCGAGCAGTCCTCGCCGAGACGGGGGGCCGCCAGCTCCGCGGCGATCTGCTCGAGACCGGCCCGTACGGGATAGCTCTCCTCCAGGTCGGCCGCGGTCAGATTCCGCACCCGTACACCCTTGTTGGGCGCCGACTCGATCAGCCGCAGGGTCTCCAGCTCGCGCAGCGCCTCCCGTACGGGGGTCTGGCTCACCTCCAGCTCGGTGGCGATGCGGCGCTCCACGATCCGCTCGCCCGGCTTCCAGCGCCCGCTGACGATCCCCTCCACGATGTGCTCGCGGATCTGTTCGCGCAGCGAGTGGACGACGGGCGGGGTCATGAGGGGCTCCTTCTGGACAATCCGGCGCTGCTGCACCATCACGGCCGCCCGGGCGACCGCTGGTGTCTAGACAATACGGCGGCGCCCCCGCCCGGAGGTGTTCCGGACGGGGGCGCCGCTGGTGAGGCTGGTTACAAGTGCGTTGCTCAGAGGCCGAGCTCGACCTCGAACTCACCGGCTTCCAGGATCGCCTTGACCGTCGTCAGGTAACGGGCGGCGTCCGCGCCGTCCACCAGACGGTGGTCGTAGGAGAGCGAGAGGTACGTCATGTCGCGCACCGCGATCGTCTCGCCGAGGTCCGGGTGGTTGATGACCACCGGACGGCGGACCGTGGCACCGATGCCCAGGATGGCCGCCTGGTTCGGGGGCACGATGACGGTGTCGAACAGCGCACCGCGCGAACCGGTGTTGCTGATCGTGAAGGTGGCACCGGACATGTCGTCCGGGGTCAGACCGCCACCGCGGGCCTTGCCGGCCAGCTCGAAGGTCTTCTTCGCGATACCGGCGATGTTCAGGTCGCCCGCACCCTTGATGACCGGGGTCATCAGACCCTTCTCGGCGTCCACGGCGATGCCGATGTTCTCCGAGTCGAAGTACGTGATGGTGCCTTCGTCCTCGTTGATCCGGGCGTTGACGACCGGGTGGGCCTTCAGCGCCTGGGCCGCCGCCTTCACGAAGAACGGCATCGGGGACAGCTTGACGCCCTCACGGGCGGCGAAGGATGCCTTCGCCTGGTTGCGCAGCTTCATCAGCTTCGTGATGTCGACCTCGAGCACCGAGGTCAGCTGGGCCTGCGAGTGCAGCGCCTTCATCATGTTGTCGCCGATGACCTTGCGCATGCGGGTCATCTTGACCGTCTGACCGCGCAGCGGGGACGCCTCGAGCTTCGGCGCCTTCGCTGCTGCCGGGGCAGCGGCGGCGGGAGCCGGAGCGGCAGCGGCGGCCTTGGCGGCCTCCGCGGCGGCGGCTGCGGCCACTACGTCCTGCTTGCGGATACGGCCACCGACGCCGGTGCCCTTGACCGCGCCCAGGTCGACGCCGTTCTCGGAGGCGAGCTTGCGGACCAGCGGCGTGACGTACGCGCCGTCGTCACCGGAAGGCGCGGCCTGGGCGGCCGGTGCCGGGGTGACGGGTGCGGCGGCGGGAGCCGGAGCGGCAGCCGGAGCCGGGGCGGCGGCCGGAGCCGCGACCGGGGCGGCGGGAGCCGCCGGGGCCGGAGCAGCGGCAGCCGGAGCGGCGGGAGCCGCAGGGGCGGCCGGGGCCGGAGCAGCAGCCGGAGCCGGAGCGGCCGGAGCCGGAGCGGCGGCCGGGGCGGCACCTGCGGCACCGATGACGGCGAGCTTGGCGCCGACCTCGGCGGTCTCGTCCTCGGCGACGACGATCTCCAGCAGCACACCGGAAACCGGGGCCGGGATCTCGGTGTCGACCTTGTCCGTGGAGACCTCGAGCAGGGGCTCGTCCTCGGTGACCTCCTCGCCGACCTCCTTCAGCCAGCGGGTGACGGTGCCCTCGGTGACGCTCTCACCGAGCGCGGGGAGGGTGACGTCGGTGCCGGACGCAGCGGCGGCCGGAGCAGCCGGAGCGGCCGGGGCCTCCGCGGCCGGTGCCGCGGGGGCCTCGGCGGCCGGAGCCGGTGCGGCGGCCGGTGCCGGAGCCTCGGCCGCGGGGGCCTCGGCAGCCGGAGCGGCGGCAGGCGCGCCCGAACCGTCGTCGATGATGGCCAGCTCGGCGCCGACCTCGACGGTCTCGTCCTCGGCGACCTTGATGGAGGCGAGGATGCCGGCGGCGGGCGCCGGGATCTCGGTGTCGACCTTGTCGGTCGAGACCTCGAGCAACGGCTCGTCGGCCTCGACGCGCTCGCCCTCGGCCTTCAGCCAGCGGGTGACAGTGCCCTCGGTGACGCTCTCGCCGAGCGCCGGAAGGGTTACGGAAACCGACATGGTTTCAGTTGCTCCTTACGAAAGTGCGGAAGTGGTCGGTCGTCGCGCCCGTTCGACTGGTCAGTCGTGGGAGTGGAGGGGCTTGCCGGCCAGGGCCAGGTGAGCCTCGCCGAGCGCCTCGCTCTGCGTCGGGTGGGCGTGGATGAGCTGCGCGACCTCGGCGGGCAGCGCCTCCCAGTTGTAGATCAGCTGTGCTTCGCCGACCTGCTCGCCCATACGGTCACCGACCATGTGGACGCCGACCACGGCACCGTCCTTGACCTGGACGAGCTTGATCTCGCCCGCGGTCTTCAGGATCTTGCTCTTGCCGTTGCCCGCGAGGTTGTACTTGAGGGCGACGACCTTGTCCGCACCGTAGATCTCCTTGGCCTTGGCCTCGGTGATACCGACGGAGGCGACCTCGGGGTGGCAGTACGTCACCTTCGGCACGCCGTCGTAGTCGATCGGAACGGTCTTGAGACCGGCCAGCCGCTCCGCCACCAGGATGCCCTCGGCGAAGCCGACGTGCGCGAGCTGGAGGGTCGGGGCCAGGTCGCCCACGGCCGAGACGGTCGGGACGTTGGTCTGCATGTACTCGTCGACGAGGACGTAACCGCGGTCCATCGCGACGCCGGCCTCCTCGTAGCCCAGGCCCTGCGAGACCGGGCCGCGGCCGATGGCGACCAGAAGCACCTCGGCCTCGAAGGTCTTGCCGTCGGCGAGGGTCACGCGGACGCCGTCCTGCGTGTACTCGGCCTTGTCGAAGAAGGTGCCGAGGTTGAACTTGATGCCGCGCTTGCGGAAAGCGCGCTCAAGAAGCTTCGAGCTGTTCTCGTCCTCGACCGGGACGAGGTGCTTCAGACCCTCGACGATGGTGATGTCGGTGCCGAAGGACTTCCACGCCGAGGCGAACTCGACGCCGATGACGCCACCGCCCAGGACGATCGCGGACTTCGGTACGCGGTCGAGCTTCAGCGCGTGGTCCGAGGAGATGATGCGGTTGCCGTCGATCTCCAGGCCCGGCAGCGACTTCGGCACGGAGCCGGTCGCCAGCAGCACGTGGCGGCCGGTGACGCGCTCGCCGTTCACGTCCACGGATGTGGGGGAGGAGAGCCGCCCCTCACCCTCGATGTAGTGCACCTTGCGCGAGGCGATGAGTCCCTGCAGACCCTTGTACAGGCCCGAGATCACCTCGTCCTTGTACTTGTGGACGGCCTCGATGTCGATGCCCTCGAAGGTGGCCTTCACGCCGAACTGACCGGCCTCGCGGGCCTGGTCGGCGATCTCGCCGGCGTGCAGCAGCGCCTTCGTGGGAATGCAGCCGTTGTGCAGGCAGGTGCCGCCGACCTTGCCCTTCTCGATCAGGGCGACTTCCAGACCCAGCTGCGCTCCGCGCAGGGCCGCGGCGTACCCGCCGCTACCACCGCCGAGGATCACTAGGTCGAAAACGGTGCTGGCGTCGTTCGCCACGTCACGTCCTCCATGCATGTGCGCCGTACGCCGGGCCCCGTCGCTGGGGTGTGACCGGCCGGTCGGCTGGTGTTCGGCCGCTTTTGTTATTCGGCCCTGTGGTGGGGGCCCTGTCCTGCCGAGAACCCATCTTCGCACTTGTTGACGGTGGGCGGGACGCGGGGCCCGGGTCGGAGCCGGATGATCAGCCGGTTCCGGGGGGTTACTGCTGCGTACAGACGTACGGATTTCGTTGAACGCGTACGGCCCCGGGCGTGTGCCCGGGGCCGAAGTCACGTAAGGACCCGATCAGCCGAGGTCCCCGGCGGCGGTGTGCTCCGCCAGCGCGACCAGGGTGCGGACCGCGGATCCGGTGCCGCCCTTGGGCGTGTAGCCGTAGGGCGCGCCCTCGTGGAAGGCCGGGCCCGCGATGTCCAGGTGCGCCCAGGCGATGCCCTCGCCCACGAACTCCTTCAGGAACAGACCGGCCACCAGGCCGCCGCCCATCCGCTCGCCCATGTTGGCGATGTCGGCGGTCGGGGAGTCCATGCCCTTGCGGAGGTCGGCGGGGAGCGGCATCGGCCAGGAGGCCTCGCCGACCTCCTCGGCGATCTCGTGGATGGAGGTACGGAAGGCGTCGTCGTTCGCCATGATGCCGAAGGTGCGGTTGCCCAGGGCGAGCACCATGGCGCCGGTCAGCGTGGCGACGTCGACGATCGCGTCCGGGTTCTCCTCGGAGGCGCGGGTCAGCGCGTCGGCGAGGACGAGACGGCCCTCGGCGTCCGTGTTGAGGACCTCGACGGTCTTGCCGCTGTACATGCGCAGCACGTCACCCGGGCGGGTGGCGTTGCCGGACGGCATGTTCTCGGCGAGCGCGAGCCAGCCGGTCACGTTGACCCGGAGGCCGAGACGGGCGGCGGTGACGACGGCGGCGAACACGGCGGCGGCGCCGCTCATGTCGCACTTCATCGTCTCGTTGTGGCCGGCCGGCTTGAGCGAGATGCCGCCCGAGTCGTAGGTGATGCCCTTGCCCACGAGGGCCAGGGTCTTCTCCGCCTTGGGGTGCGTGTAGGCGAGCTTCACCAGGCGGGGGCCGTGGGCCGAGCCCTGGCCGACGCCCAGCAGACCGCCGAAGCCGCCCTTCACGAGCGCCTTCTCGTCGAGGACCTGCACCTTGATGCCGTGCTCCTTGCCGGCGGCGGTGGCCACGGCGGCGAAGGACTCGGGGTACAGGTCGTTCGGCGGGGTGTTGATCAGGTCGCGGGCGCGGTTGATCTCCTCGACGAGCGCGACGGCGCGCTCGGCGGCGGCCTTGAACGCCTTGTCGCGCGGCTTGGTGCCGATCAGCGCCACCTCGGCGAGGGGCAGCTTCGGGCCGTTGTTCTTGGCGCCCTTGGGGGCGAGCGAGTTCTCGCCGCCCTGGTAGGCGGTGAAGGCGTACGCGCCCAGGAGAGCACCCTCGGCTACGGCACCGGCGTCCTCGACGGACTCGACGGGCAGCGCGAAGCCGGCCTTCTTCGAACCGGCCAGCGCGCGGGCGGCGGAACCGGCGGCCCGGCGCAGCGCCTCGGGGTCGTACGCGTCGTCCTTCTCCGGGACCGGGCCGAGCCCGACCACGATGACGACCGGGGCCTTGAGGCCGGACGGCGCGGGGAGCTTGGTCACCTCGCCCTCGGCACCGGAGGCACCCAGGGTCTCCAGGACGGTGGCGAGCTTTCCGTCGAACGCCTTGTCCACGGCCTCGGCGCCAGGTGCGAGGACCAGCTCCTTGGCGCCCTTGGCGACGCCGACGACGAGTGCGTCGGCGCGCAGCGTCGCCGCACCGGCAGTGCTGAGAGTGAGAGCAGTCACGGTGGTGAAATCTCGCTTCCGTTGAGTTCTGTTCCGGTCGAGGGGTGGGCCGACCGTGCCCGGCGCATCGTAGACGGCGCCGCAATGTGCCGGGAATGAGCCTACGCGCGCCTTTCCTGTTGCCTCACG
Organism: Streptomyces sp. NPDC055749; assembly: GCF_053617235.1. NCBI lineage: Bacteria > Bacillati > Actinomycetota > Actinomycetes > Kitasatosporales > Streptomycetaceae > Streptomyces > Streptomyces sp. NPDC055749. The sequence goes on along the minus strand of NZ_JBSHFH010000031.1, from coordinate 14,802 downwards.
CCAGTAGGGTCGTTGCCGGCGGGGGTTACGAGGGTGGGAGAGAACGGTGCGACGGCACGGGCGGGTTCGCGGTACGGGGCCGCGGGCATCGCTGTCCGCCGCCGTACCGATTCTGTTGGTTCTGCTCACCGCCTGCACCTCGGCGCCACCTGCCTCCGCCCCGGTCACCGGAACGAGCCCGGGGCCCCGCTGGCGCCCGGAGCCCGGCATCGACTGGCAGTGGCAGCTCTCCGGCCGGCTCGACGCCTCGGTGGACGCGCCGGTCTACGACATCGACGGCTTCGAGAACAGCGCCGCCGCGGTGGCGGACCTGCACAGCCGGGACCGCAAGGTCATCTGCTACCTCTCCACCGGCGCCTGGGAGGAGTTCCGCCCGGACGCCGGGAAGTTCCCCGCATCCGTGCTCGGCAAGGGCAACGGCTGGAAGGGTGAGCGCTGGCTCGACATCCGCCGCACCGACGTCCTGGAGCCCCTCATGGAGGCCCGGATCGAGATGTGCGCGAAGAAGGGCTTCGACGCGGTGGAGCCGGACAACATGGACGCCTACCTCAACGCGTCCGGCTTCCCCCTCACCGCGGACGACCAGCTGCGCTACAACCGCCTGATCGCCCGCATCGCCCACCGGCACGGTCTCGCCGTCGGCCTGAAGAACGACCTGGACCAGATCCCGCAGCTGGAGCCGGACTTCGACTTCGCGGTCAACGAGCAGTGCGCCCAGTACGAGGAGTGTGACGCCGTCACCCCCTTCATCGAGGCAGGCAAGGCGGTCTTCCACGCGGAGTACGAGGTGGAACCGGCCCAATTCTGCCCGGAGTCCCGGCGGCTGAAGCTGAGTTCCCTGCGCAAGGAGTACGACCTCGGCCCCTGGCGCAAGACCTGCGCCACCGGCGACTAGAGCGCCAGCACGACCAGGGCAGCCGTCGCGGCCGTCTCCTCCAGCGCGCCGAACACATCCCCCGTCACCCCGCCGAAGCGCCGCACACAGTGCCGCAGCAGCAGGTGGGCCACGCCGAGTGCGACCAGCACCGCCAGGACGTTGTGCACGGCCCCGTACCTGTCCAGCAGGGCCCCCGTGCCCGCGCAGACCGCGAGCGCCAGGACCGTCACGATCGCCGCGCCGAGCCGGGGCACCGTGCCCGCCACCACGGCGCCCAGGCCCTCGGGCCGGGCCGGCGGCACGCCCTGACGGGACGCCAGGGTGAGCGCCAGCCGGGCGGCGACGGCCGCCACGACCGCTCCGGCGGCTCCGGGCGCCCAGCCCTGCCCGTACAGCTCGAAGAGGACGGCGACCTGGGCCAGCAGCACGAACAGCAGCGTGATGACACCGAACGGGCCAATGTCCGACTGCTTCATGATGCGCAGCGCTTCCTCGGCGGGCTTCGCGCTGCCGAGGCCGTCCGCGGTGTCCGCGAGACCGTCCAGATGCAGGCCCCGGGTGAGGGCCGCGGGCAGGGCCACGGAGGCGACCGCCGCGAGCAGCGGCCCCGACCCCAGCAGCAGCAACAGGGCACCCGGCACGGCGGCGAGCAGGCCCACGACGAGCCCGGTGAGCGGGGCGCAGAGCATGCCGGCGCGGGCGGTCTCGCGGTCCCAGCGGGTGATGCGTACCGGGAGCACGGTGAGGGTGCCGAAGGCGAAACGTATGCCGTGGCTGTTCAGGGAGGTCACCGCGCGCAGGCTAGCGGGTGTCCGCCACCGATAGATTGGCCAAATCGCTTCAAAAGTGCCGAAGGTGACTTATCGGGAGTGGGTGGCATGGGTCACTGGTTTCACCAGAACATCGTCGAGCCGGGCAAGCTGCCGATGCTCCTCGCCCTGAGCGCCTTCGTGCTGACGTTCGCCATCACCCGCATGGTCACGCGGATGATCCGGGCCGGGAAGGGCCCGTTCCGCAACGTCACACCGGGCGGCGTGCACATCCACCACGTGGTGCCCGGGGTGGTGCTGACCGTGGTCGGCGGCTTCGGGGCGGTGGCCAGCGGCCGGGAGGGTGCCGGTGCCGGAATCTGGGCGGTGGTCTTCGGTGTGGGCGCGGGCCTCGTGCTCGACGAGTTCGCGCTGATCCTGCACTTGGACGACGTCTACTGGACCGAGCAAGGCCGGCAGAGCGTGGAGGTCGTCGTCCTCACCGCCTCGCTCGTGGGGCTCTTCCTGGCCGGCTTCTCGCCGCTCGGGGTGAACGAGCTGAGCGAGGACCAGCAGCAGGACCGGCTGAACGTCGTCCTGACGCTCGCCGTCAACTTCTGCTTCGTGCTGATCGCCCTGTTCAAGGGCAAGGCGCGGATGGCGGTGCTCGGCGCGCTCATCCCGTTCGTCGCCCTGGTCGGCGCGGTCAGGCTGGCCCGGCCGACCTCGCCCTGGGCGAAACGGTTCTACCGGAACAGGCACCGGGCGAGGTCCAGGGCGGTGCTGCGGGCCTATCACCACGACCGGCGCTGGGCAGGCCCGCGCCGCAAGTTCCAGGACCTGATCGGCGGCGCCCCCGACCGGGTCCCGCTCCCCGGCCCGAAGCCCTGATCCGCCGGGCAGGCCCTGGTTCTCGCCCTAGTTCTCGCTCGCGCCCGCGACCTTCTCCTCGGACTCCGTGAAGTCCTCCGCGTCCGCCGTGAAGTCCTCCGCGTCCTCGGCCTTCTCCGGCGCCCGCTCGGGCAGTTCCGCCGCCAGTGCGGCCGCGGCCTGGACGAGCGGGAGCGCGAGGAGCGCCCCACTGCCCCCGCCCACGGTGACCCCGTGATCGAGCAGCGGGGTGAGCGCCATCCGGTCCAGCGCCTTGGCCTGCGCCGGCTCGCCGCTCGCCTGCCCGGCCAGCCACCAGTCCGGCGCCCGGAAAGCGGCCCGCTGCGCCACCAGGGCGCAGGCAGCCCCGACCACACCGTCGAGGACCACCGGCATCCGGCGGACCGCGCTCTGCAGCAGGAAGCCCGTCATCGCCGCCAGATCGGCGCCGCCGACCGCGGCCAGCAGCTCCACCTGGTCGCCCAGCACAGGCCGCGCCCGGCGCAGCGAGTCACGGATCGCGGCGCACTTGCGCATCCACGCCAGGTCGTCGATCCCGGCGCCGCCGCGCCCGGTGACCACCGAGGCGTCCGTGCCGCACAGGGCCGCGATCAGGGTGGAGGCCGCGGTGGTCCCGCCGACGCTCAGATCGCCGAGCACCACCAGATCCGTGCCGGAGTCGGCCTCCTCGTCGGCGATCGCCATGCCCAGCCGTACGGCCTGCTCGGCCTCATCGGCGGTCAGGGCGTCCTCGATGTCGATGCGCCCGCTGCCGCGCCGCACCCGGTGCCGTACGACGGACTCGGGCAGCAGCTCCGGATCGCAGTCCAGGCCGGCGTCGATGATCCGTACGGGTACGGAGAAGCGGCGGGCCAGTACGGCGACGGGGCTCGCACCGTCCAGCGTGGCCCTGACGAGCTCGTACGCGGTGCCCGCGGCGCGGCCGGAGACACCCAGCTCCGCCACCCCGTGATCCGCGGCGAAGAGGACCACACGCGGCCGGTCGACCGGCCTGACCGGTACGGCCTGCTGGGCGGCCGAGAGCCATTCCCCCAGCTCGTCGAGGCGGCCGAGAGCCCCGGGCGGCACGATCAGCCGCTCCCGTCGTTCCTCGGCATCGCGCCGTACGCCGCCGTCGGGGCGTTCGATCAGGTCGGAGAAGTCGTCCAGATTCACGGGGGTCTGCCTCGCGGGGTCGGTACGTGATGGCCGGGAACCCGGCGGCGGGCTCCTGTGCGGAACAGTACCGGTGCCCTTCCCACGGACTCCGCCCCGCAAGCCCGCCGCAGCCGCACACGCTCACCCCCGCAGCACCAGCGCCTGACCCGCCACCACCAGCAGCACGTGCTCGCACTCGGCGGCGAACGCCGCGTTCAGCCGCCCCAGCTCGTCCCGGAAGCGCCGACCCGCCGCCGTCGCCGGGACCACCCCCGAGCCCACCTCGTTCGTCACCGCCACCACGGTCCGCCGGGTACCCCGCACCGCGCCCACCAGCTCCGCGACCCGCACCCGCAACGCCTCCTCGCCGCCCCCGGCCCACGTCGCGTCGTCCCACGCCCCCACCCGGTCCATCGCGTCCGTCAGCCACAGCGACAGACAGTCGATCAGCAGTGGGGGACCGGACGCCGTCAGCAGCTCCGCCAGCTCGCAGGTCTCCTCGGTACGCCACGCGGAGGGCCTGCGGTCCCGGTGCAGCCCGACCCGGGCCGCCCACTCCGCGTCCCCCTCCCGGCGCCCGCCGGTCGCCACGTACACCACCTCGGGGAAGGTCTCAAGACGCTGCTCGGCCTCCAGCGACTTCCCCGACCGTGCGCCACCGGTCACCAGCGTGCGCCGCGGCACATCGGGTACGGCGTGGTACTCGCCCACCACCAGCGTCGTCCCGTCCGGCACCGCCCGCGCCCCGGCCGCCGCGAGCCGCCGGGCCAGCTGGTCGCCGGGCGGCGCGTCATGGTCCAGGTGGACGGCGATCACCTCGGTCGTCGGCCCGACGGCCTCCACCGCCCGCAGCCTGGCCACCGCGTCGGGGCGCCCGATCACATCTCCCACGACCATGTCGTACGGCTCCGCCGCCCGGTCCGCGAGACCACTGGGGGCGGCCCCCGGCGGCAGGTACAGCAGCCGTTCGCCCTCCGGTGAGGTCACCTCGTACCCGGTCCCCGGAGCGTCCATCGGCACCGCCCGCACCCGGTGCCCGCTGATCAGCGTCAACACCTGGCCGTCCGGCACCCGGCCGGCCGGCGGCAGCCCGGCGGGCAGTTCGAGGGCCGGCCCGTCGTGGGGATGGGTGAGCAGCACCTGGCGTACGGCGTTGAGCGAATGCCCGGCGCGGGCCGCGGCGAACACGGCCCCCGGAGTGAGATCGAGCAGCAGCGCGTCGTCGACCAGGAGCGCGGTCGCGGCGCGCGCCCGCACACCACGGGCCGAGGCGCACACGGCGCAGGGGCATTCGGGGCGCGGCAGCCCTTCGGGGGCTCCGGTGCCGAGCAGTGTCAGTTCCACGTGTTGATCCTCCCGCGTCCGCGCACCGGATGCGCGCCCGGGCGAGGCACTAGGCTCTGGGCAGCAACGTGACCCAGGAGGCGGACATGGCGTGGACGTGGCGGTTCGAGAAGTCCGACGGTACGGAGACGGAGCCGGCGCTGACGCCGGACGAGTTCACGACCCAGGGCGATGCGGAGTCCTGGATCGGTGAGTTCTGGAAGGAGCTTCTGGAGGGCGGGGCGGAACAGGTCACGCTCTTCGAGGACGCGACGAAGATCTACGGTCCTATGAGCCTCTCGGCCGACCAGGGCTGACGCTCCGTCCCCGTACCCGATCGCCGGACAGGCCCGTTCCACGAGCCCGTCCGGCGACCGGGGGAACAGCACCGGAGCGGTCCTAGATCTCGCCCAGCGTGACCTCGGCCGTCGTACGCGCGCCATTGCGCGAGTACGTCACGGTGACCTTCTGGCCCGGCTCGTCGCCCGCCAGCGCCTCCGACAGCGAGGTGATCGTCGTGACCTCGGTGTCGCCGACCTTCGTGATGATGTCTCCCACCCGCAGGCCGGCCTTGTCGGCGGCGCCGCCCTCGGCCACGCTGACCAGCGCCACCCCGGCCGGCCGGTAGTTCTCGTCGACGACCGTGCGTCCGGTGATGTTCAGGGCCGCCCGGCCGGAGTCGGTGACCTTGCCGTCCTTGATGATCTGGTCGGCGACCGTCTTCACCATCGAGACCGGGATCGCGAATCCGATGCCCGGTGCCGCACTGTCGCCCATCTGCGGGTCCGTCGCCGCCAGGGTCGGGATGCCGATCACCTGGCTGTCGAGGTTCACGAGCGCGCCGCCGCTGTTGCCCGGGTTGATCGCCGCCGAGGTCTGCACCATGTTGGCGATGGTCGCCCCGGTGCCACCGCCCGCGCGGCTCTCGGTGACGGTCCGGCCCAGGGCCGAGACGATGCCCTGCGTCACGCTGCTGGACAGACCGAGCGGCGAACCCATCGCCATCACGATCTGTCCGACCTCGACCCTGTCCGAGTCGCCGAACTTCGCGGCCTTGAGCCCTTCGGGCAGCTCGTCGAGCTTGAGGACGGCCAGGTCCTGTTCCGGATAGGCGGAGACCAGGGAGGCGCCGATCACCTTCCCGCCGGTGGCCACGGTGACCTTGAAGGTCTTCTCGTCGCCGACCACGTGGGCGTTGGTGACGACATGGCCCTTGTCGTCGTAGACGATGCCCGAACCCAGGCCCTTGGAGGCGTCGATCTGCACGACGGACGGCAGCACGTTCTTGATGACGTCCTGGTAGTCGTCCTGGAGCTCGTTGGTGGCCCGGGCGGCGGGACCCTGCGGCGCGGAGCCGGAACGCGTGGCGTCGGGCGCGGCGGAGCCGGAGTCCGAGCCGGAACACCCGCCCACCAGGGTGATCGCGCAGACACCGGCGGTCAGGGGCAGCAGCAGTCGGCGCACTCGGCCGCGCGAAAAGGGAACAGGGGACGAAGAGTGTGCATGCATGTCCGGAGTATCACTATTGACCCCATTGGTGGGCCTGCGTTGATACGCCGATCGGGCGTACGGCTCCTGCCGGGCGCCGCCGCCCTCCGGCCCGCTTCCGGCGCGTCAGCCGCGTACGCCGCACAGGTGCAGCAGTGCCGCCACCCGGCGGTACGGATCGGTCCGCCCCGCACGGTCCTCCGCGTCCAGCAGCCGCGCCAGCTCGGGCGGCTCCGGAAGCTCCGCCTCGTTGCTCACGTTGTCGCAGAACACCCGCACCCCGTACCAGGCGTGCAGCGGCGCCGCGATGCCGGCGAGCGTGGCGGTCAGGGCGTCGAGCCGGTCGGCCCGCACCGTGACGCCGAGCCGGTTGGTGTACGTGTCCGTGTCGAAGGCTTCCAGCGCCCCGCCGAAGTCCCCGGCGGTCCCGGGCCGCATGGCCAGCGCGTCCGCGTTCCGTACGAGCAGGGAGAGCAGCCCGCCGGAGGCCAGCATCCGGGCCAGGCCCGCCAGCATCGGATCGGGCTCCTGGACGTACATCAGGACGCCGTGGCAGAGCACCAGGTCGAAGCTGCCGGGCAGGAAGTGCACACCGGTGTCCTGGCCGTCGCCCTCGATCAGCCGGACCCGCTCACGAATGCCATCGGGCTCGCCCGCGAGTGACTGCCGGGCGGCCTCCAGCATGTCGCCGTCGGACTCCAGGCCGGTCACCGAGTGACCGGCCCTGGCCAGGCGCAGGGCCTGGGTGCCCTGCCCCATGCCGACATCGAGCACGCGCAGACGCCGCCCCACCGCGAAGCGGGCGGCTATCTGCTCGTCGAGCTGCCGGGCCACGAGCTCCTGGCGGACCACGTTACGCAGTCCGCCGAGGCCCTTCATCCACGCCGGAGCGGCACCCGTGAAGCCGGAGGGCGTACTCAGGGCCGCTCTCCGCGCTTGACCTGCGGCTTGGGAAGCCGCAGTCGGCGCATCTGGAGCGTACGCATCAGTCCGTACGCGACGGCGCCGCGCTTCGGGGTGTCGGGGAAGCGTTCCCGCAGCTGCTTCTTGAGCCGGAACGCGAGACCGATCGAGTCGACGACGATCAGCACGATCACGCCGAGCCAGAGCAGCAGAGAGATGTTCTGGATGTTCTGGATCTGGATCACGCTGAGAATCAGGATGATCACTGCGAGCGGCAGGAAGTACTCCGCGATGCAGAAGCGCGAGTCCACGAAGTCACGGACAAAGCGCCGGACCGGCCCCTTGTCACGCGGTGGCAGATAACGCTCGTCACCCGTCGCGAGCGCCTCGCGCTGCTTGGCCAGGTCGGCGCGCCTGGCTTCGCGCTGGCGCTTCATGGCCTCCTTGCGGTCGGTCGGCGCGCTCGACGAAGCGCGACGGCGCTGCGTCTGGGCCTCGCTGCGCTTGGGGGTGGGGCGACCCTTGGGGGACTCGGGGTCGCGGGGCTGCTTGGAGAGGTCCGCCGTCACCTTGCCGGTGGGGGCCTTCTCGTCCTTGGAAGAACGGCTACGGAACACAAAACCCAAGGGTACGGGGTCGATGGCGAGGACAGCCGACCGGTCGGGAACGATCCGGCAACGGCCCGCGTCCTTAAAGGCATCCCGACAGGGGCAGAACGGACGTCGCCGCCCGTTTCCCTGACCGTCACCTACTCCCTGCGCGGGAGCGGTCACCGGGGGCAGTCGTCCTTGGGGAGGAGCACATCCGTGCTCCGACAGTGCGGTAATAGAGGCAGGGCCCGTACTGTGGGTTCTGTTGGAGTGCTGGAGCTCAGTCCGTCAGAAGGGGGCGCGCGAAGCCCATGAGCGGTGTCATGAAGCGTATGGGAATGATCTTCCGCGCGAAGGCAAACAAGGCCCTTGACCGGGCCGAGGATCCGCGCGAGACCCTCGATTACTCGTACCAGAAGCAGCTGGAGCTGCTTCAGAAGGTGCGCCGCGGTGTCGCCGATGTGGCGACCTCGCGCAAGCGGCTGGAATTGCAGCTGAATCAGCTGCAGGGCCAGTCGTCCAAGCTGGAGGACCAGGGCCGCAAGGCGCTCGCGCTCGGTCGCGAGGATCTGGCACGCGAGGCGCTGTCCCGCCGCGCCGCCCTCCAGCAGCAGGTCACGGACCTGGAGACGCAGCACCAGACGCTGCAGGGCGAGGAGGAGAAACTCACTCTCGCGGCCCAGCGGCTCCAGGCCAAGGTCGATGCTTTCCGCACCAAGAAGGAGACCATCAAGGCGACCTACACGGCGGCCCAGGCGCAGACCCGGATCGGCGAGGCGTTCTCGGGCATCTCCGAGGAGATGGGCGACGTCGGCCTGGCGATCCAGCGGGCCGAGGACAAGACCCAGCAGCTCCAGGCGCGAGCCGGAGCCATCGACGAGCTGCTCGCCTCCGGCGCCCTGGACGACTCGTCCGGCACGGCGAAGGACGACATCGCCGCCGAGCTGGACCGGATTTCCGGTGGTACGGATGTGGAGCTGGAGCTGCAGCGCATGAAGGCCGAACTGGCCGGCGGCTCCTCCGCAGAGAAGCAGGCCATCGAAGGCGGTACGCAGGACGCCGCCCCGCAGTCGCAGCAGACTCCGCACAAGTTCGACAAGCAGTAAGGGCAACGTCATGATCGTACGGATCATGGGGGAGGGTCAGCTCACGCTGGCCGACAGTCACCTCGCCGAGCTGAACAAGCTCGACAACGAGCTGCTCGCAGAGATGGAGAGCGGCGACGGCGAAGGTTTCCGCACCACGCTCCAGGCACTTCTCAGCAAGGTGCGGGAGCTCGGTTCACCCCTGCCGGACGACTCCCTGGAGCCGTCCGAACTGATCCTGCCGTCGTCCGACGCGACCCTCGAAGAGGTACGCGACATGCTCGGCGACGACGGTCTGATCCCCGGCTGACGTACCACCCGCTCCAGCACCCTCCTGTGCCCCGCCCGGTCCGCCGGCCGCGGGGCACAGTGCTGTGCCGGGAGCGGCACACGTTCGGGACACGACCATGCGCGACACGCCGTACCGTTGCTCGACGTGACCACCCTCGGAACCGGCTTCGCGCGTGCCCACCGCTGGCTGTGCGGCCATCCCCTCGCCTTCGACGCGGGGCTCGCGCTGGCCGTGCTCGTCTGCATGATCTGCGCGTCGTTCGCCGACCCGAACCACGGGGCGAACGGGCCGTCTTTCGGGACCCGCACCCCCGAACCGTTCAGCGTGCTCCTGATGGTGCTCGGGGCCGGGGCGCTCGTCCTGCGGCGGCGTAACCCGATGGCCGTGCTCGCCGTCACCGGGGCCCTGTCCGCCACCGAGTTCGTGGTGATGGACCCGCCGGCCCCCGTGGTGATGAGCGCCGTGATCGCGCTCTACACCGTCGCCGCCCGCACGGACCGTCCCACCACCTGGCGGGTCGGCCTGCTGACCATGACGGTGCTGACCGCGGCGGCGATGTTCTTCGGCTCGGCCCCCTGGTACAGCCAGGAGAATCTCGGTGTCTTCGCGTGGACCGGCATGGCGGGCGCCGCGGGGGACGCCGTCCGCAGCAGGCGTGCTTTCGTCGACGCGATCAGGGAGCGCGCCGAACGCGCCGAGCGCACCCGTGAGGAGGAGGCGCGCCGCAGGGTCGCCGAGGAGCGGCTGCGGATCGCCCGGGACCTGCACGACGTCGTCGCCCACCACATCGCCCTCGTCAACGTCCAGGCCGGTGTGGCGGCCCACGTCATGGACAAGCGCCCCGACCAGGCCAAGGAAGCGCTCGCCCACGTCCGGGACGCCAGCCGCTCCGCGCTCAACGAACTCCGGGCCACCGTCGGACTGCTCCGCCAGTCCGGCGACCCGGAGGCGCCCACCGAACCGGCCCCCGGGCTCGCGGTCCTCGGCGAACTGGTCAACACCTTCCGTAACGCCGGGCTCCCCGTCGAGGTGGCCTGCACCGACCACGAGAACCCGCTGCCCGCAGCCGTGGACCTGGCCGCCTACCGGGTCATCCAGGAGGCGCTGACCAATGTGCGCAAGCACGCCGGGACGGGCGCCAAGGCCGAGGTGAGTGTCGTACGGGTCGGGGCGACGGCCGAGATCACGGTGCTCGACAACGGCAGGGGCCGGACCGAGGGATCGGCCGGGGAGGGCGAAGGCGGCGGCCACGGACTCATCGGCATGCGCGAACGCGTCACCGCGTTCGGCGGCACACTCACCGCGGGCCCCCGCTACGGCGGCGGCTTCCGTGTGCATGCGATCCTGCCGGTCAAGGCCCGCACGGGTGAGCTGACGACGCCCGGCACGGCCGGCGGAACGGGGGGACACGCGTGAATCCGATCAAGGTGCTGCTCGCCGACGACCAGGCGCTGCTGCGCAGTGCCTTCCGGGTGCTGGTCGACTCGGAGCCCGACATGCACGTCGTGGGAGAGGCCGCGGACGGCGCGGAGGCCGTGGCGCTGGCCCGCTCCACACGCGCCGACGTGGTGCTGATGGACATCCGGATGCCCGGCACCGACGGGCTCGCCGCCACCCGCATGATCAGCGCCGACCCGGATCTCGCGGACGTCCGGATCGTCATGCTCACCACCTTCGAGGTGGACGAGTACGTGGTGCAGTCCCTGCGCGCCGGCGCTTCGGGCTTCCTGGGGAAGGGCGCGGAACCGGAGGAGCTGCTCAACGCCATCCGGATCGCGGCGGGCGGTGAGGCGCTGCTCTCCCCGGCCGCGACCAAGGGGCTCATCGCCACCTTCCTCGCCCAGGGCGGGAGTTCGGGCGAGGGGCCGGACGCCGCGGCGTACTCGGAGCGGCTCGCCGCGCTCACCGTGCGCGAGAGAGAGGTGCTGGTTCTCGTCGCGGGCGGGCTCTCCAACGACGAGATCGCCGAGCGGCTCGTGGTCAGTCCGCTCACCGTGAAGACCCATGTGAACAGGGCCATGGCGAAGCTCGGCGCCCGGGACAGGGCCCAATTGGTGGTAACCGCGTACGAATCGGGCCTGGTGCGTCCCAGAGCCGACTAGCGCGCGGGATGCGGGGGTGGAGATGCGGTGTACTCCATCTGCGGTATGCGCGGCATAAGAAAGCACCCCCGGGGCCGACGATTCGGCCACGGGGACCGGCGATCGTATAAGCGGGTGGGGCGTGTCCCCCTTCGATCGCCCGCCCATCTGCCTCGTACGCCACAGAAGAGAGACCCACCCATGTCCTGGCTGTCCAGATTCAGCCTCGCGCAACGGGCCCTGATCGGGCTGATCTCGATCGTCGCTCTGGTATTCGGAGCGATCGCGATCCCGCAGCTCAAGCAGCAGCTGCTGCCCACCATCGAACTCCCGATGGTGTCGGTGCTCGCCCCCTACCAGGGTGCGTCCCCCGATGTGGTCGAGAAGCAGGTCGTCGAACCGCTCGAGAACTCCATCAAGGCCGTCGACGGCGTCGAGGGCATCACCTCGACCGCCAGCGAGGGCAACGCCGTCATCATGGCGACCTTCGACTTCGGTGACCAGGACACCAAGCAGCTCGTCGCCGACATCCAGCAGGCCGTGAACCGTGCCCGCATCCAGCTCCCGGACGACGTCGACCCGCAGGTCATCGCCGGCTCGACGGACGACATTCCCACGGTCGTCCTCGCCGTCACCTCGGACAAGGACCAGCAGGCGCTCGCCGACCAGCTGGACCGTACGGTCGTCCCCGCCATCGACGACATCGACGGTGTCGGCCAGGTGACGGTCGACGGGGTCCAGGACCTCCAGATCTCCGTCACCCCTGACGACAAGAAGCTCGCCGCGGCCGGTCTGAACGCCGGATCGCTGTCCCAGGCCCTCCAGGCGGGCGGTGCCACCGTCCCCGGCGGCTCGTTCTCCGAGGCGGGCAAGAGCCGCACGATCCAGGTCGGCGGCGGCTACACCTCCCTGAAGCAGATCGAGGACCTGACGGTCTCCGCGCAGAACCCGGCGACCGGCAAGCCCGGAAAGCCGGTCCGCGTCGGTGACGTCGCCACGGTGAAGGAGGAGCCGTCCACCGCGGTCTCCATCACCCGTACGAACGGCAGGCCGAGCCTCGCCGTCATGGCGACGATGGACAAGGACGGCAGCGCCGTCGCCATCTCGGACGCCGTCCGCGACCTGCTCCCCGACCTGCGCAAGGACCTCGGCGCCGGCGCCGAGCTGACCGTGGTCTCCGACCAGGGCCCCGCCGTCTCCAAGGCGATCTCCGGCCTGACCACCGAGGGCGCGCTCGGCCTGCTCTTCGCGGTCATCGTGATCCTGGTGTTCCTGGCCTCCCTGCGCTCGACCCTGGTCACCGCGGTCTCCATCCCGCTGTCCGTGGTCCTCGCACTGATCGTGCTGTGGACCCGCGACCTGTCGCTGAACATGCTCACGCTCGGCGCGCTCACCATCGCCATCGGCCGGGTCGTCGACGACTCGATCGTGGTCCTGGAGAACATCAAGCGGCACCTCGGCTACGGCGAGGAGCGCCACTCGGCGATCATCACCGCCGTCAAGGAAGTCGCCGGAGCCGTCACCTCGTCGACGCTCACCACGGTCGCCGTGTTCCTCCCGATCGGTCTGGTCGGCGGCATGGTCGGCCAGCTGTTCGGTTCGTTCTCCCTGACCGTCACAGCGGCCCTGCTGGCCTCCCTGCTGGTCTCGCTGACCGTGGTCCCCGTCCTGTCCTACTGGTTCCTGCGCGCCCCCAAGGGCGCCGCGGAGAACCCGGCGGAGGCCCGCCGCAAGGCGGAGGAGAAGGAAGAGCGCAGCAGGCTCCAGCGGCTGTACGTCCCGGTGCTGCGCTTCGCGACCCGTCGCCGTATCACCAGCATCGTCCTCGCCGTCGCCGTGCTCTTCGGCACCTTCGGCATGGTCCCGCTGCTCAAGACCAACTTCTTCGACCAGGGCGAGCAGGAGGTCCTGTCCATCAAGCAGGAGCTCACCGCGGGCACCGGCCTGGCGGCGGCCGACGAGGCGGCGCGGAAGGTCGAGAAGGTACTCGCCGACGACAAGAACGTCGAGGACTACCAGGTCACGGTCGGTTCGTCCGGCTTCATGGCGGCCTTCGGCGGCGGTACGGGAGCCAACCAGGCCTCGTACCAGGTGACCCTGAAGGACGCGGCCGGCTTCGACGCCACCCAGGAGCGGATCGACGAGGCCCTCGGCAAGCTCGACGGGATCGGTGACACCACCATCGCGGCGGGCGACGGCTTCGGCAGCCAGGATCTGAGCGTCGTGGTCAAGGCCGCCGACGGGGACGTCCTGGAGAAGGCGTCCGAGCAGGTACGCAAGGCGGTCGCCGGACTCGACGACGTCACCGACGTCCAGAGCGACCTGTCGCAGAGCGTCCCGCGTATCTCGGTGAAGGCCAACGACAAGGCAGCGGCGGCCGGGTTCAGCGACGCCACCCTCGGCGCGGCCGTGGCGGGAGCCGTGCGCGGCACCCCGTCCGGCAAGGCGATCCTCGACGACACCGAGCGCGAGGTCGTCGTCACCTCGTCCCGGCCCGCCACCACCATGGCGGAGCTGAAGGGCGTCCGGCTCGGCGCGGTCACGCTCAGCGAGATCGCCGATGTCGAACTGGTCCCCGGGCCGGTCTCCATGACCCGGATCGACGGTCAGCGCTCCGCGACCGTCACGGCCAAGCCCACCAGTGACAACACCGGTGAGGTGAGCGCCGCCCTGCTGAAGAAGATCGACGCCCTGGACCTTCCGGCAGGCGCCACCGCCACCATCGGCGGTGTCTCCGAGGACCAGAACGAGGCGTTCGTCAACCTGGGTCTCGCCATGCTGGCGGCCATCGCGATCGTCTTCATGCTCCTGGTCGCGACGTTCCGTTCGCTGATCCAGCCGCTGATCCTGCTGGTCTCCATCCCGTTCGCCGCCACCGGCGCGATCGGCCTGCTCGTCGCCACCGGCACCCCGATGGGTATCCCGGCGATGATCGGCATGCTGATGCTGATCGGCATCGTGGTGACTAACGCGATCGTGCTGATCGACCTGATCAACCAGTACCGGGCCCAGGGCCTCGGTGTGGTCGAAGCGGTCGTCGAGGGCGGCCGTCACCGGCTCCGTCCGATCCTGATGACGGCACTGGCGACGATCTTCGCCCTGCTCCCGATGGCGCTGGGCGTCACCGGCGACGGCGGCTTCATCTCGCAGCCGCTGGCCGTCGTGGTGATCGGCGGTCTGATCACCTCCACGCTGCTGACCCTGCTGCTCGTGCCGACGCTGTACGCGATGGTCGAGCTCGGCAAGGAGCGCCGCGCGAAGAAGAGGGCCGCCAAGCGCGAGAAGAAGGCCGGCATCCCGGCCCCGACGGCTCCCGAACCGGAGCCCGCGAAGGCCTGACGCGTCAGGTCGCACAGAAAGGCCCCGGCACCGTCTCGACGGTGCCG
>NZ_JBSHFH010000030.1:0-96163 GCF_053617235.1 Streptomyces sp. NPDC055749 | reverse complement strand
ACGGAAGGCTCCGTCGCGGAACACCACCGCGCTGCTCCCTCACCCGCGCCCCGCCCGGCACCGCACGATCCGCGGTCAGCCGACGACCCGCCCGGCCTCAGCCCCCTCCGCCTTCACCGGCACCGGCACCGGCACCGGTGCGACAGCCGTCGCGGGCGCCCCGCTCTCCACGATCGCCGCCTCCCCCACCTGGCCCTCCATGGGCAGGTTGCGCGTCAGCAGCCAGTACCCCGCCGCCGCGACCGTACCCAGTACGGCGCAGGCGCCCCAGAGCCACTCGGCGCCGTACCGGTCGATCACGAAGCCGGACATCAGCGGGGCGACCAGGGCCGCCGCCGACCAGGACATCGTGTACATGCCCTGGTAGCGCCCGCGCCCATGGGCCGGCGAGAGCTGGACGACCAGGCCCGTCTGGGTCGGTGCGTTGATGATCTCGGCGAGGGTCCACACGCAGACCGTCACCGCGTACACGCCGATCGATCCGGCGAACGCGGTCAGCCCGAATCCGTACCCAGCGAGCAGCGACGAGATAACGAGCAGCTTGCGCGGATCGCGGTACTGGATGAAGCGGGTGACGGGGATCTGGAGTGCCACGATCAGCACACCGTTGACGGCGATCGCCGTACCGAAGTCGGAGGCGGAGAATCCGTCGGCCCCCATGGCGACGGGCAGCCCGACGTAACCCTGCTGGAAGATCAGCGCGATCACGAACGACAGCCCGACGACGCTCATGAACCGACCGTCGCGCAGCACGGTGGAGAGCCGGACGTCGTCCGCCACCGCTTCCTTCCCGCCGGGCGCGACGGGCGCCTTCTCCGGCCGTGACTCCGGCACCTTCATGAAGACGAGGACGGCGCAGACGAGCGTCATCGCGGCCTCGCCCATGAACCCGGCGAGATAGCTGTACTCGGCGATGAACCCGGCACCGGCGGACGAGATCGCGAAGCCGAGGTTGATGGCCCAGTAGTTCAGGGAGAACGCCCGCACCCGGTCCTTCGCCGGCACGATGTCGGCCATCATCGCCTGCACGGCGGGCCGCGAGGCGTTGCTCGCCATGCCGACGAGGAACGCGACCCCGGCGATGGCCACCGGGTGCACCATGAACCCGAGCAGCGCCACGGACAGCGCGGTCGACACCTGCGCGATCAGCATGGTGGGCCGGCGCCCCAGCCGGTCCGTCATCACGCCGGCACCGAGCGAGGAGACGACACCGCCGAGCCCGTGGAGCGCGGCGACGAGCCCGGCGTACGAGGCGGAGTACCCCCGGTCCAGGGTCAGATAGAGCGCCATGAAGGTGGCGACGAACGCCCCGAGGCGGTTGACGAGCGTGCTCGTCCACAGCCACCAGAACTCCCGGGGGAGACCGGAGACCGTCTCGCGTGCGGCCCTTCTGAGCCCGTCGACAGACATGCGGATTCCCCCCGGGGACGTACGGATTGGGTGTGGACCGTAAGTGGTCCGATGGCAATCCGAATATTACGAAGCGGGGTTTTCCGTCCGCCACTCGATTGACGCCGACCGTCAATCGGAACCCCCGCGCCCCCTCCCCCACCCCCTCCCGTCCGCTCTGTGACCGGGCGCGCGCGGGCCGCACGGGTTCGATTACGCTCGGGCTCATGGCCGACGCACCGTACAAGCTGATCCTCCTCCGCCACGGCGAGAGCGAATGGAACGCGAAGAACCTGTTCACCGGTTGGGTGGACGTAGACCTCACCGACAAGGGCGAGAAGGAGGCGGTCCGCGGCGGTGAGCTGCTCAAGGACGCCGGCCTGCTCCCCGATGTCGTGCACACCTCCCTCCAGAAGCGCGCGATCCGCACCGCCCAGCTCGGGCTGGAAGCCGCGGACCGCCACTGGATCCCGGTCCACCGCTCCTGGCGCCTGAACGAGCGCCACTACGGCGCCCTCCAGGGCAAGGACAAGGCCCAGACGCTCGCCGAGTTCGGCGAGGAGCAGTTCATGCTCTGGCGCCGCTCGTACGACACCCCGCCGCCGGCCCTCGAGGACGGCACGGAGTTCTCCCAGTCCGACGACGCGCGCTACGCGACGATCCCGAGCGAGCTGCGCCCGCGCACCGAGTGCCTCAAGGACGTCGTCGACCGCATGCTGCCGTACTGGTACGACGGCATCGTCCCCGACCTCCTCGACGGCAGGACCGTCCTGGTCGCCGCCCACGGCAACAGCCTCCGCGGCCTGGTCAAGCACCTGGACGGCATCTCCGACGAGGACATCTCGGGCCTGAACATCCCGACCGGCATCCCGCTCGTCTACGAACTGGACGCCGACTTCCACCCCCTGAACCCGGGTGGCACGTACCTGGACCCGGACGCCGCACAGGCGGCGATCGAGGCAGTGAAGAACCAGGGCAAGAAGAAGTAGGAATAGTGATCATGCCCTTGACCTGCACTTATGGTGCAGGTCAGGGGCTGTTCTTTGTTCTGGGCCCACGCTGGGCCCTCAGTGCAGAGGTTCGTCCGGCCGCAGAGCCTTGCCGAGAGCCTTTCGGGCGCGGTCCCGGCTACTGGGCATGAGGTGCGCGTACACCTTCAGCGTCAGCCCCGGATCGGAGTGCCCCAGGTACTCGCTGACGGCCTTGATGCTCTCTCCGGCGTCCAGCAGTACGGAGGCGTAGAAGTGCCTCAGCGCGTGCATACCGTGCTCCCGAGCGGCGGCGTACTCGCGGCTCTTCGCTACCGGAATGACGCCGACCTTGGCGAGTGCTGGCTTCCAGTGGTCCTCATTCAGCGACGTGCGCCAGACGTGCCCACCGAGCGGGCCGGTGAAGATCAGGCGCTTGGTCACAGGCGGTCCGCCAGCGCGCATCCACGGCAGCGCGATCTCTACCGGCGGGAAGCGCTTCATGTGCGCCTTGAGCGCGTCGGCCACAGGCTCGGGCAGCGGCACGTCCCGCAGCTTGCCACCCTTCGGCGGAGCGAAGACGGGCTGACTCAGGCTCAGCTTGAGCTGTTGGACGACGTGAAGCACCTCGTTGTCGAAGTCCAGCTCGTCGACCGACAGACCGAGGATCTCGCCCTGTCGCAGGCCGCAACCGGCGCCGACGTCGACAAGAGGGCGGAACCGCTCGGCCAGGGCTCCGCGCATGGCGAAGACCCGTTCCGGCAGCCAGGGGACCACCCGCCGCGCGCCCATCTCCGGGAGCGTCACCGTGCGCGAGTGGCAAGGGTTCCGGGGCAGACAGCCGTCTTCGACGGCCGCGCTCAGGATGGCCCGCACGTTGGAGAAGATGACGCGGGCGTACGAGCCAGACATGCCGGATGTTTCGAGCTGCGTCACGAACTCGCGCATGTGACTCGGCTGGAACGAGCCCAGCGGACGTGTCCCGATGCGCGGGAAGGCGTGCAACTTGAGCTGCGACTGCATCGAGGCCCGGGTGTTCGGATCGCCGCTCTGGCTCGCCAGCCACTGTTCGGCGAACTCCTGGAAGGACGTCCGGGCCGCATTCGGATCGATGTACTGACCTCGGGCCACATCTGCGCTGATGCTGCTGAGCCACTGCTCGGCGAGGCGCTTCTGCCCGTCGGCGAAGGACTTGCTCTTGCGCTTGCCGTCGGGCGCGAAGTAGCGCGCCCGATAGCGCATACCGGTCCCGTGCCGGTCCGTCTTAACTCGGACGGTCTTGCCGTCGTCGTCGGTCTCGGTCCGGAACCAACGGTCTTGGATGCTGCCTGCCATGTGAGGTGTGTCCTTTCGTGAACACGCGTCAGGGATGCTGCGGGTGCCGCTAGGTGAGCTGCTCTGCGGGTGTGTTTCGGGTGTGCTGGACTGCGCCTCCCTGCCTCCCTGGAAGCTGTTTGCGCTGGTCAGGCCAAGGGAGGTGGGTCAGGGAGGCGGTCAGGGAGTTCTCCCTGCCTCCCTGGCGGGCGAGGCGCTGCCTCCCTGACCCGCGTAGGGTGCGTTCGGGTTGCCGTCGTCTAGCGGCCAAGGACTCCGTACGCCGGTTCGCCCGGATGCGGAACCCCGGGTTCGAATCCCGGGCGGCAGCCACAAAGGCGGTGAGCCAGACGTGTTGTGACGCCGTGGGGCACGGTGCGATGCCCCCCTTTACCGCCCTTACCTCGCAGGTCGGGGGCCCTTACCTCCCCCTCTACCGGGGTAAAGGGGCCCCTCTACCGGCGAGGGGCGGGTGGAGCCCCGGCGGCGCCTCAGTGGGCGGGTCGCCGGGAACTCCCGGGTAGAGAGGGTGGGCTTTACCTCGGGGTGGTCAGGCGGTGTCGCGGTCGGTCTGCTGGTCGATCCAGGCGCGGACTGCAGCGGGGTCGTAGCGAACGTGCCGGCCGACGCGGAAACCGGGCGGGCCGATGCGCTGCTTGCGCCAGCGATAGACGGTCTCGATCGGCAGGACGAGCATTGCGGCGAGGTCTTCGGGGGTGAGGTAGCGGTCCGGGAGTCCTGCGCGGAGGGTCGCGCGCGGGTCGGTGGCCATGGCGGTGGTGACTCCTCGTGTCCGTGGTGCGGTGCGTGGGAGTGGTGCCGGTCGCCGTCCTAGAGAGTTGATGTATTGCAGCGTCCGCAGCGCCCCAGCGTCCGCACCCATCTGTTAGTGCAGGTCAGTTGAGGTGAGAGGCGCGGACGCTGGTGCGGACGCTGCGGACGCTGGACGGCTTCAGCGTCCGCAGCGGGTGACGCGTCCGGGCCGCTATTCGGCGGCCCGGCCCGGTGGTGTTCCGGCGGCGTCAGTACTGGTCAGGGACCATTTGGTCCGGCCCGATGGAGGCCACCTCCGGCCACAGGGTGGGCTCGGGCGGTGCGGACGCTGACTCGTCGGGAGGGTCGGTCCGGGTGAGGATCAGGAGCTTGGACCGGTGCCGGTCGCGGCTACGTTGCGTGTCGTCCACGGTGATCCCGATGGACCGCAGCAGCGGGGCAAGGCGCTTGACCTTGCCACCCGCGCGGGTGGCGTCCTTGGGCCAGTTCTGCGGCCGGACACCCCCGGGCGGCTGTGCCTGCTCCAGGAGTTGGGCGGCGGTGCCGGTCCAGGTTCCGGCCTGCTCGACCAGGGCCGCGACAGCGGAGCCGAACTGGTCGCCCTCCAACGCGTCTCCGGCGACGTTCGCCGATGCGGCGAGGTAGTCGTCCAGCGTGTTCCACTCCATGACCTGGTCGACGGCCGCGAGCACACGGGCGAAGTCAGCCATGCGCGGCATGGACGCCAGCCGGATAGACGGCAGCACCGCGAGCACGGTGGCCAGCAGGTCACACAGCGATCCGAGGACGGACGGACGCACCGCCTCGAACGCGTCGTCCAACTCCTCCTCGGTCCGGCGCCGCTCCTCGTCGATCAGCTGGAGATCCAGCATCAGCAGCCGTTCGGCGAGGTCCCCCGCGAGAGCTCCGGCGTCGATGGTCGTCATGGCGAGCACGCGGCGGAAGGAGAGCACGACGACGTCGTCGTCGGTGTACAGGGCCCGGTCCACGATCCCGTCCCCGGTGACGGCCTTGCACAGAGTGTCGGAGAGCCACGGCGGAATCGTGCTGATGTTGTCCAGGCACAGGGCCCAGGAGTTGAACGCCTGCGCGGACCATGCCTTGATGTCCCGCGGCTGCGACCGCTTCGAGGCGGGTGAGGGGTCGATGAGGTTCACGACCATCTGCGCCGTCTTCGACTTGCCCGTGCCCTGCTCGCCCTTGAACGTCAGGACCGGGTGGGGGATCTTCGGAATCCATGCGGCGACCAGCCACGCCACGAGCTGACGGAACGTGGAGTCGTCCATGTTGAGCAGCGCGTGAAGCTTCGACAGGCCGTCCCCGACCAGGATCGGGGTGGGCATCGGCGCCATGGCCCCCGACCGCCGGAAGAGAACCGGCGAGCGGTCAACGACGTGCCATCCGCCGGCCGACAGGGTCACCGCCCGCCCGTCGGCCGTGCCGAGGTCGACCACGAGCGTTCCCGCGTCGTCGTGTCCGACCCGAAGGTGCACCGGCACTGGGTCGTTGGAGTCGGCGATGCCTTCCAGGACCGTCATGGCGTCGGCGAGCGCGGACTGTGATGCCACGTCCCCTTCGAAGGTGTCGGCGTACAGACGGGCCAGGCGCTGGCGCAGACCGGTGCGGCCACGCAGCGGGAGGGCGAGGTTCGGGCCGTCGATCGCGACCGCGTAGGGACGGCCGTCGGTCGACATGACGAACGTGTACTGATCGCGGGCCATGGCCACGAGCCGGACTGCCGCAGACGGCTTCTTGCCGCCGTCCTCGGTCGGCTGCTTGGCCGGTCGGGTCTTGTTCACGGCCGGTCGGTCGGCCGACTCGGTCGGGGCGATCGGGTCGATCGGGTCGATCGGTCGGGCCTGTCCGTTCACGCGCTGGGTGCTGGTGTTCATGCGCTCACCCCTCGATCGGTCGGCTGTTCACAAGTGTTCAGTCGGGGCGTCCGGCGGGTGTGTTCGAGTCGACCGACGCGCACCGCACGTCTCGCTGTCTGGCGGTGAATCGCCTGACCAGGGGTCGACTGTTCACGGCGTTCACCGGACTGTTCACGGGGTACGGCGATCGACTGGCGGGCGTGGGCGAGTCGGGCCAGCAGGCGCCAGTCGACCGAGGTGGACGGGGTGGAAGTCGGGTCGGCTTCCACCCGTCTTCCACCCGACTCGACCAGCGGATTCCCGCTCACCCCGTCGCGATCGGGGACACGGTCGGCACTCGCGGTGAACGCGCTCTGGGGGTCGGTGAACGCGGGGTGGAAGCCGTGAACTTCCACCTCTTCCACCGGGTGGAAGGTCCCTCGGTTCCCTGTCGTCGACCACACCAGCAGGAGCGCCATGGACAGCGGCAGCCGGTCGGCTTTCGCGTGATTGCACGGCCCGCACGCGAGGGTCAGGTGAACCACCGACCAGGTCGGAAAGAGCGAGCGCGGCACGATGTGGTCCAGCGTCGCCTCCCGCAGGGAAGCGAACGGCCGAAGGCAGTACGTGCATCGGGCACCGTGGCGCCTGGCGAGCTGTTCCTTGCGCTGGCGCCGACGGGACGCGGTCAGGTGACGGACGCTCACGGACGCAGCTCCCCGGCGTGACGCTCGGTGTGACGCAGGCCGTCACGCAGGTCAACGCCCTGCCGGTATCCCGCGCGGTGGCGTCGGATCTCCGCCCGCGCGTGGACCGGGCACAGCATGTCGACGGGCCCGCAGTCATCGTCGTAGAACGTCGGGATGCAACGCGTACCCCTGCACGGGCAGTCGCCGTCGACCGCAGCGGTTCCGTTGCGGAGCCTGGTCTCCTCACTCATGCGGTCGCCGAAGACGCTGTTGGCGGACTCCTGGTCGGCCACGTTCAGACGGCCCCGCTTCGGGAACCGCTGCTCGTGCCGCTGCTGAATCTGCGGGGTGACCAGGCCGCTCAGCTCCAGCAACCGGTGGCCGTAGAAGAACTCTCCCCGACGACGGATCTCCGCCGCACCCAGCCGCTCGACGCCCTGCACGATCCATTCACGGACCTGCTCCGACGAGTGGCGACGGCGCCCCGACGGCATGTCCGACGCGTACAGGGCAACCGCCCTCTCCGAGCCGGTCAGGTCCTGCACTCGCACCATCTGGCCGGACTGAACCGGCACCTGCACGAGCGGCTTCACTAAGGTTCCAGGCATCATGGACTTACCCCTTTGAGGGTCGGGGAGCGGCTGACTGCTTGGCGGTAGGGAGCCGCTCCCTGCTGTTCCTGGCGAGCCAGGACTTCGTTCGCATCCGCACCCCACGCAGCCGGGTGCAGCACTCTCCGATCGATCGAATCGACCGGTGGGCACATCCCTAGGGTTCCCTAGGGCACCCTAGGGTGTCAAGCGGTACGCTAGGGATGTCATCCACGGAGACAAGGGAGCTGAGAGATGTCGGAGCAGGCCGACAATCGAGCGCCGTACGCGCAGATCGCCGCGCACTACGCGGAGGTGATCACGTCAGGCCAGTTGTCGCCGGGCTCGCTTCTGCCGAGCATCAAGAACCTCGCGCAGGAGTGGCAGGTCAGCACCGCGACTGCCGAGAAGGCGTTGCGGAAGCTGCGGAGTGAGGGTCTTGTCCGGGGCATTCATGGCATCGGGACGGAAGTGCTGGACCGCCCCTCTCCGATGTCGTCTGGATCTCAGCGTCAGGACCGAGGGCGCCGCAGCGGGTCAAGCTGGGGATCCGGCGAGCGGTCCGACTCTCACCAAGCCTCAGTAGTGCCGGCGCCTGCCGACGTGGCCAGGGCACTGGATATCGAGCCTGGATCGGACGTCGTCAGGCGGTGTCGCGTGTACCGCGACCGACACGGAATCGTCGCCCACTCCACTTCCTGGATCCCTGCCCAGTACGGGAAGTTGGTGCCGCAGTTGGCAAAGAGCGAGCGGCTGACCGGGGGAACTTCACTCCAGCTCATCGCTCAGGCAACCGGCCGACCTATCACCCACCGGGTCGACACCGCGTCCGCACGTCTGCTGACGCCGGACGATGCTTCGCTCCTGGAGTTGGATCCCGCGATGGCTGCGACGGGACCAGTAGTCGTGATGACGGCGAAGTTCGTGGACAGCGCGGAGACCGTCGTGGAGTACGGCGTCGACCTCGGCAGCCCCGGCCGCACGTGGCAGACGGAATCGGAAGTCACCCAGTGATCGACGCCGACAGCAGCGCCCGGCCGTTCTGCGTGCTGATGGCAGGGCTCCCCGGCTCGGGAAAGACAACCCTTTCCCGAGTACTGACGGCCCGCGGCTTCGCCAGGCTGTGCCCGGACGAGGAGATGTGGCGCCGACACGGCGTCTACGGCGTCGACTTCCCCCGGGGCACGTTCCCGACCCTTGAGCGCCCGGTCCTCGAAGACATCTCCGCAGACCTCGGCGAGGCCCTTCAGGCTGGGCAGAACGTAGTGGTCGATCACGGCTTTTGGACGCCGGACGATCGGGCTCGATGGCGATCGATCGCGACGGATGCCGGCGCAATCACGGTGCTTGTCTACCTGGAGGCAAGTCACGAAGAGCTCTGGTCGCGCGTGAACAGGCGGAACGTGCAGCATGAGGCAGATCCGAACGCGATCTACTTCGCCGAGAACGACCTGATCCGCTACCGTGCCCGATTCGTCCCGCCTCAGCCCCACGAGCCCCACATCGTCTACGACGGCGATCCCGAATCCGTACTGAAAGCGCTGGAAGGAGCGGCGCGGCTTCAGGACCGCTAGACGCTAGACCGCAGCTCAGCACCCTGATTCGCCGCTAGCGGCGGCGCTAGACCTAGCGGGGGTGGGTGCTAGGTCTAGCGACCAATCCGGGGCTCCCTCTCGCCAGAAGGGCGATCTGCGGAGCGGCCAAGCCGCACATTCCTTGGCAGCTCGCTGCGCGAGCGCTCGGCGACCGCCGGGCGTGCTGGCCGCCACGGTGCATCGACCGAAGGTGCCACGGGCGATGGTCTGGTCAGCAGGGAGCAACCGCGTGTGCGGCGCAGACTGGACCTCAGACCCACTTCGCTGGTCGCTCGATGCCATGGCCCGTCACGGGGTCGAGGACCTTAGCGGGGAGCTGTGCACCCGAGAACCGTCCGCGGCCAATGGAGAATGAGGCGGGCATCAACTTCTTCAGCTCATTCGAGAACCTCTTAGGAGGGAAGGCAGCCATGATGTGGGTCCCTGGCCCCAGGCTCCTTGCCTTTCGTACCGCTGGCGAGAGATCGCTGTCTGCGCTGATGAGCATCGCAGCCGTGGCAGTCTTCGTTGCAATGTCGGCGACCAAGGAGACCGCTATGTTGACGTCGGTCTCCTTCTCCTCGTATTGGGTCCATTGAGAACCGCACTTCCGGCACTGCTTCTGCTTGGACTGGTAGCGGCCTTTGATGATCTCGATTGCTGTACCGCTATGAGCGGTCAGGGCCTGCAAGTAGGCGTCCTGCCGACTGAGAGCTCCGGGGTCGTTCATGACGGGAGCTGTGAAGTACTTGACCTTCGCTAGCCGATCCTGCGGTCGCAACGTCTGGGCCAGTTTCTCCAGGTCAAGCCACAGAAACTTGCGCCCGTACCTTTCATGGAGGCCGTGATACAGGTTGAACCCATCGACATAGACGATCAGCTCGGCCACGCTGGCTTCCCCTCCCGAGGTGCGGAGGTGTGAGCGTTGGTTCGTCACTCCGGCGGCCGGAGGGCGCCCGGGTTCTACTCGCCTGATCGCGCACTACCTACCTGTGCAAACAAAAACGGCCCCTTACGGGGCCGTCGAACCAGGGCCTTGCGGACCCGGCGGGGTATGCGATGAGTTTAGAGCCACCCACCCGTTGCGTCAACACGCCTGGAGGGCAGCTAGACCAGCAAAACGCCGCGCTGGCTGCCACAGCCGCAAGCGCGCGGCGCTCGCCCCACATCCTGGCCTCAGTGGCGCATCGACGGAGAGTGTTACGGGGCCGGGAGGCGAAGAGGCCGGCCACCGTCCACACGTGGCGGGGTGGCCCCTTCCCAGAGGACGAGGGACACGACTGGGCTGCTAAGTGGAAGAGTCCGTCCTGATGCCTCAGTAGCCCTGCGTCGAAGGTTAGCGTCCGCACTACCCAACCCTTAAGAGACGCCTTGACCTGCGGTGATGCCCTTAAGGCAGAGCGAGGGTTGCGGACTCTGCGGACACTGGCGGACGCTACACATTTTGTTTAGCGTCCGCAGTGTCTGTGCAGGTCAGGGCCTATATGGGTGCACGTGTGGACGCTACGGACGCTGTCTTCCCTCAACTCTCTAGTAAGAGGTGGGGTGAGAGCTAAGCGGAATGCCCCCGCGCCACTGAAAAGCTTCGGTGAGCCACCCAGGAGGGGGCGGGGCCGGACGTCCTCAAGCACCGATGCCCTCTGCCGCTCTGCCGTGGCTACGAACGGCTTTTCAGTGGGGCGGGCGGCGTGCCGCTGAACAGCAAGAGGAGCACCCGGCCGGGCGTGCTCCTCTTGCTGTTCAGCGGCTCTCGCGGCGGGGAAGCCACCACACCCCCGGGCGAGTGGTGCCTTCGGGCTCTGGCAGACACCGCCACAAGTCTTCGTCCTCGCAGGGAGTGACGAAGTTTCCGGTTTCTCAGTTTCCTCAACGGCTCACTACGCGTGCGCGCGCGATCAGCGAAACTTGGGTCACGCTGCGTCGTCGCGGGGCCTCTCGCGGCCCATCTCGCCCACAGGGCGCCGGAACCTCCACTGAAGGCCTGCGGCGCTCTACGGGCCGCCTAGCTATCCGAGCGCTGCATCAGGGGCTATCCGATGCCTTCCAATGAGGGCGACGCCCCCTCTTGGAAGGCATCCGTCAACTGTCCGAGTCCCGCAGGCGCACACAAGCCTCTGAGAGCTTGCCAGCGAGGGCGCCCGAGAATCGTCCGCCCGAAGGGTGGTCCTTCTTGCTCTGTCTCACCAGCAAGCTGACGGCCCTTCCTGGGCCCCGCCTGGGCCCTCCGAGGGTGACCAGGGGCGACCAACAACGACCAACAACGACCGCCCGACCCCAGGTCAGTTGGGGTGCCCGACCCTCTGACCAGGGCCGAAAAACGGGCCCCCCAGACCCAGGGCAAGAAGAAGTAAGCAGAGCTGAAAAAGCCCCCCACCCGCGGGTTTTCCGCGTGGTGGGGGGCTTTTCGGTGGGCTGGGCCGTCTGTGGGCCGCCAGATGCTCAACGAGCCGTCAGGCGCGTGGGCTCCAGCGGTGGATGCGGATGTCGAGGACGATCAGCAGCGCCACGGGGACGGCGATCTCTGCGGGGGCGTCAGCCCACAAGGCGAGCGCGCCGCCAGCTGTGCCGATGAGCGCGAGCGGCAAGTCACGAGGACAGATGTCGAGGGTGACACCTGTGCGTGGGACCATGAGGCCTCCATCTGCGATTGGTTCCTGGCTAGGGATTCCGAGTGCGGAAATAGAAACGAATGCCGCCCATGCACGGGCGGCATTCGCATGTGGTGAGACTTTCGCACAGCTCGGCTTCACAGACAAACGTGCAGCTAGAAGCATGGCTTCTACAGCCACAGTAGAAAAGTCGCAGATTTCCGCAGGTCGGCATTGATTCATTTCACTGGATGAACGCCTTGTTGTACAGCTTGGACGGCTCGAACATCCCTCCCCAGGAAGGGATCGTCCCTGGTCAGGGATAGATGTTCGAGCGACCTTCTGCCTCCCAGGATTTCTTTTCGATAAACTGTAAGCTTCCTTCCATGGATGGAACTACCCATCCGTGGAAGGATGCCGAGTTTCCGTGCGCTGATTCAAGCCGTGTGCTCATTTTGTGAGCCTTGCTGGACTGCCAGAGTTCAGTTTCCACGCTCTGAATTTTCGTATGCGTGCTCGATTGCCTTTCGAGTGCATTCTTGACTGGACGGCATCAGGTGGGCGTACACGCGCAACGTCAGGCCAGGATCCGAGTGCCCGAGGTACTCGGGCAGCGCCCTGACGTTCTCCCCTGCGTCTAGCAGCACCGACGCGTAGAAGTGCCGCATCGCGTGCATGCCGTTCTCACGAGACTCGGCGTGCGGAGCGCCGACCGCCGGAGCCGGAGTGATCGTGCGCGAGGACGGACCGCTCCTGGCGATCCGCCGTGCCGACAACGGCACTTGGGAGCTCCCCGGCGGCGTACTCGAACTCGACGAGGCCCCGGAGGCGGGCGTTCGGCGCGAGGTCCTGGAGGAGACGGGTATCCACGTCGAGGTGAACGAGCTCACTGGGGTCTACAAGAACACCAAGCGGGGCATCGTGGCCCTGGTCTTCCGATGCAAGCCCGCCGACGGAAGCGAGCGAACGTCCAGCGAATCGACCGCGGTCGGCTGGCTTACGCCGGACGAGGTCGTCGAGTGGATGTCCGAGGTCTACACGGTCCGGCTACTGGACGCACTCGACGGGAACGGGCCCCACATTCGGAGCCATGACGGCAAGCGCCTGACGCCAGCCCGATAGAACTTTCCCTACTTCATCAAGACCCGCGCACGGCGCGGGCGCGCGCCGCCTCAGCGGCGCGGCCTGCCTCATGTCTCCGCCCCCGGCTGGCCGCGCCAGGCGGGCGCGCTGCGGGCAGCGACCAGCGGGCAGAGGTGGGAAAACCCTCTGTGGCTGGGGCGGTCGGCTCCACGGTTTTAGCCACCTCCCCAGTTCGGATCCCGTGTGGCGACCAGCGAGAACGTGTCCGTGATCGACGCCAGGCTTACAAAGCAGCGATCCAGCTTCCCAAGCTCAAGGCTTCAGCCACCGGAATACGCGGTAGCCACCCGACGCCTGGCTCTGTACCTTGCCCGCATGACTGACAACCGAAGGGGCAATGCCGCGTAGGCGCCCGTCAGCCCTGCGGGGCGACCTCCCCACCCGCCCCCTGAGGCGGCGACGGTACCCATTGATTGATCACCTTTCAGGGTCCTGCACGGCCGACTTGCGTCGGCTGGAGCGGACCCGCTTCTGGCCCGAAGCTACGGAAGAAGCGTTCTGGCACTGGAAGGTCCTTGCCCACGGCCCTCTCCGGCAACTTGTAGACCCACGCATGGGTCCTGATTGCGGCCTCCCTGAGTGCGGGTGCTACGGCGCCGGCTTCCGCGGGCAGCTCGAAGCCGTGCTTCACGCACTGCCCAAGAAGAGCGCGCGTGAGTTGCGCGCCCTCGTCCGTGCCCTCGACGAGAAGATTTTGGCAAGGGCCAAGGTCATCCCGGCTGACAGCCTGGAGGCGCGCTGGTGGCTTGGCCAGTTCTAAGCCCGGCCTGGCCACTCAGAACAAGCTGGAGCACACCAGATTGGCACCAGAACAACCGGTCACCTGCGGTCACTATCAGCCAGGCAGACACGACTCAACTCACCCTAGATGGGGTCGTTTCCTCAGGTCATCCCCTCAAGCGATCAGTGATTCCCAAGCTCAGGTGTTGGTGTCCTCAGTACGGCCGCGGGATCTCGTGCGCGTCCAACGCAGCGGAGTAGCGCGTCAGCAGCGCGTCGAGGTCGGCCAGGAGAAGGCCGGCGGTTTGGCAGGCCGCAGCGACGTCACCTTGTTCGCAAGCCTCCACCACTTTGGCGACGTCGCTGCGAAGGATGGAGAGAGAGTCACCCGGGATCAGTACACCGGGGAACCGTCGACCGGGCAGGCGCACCACCGCGTTATTCCCGCCGTCCGTGAACAGCTCAGCCTCGACACGTTCCATGAACGCCATCCAACCTGACATCAACGACAGCAGACAGGTACGGCGTTGGCCGGTCGTGACTGGCCGGGCCTTGCGCGGCCAAATGCGCTGTCAGGCAGGCCCGGTCGAACTTACAAAGCGGGTGTCGCAGCTCAAGAACCGGATGCTGAGCACTGTCCTGCATCGATCCAGACTCGGTGTCGGAATCGAGAGCCTTGAACGGCGTGTGGCGAAACTGATTTGCCAGGGGGTCACTCCACAAGGTGACATGCGCTCATGAGCAGAATGGCACAGGTCCTCGTCCTGGCACAGTACGAGGACGAGGTGATGGAGCCGCTGACACGGCCCGACGAGGCGCGCACCTGGCACGGCAGTTTCGAGCAGATACCCGGATGGTTCGTGGGCGGCTGGTACGTCGAGTTCTTCCGGTGGAATCAGCGCCGCGGGGTCCTCGCGGACCTGGAGGCGCTGCCGTGGAACCGGCCCGAGTGTGTCCAGGTCATGCTCCACGACGAAGAAGACGACTGCTTCGGGCTGTGGATGTTCCAGGACGGCGTGCTAGCCGAAGTGCCGATCCCGCGCACACAGCGGGTCCACGTCCCGCCGCCGTCATGGAGAACCGACAGTCCCGATCCCGGGTGCCTGTGGCGCACGGACGGGGCAGACGCAAGGAAGTTGCCCGCACACTCTCCCGAGCATGAGCAGGACCCGCGACTGTCTTGGTAGTGAGGGCTAGTGGTGCCCTGTGAGCCCGGATCCATGGGCTTATGGTGCTCTACGCGTATTCGGCGAAGAACTGTGGCCGGGACTGCTGTTGATACCGGTCGAGCGCCTGTCGGAGCATGTTGGCCCCGCGCGGGACATGTTTATTCAGGTGGTCCCAGCCTACGAGGCGCAGATGGTCTGGGAGCTGGACCAGGCCGGTGATCGCATCCCAAAATGCGGCCCAGTTCATGCCGTAGAAGCCAGGAAAGTGCAGTGCCTGCGCAAGTGCTGCATGCAGTCCGCGCTCGT
The DNA here is from genome assembly GCF_053617235.1 of Streptomyces sp. NPDC055749. Taxonomy (NCBI): domain Bacteria; kingdom Bacillati; phylum Actinomycetota; class Actinomycetes; order Kitasatosporales; family Streptomycetaceae; genus Streptomyces; species Streptomyces sp. NPDC055749. The sequence continues at coordinate 81,086 of NZ_JBSHFH010000030.1, read as the reverse complement.
CGGTCACAGAACTGACGTCGATGGTAAGCATGCTTGCGATCCTTGCACGTGCTAGCAGAGGCTCGCGTGCCAGATCCGTGCCAGAACGAGCGGTCGACCCCGGTCAATCGGGGTGCGTCAGGTCTCAGGCGCGCGTCGTCGGGCTCAGTGCAGTCGTGCGCCTCCTGGCCAGCTCAAACGAGTGCCTCACTGGTGCAAGGCTTACCGAGAAGTGGTCTCGGCACCCATTCTCCGGCGTAAGCGGCATCGAAGGAACCGGCATGATTTGGAACATGGTCTCCGAACGCAGTAGCGCGCCGTCCACCAGTACCCGGGTCACAACCACGACCGATGGTGTCGCGCAGGTCTTCACCTGGGACGAGGACGCGCGCATCGAGGTGCGGAATCTTGGTGGCGAAGTCGTCATCGAGGCAAACGCCGCAGGGCTCAGAACACTGGCCAGCCATCTACTCACGCTCGCCCGGGACGGTGTTCCGGACGGGAGCCACCTGCACCTGGAGGACAGCAACGGCCTAGAGGACGGGTCCGTCGGCTTGGTCCTGGAACGCAGCGACGACGAGTGACATGCGTGGGGGCAGGCATCTTCGGGAACCAAGTGCAAAGCCAGTCATTGGCCCTGCCGAATACGTGTCGCAGCGCGTCCAACTAAGGGCTGTCCCGTAAACGATCTTCAGAGGGCGACGCTCGGTCCAGCACGCCGCCTTAGTGGGGCCTCTGTTCGTGTGCTGCGCCGCTTCAGGCCCGTGCGGGGAAGTCGGGATGGTCGGTGTAAGGCGAGGCAAGGTCGCGCAGGTCGTGGCACGGCCAGGGGTCGCGGGCGTGACGGGCCAGTATGCGCCGCTTGGCCTCGACCTCGCGCAGGACGCGGGCCGGGTCGTGCAGAGCCACATGCAGAGCAATCGTTGGGTGGAATCCGGAGAGGTCAACCTGACAGAAGTCGACCGTGTGTCCGTGGGCAGACCACTCCCCGCATCCATCACCGTCGCAGCGCCGGGCCAAGTCGGCCTCCTCATCCAGCCGCGCCACAAGGAACCTCACCAGTTTTTCAGTCATAAGAGCATTCTCGACGTTGTGCTGGGCACCATGAAACGATCTTGTGGCGTCTGGTGTGATTACGGCGTCGAAGCCGTCCTGGATAGCCCCGTTCCCGGGACTGAGCCCGCGTGTTTCGGCAAGTTGGTGGTTGCGCTGCGCCGCGAGAGTGCAGATCAGGTCCGCAAGGGCCGCCCGTGCCCTTCTGCTGGAAGACCCGGTGCTGCTTGTCGCGACCTACTGGCGCACAAACCTGACGATGTGCCAGCTCGCCCCACTCTTCAATATCTCGAAGTCCGCGGCCGACCGCATCATCGATCACCTCGGCCCGCCGCTCGCGCTGCAACCGCGCAAGCGGTTCCGTAGAGACACTGTGCTCATCGTGGACGGCACTCTGGTGCCCACCCGCGACCACACCATCGCCGAGCAGTCCAATTGGGCCTGCTGATAGGCCCGAGCGGCCTCGATCGCAGCCGTCGCACGCTCCATGTCCCCGCCACCGCTCGAGCTCGCGGTGGAACTGGACCGCTAAGTGGTTGGTTCCGCCGCGGTGTTCAGTCGCAGCCTTTCGAGGGTTAGCGTCCACATCACCTAACCCTTAGGAGCTGTCTTGACCTGCGGTGACGCCCTTAAGAGGGAGAGAGTGCTGCGGACACTATCTTCACGCGTGTGGACGACGGCGTGTTCGCCGTGTCCATGCCGTCCGAGGAGTGCTGCACCTGGGTCATCCAGTTCATCCGGGACGAGGACGACGACTGCTTCGGCCTGTGGATGATCTATGACGGCACACTGACCGAGGTACCGCTGCCCCGCACGAAACGAGAGCCCTTGTCCGCTTCCGTCAGCGGAGTCCTCTCCCGGACCGACCGCTGACCCTTGTCTGGAGAGCAGGGCTGCGACCGGCAAAGGCGTACGTCCCCCGCCGGCCTCCGGAACTGGGTTTCCGGCCGCTTCACGGAATAGCGATGTGAGCCAAATCCTCGTTCTCGTGGACAAAGCCAACACACCGTGCCGGGCGATTGGTGCCCTCAAGTTCTGGCGGACACCGCCACAAGCCGTCGACATCGCAGGAAGTGACGGAGTTTCCGGTTTCCCGGTTTCCTCAACGGCTCTCTACGCGTGCGCGCGCGAATAGCGAAACTGTGATCACGCTGTGTCGCCACGGAACCTCTCGCGGCCTATCACGCTCGCAGGGACCGAACCTCCGCTGGGGGCCTGCGACGCTCTACGGGACGCCTACATATCCGAGCCCGGCACCAGGGCTGCCCGGTGCCTTCCAATGAGGGCGATGCCCGCAGCCGCACACGAGCCGCTGAGAGCTCCCCAGCGAGGGCGCCCGGAAAGTCGCCCACCCGAAGGGTGGCCCTTCTTGCTCTTGCCCACCAGTAAGCCGACGGCCCTTCCTGGGCCCCGTCTGGGCCCTCCGAGGGTAACCAGAGGCGACCGAAAACGACCGCCCAACCCCAGGTCAGTTGGGGTGTCCGGCCCTCTGACCAGGGCCGAAAAACGGGCCCCCCGACCATGGAAAGAAGAAGTAAGCAGAGCCGAAGAAGCCCCCCACCCGCGGGTTTTCCGCGTGGTGGGGGCATTCTGCTGCGAAGTGGCCGCCGTCGGTGCGGTGGGGCGCGAAGAGGATGGTTCGCGTGGCCGGTCCGGTCTCGGTCAGCTGAGCCGGGTGGTGACGTACTCCTCGATGGCGTCCCGCTGGTACGCGGCCAGGCCGGGTGCGATCGCCTCGTACGCCGCGTGCCATGCCTCGTTGTCCACGCAGGAGCGTCCGATGGCGCTGTATTCCTCGGCGGACACGGGTCGCAGTTCGGTCAAGGCCTGGTACTGGGCGTCGATCTGGGCCTGTACGGGCTCGGCGTCAGCCGGGTTGCCGGCGGCCATCAGGTCGGCCAGCAGGATCATCTGTGTCGTGCGCTCGCGCTGCGCGGCCTCGACGTCCTGTGGGGTCATCCCCGCGACCCTTCGGGCGACTTCCTCGGCATGCGCGGGGAAGTCACGCAGGCTTTCCTGGTACTGCGAGGGCTGGATGCCCTCGAACAGGTTCTCCGGTCGGTTGATGGCGGTCATGGGTGTGCCGTCCTTCCTGGACTGCTCCAGTTCGGCGATCGTGCGGGAGACGGTGGCGGCCAGGGCTTCGAGCCGGTCACGCTCGGCGAGCAGTCTGCGGTGGTGTCCGCGCAGGGCATCCACCTCGTCGATCTGCTCAGCCAGGATCCGGCCGACCTCGGGAAGTCCTACGCCCAGCGCCCGCAGTACGAGGATCTGCTGCAGCCGCAGCAGCTGGTGCTCCTCGTAGTAGCGGTGACCGTTGGCTCCGATCCTGGCCGGCGGCAGCAGGCCGATCTCGTCGTAATGCCGCAGGGTCCGGGCGGTCACGCCCGACATGCGTGCGACCTCCGCGATAGGCCAGTCCATCGCCGCGTCCATCGCCCGTCTCCCTCACGATCGCGTCACCAGGCCGGTCTCTCCGGCCCTGTTCAGGACGGTAGAAGCTGCCGCAGCGACAACTGCAACCCCGCAAAAGAGTGGGGCCGTACCCAGCGGGGAGCGCAGCGGCGATGAGTTCTGGGCGTCCGTCCGGTCTGCCATGTAGCGGGTGCTTTCGCGCCGGCGCGACGAACGAAGGAGTTCCAGATGATCGACATCGAACCGCAACAGGCCGCCGGCAAGGTCCTTCTTCACTTCAGCATGTCGCTGGACGGGTTCGTGGCGGGCCCGAACCACGCCATGGACTGGCTGACAGGGGTCACCGGCCGCGACGGCGTGGAAGAGGAGTACGTCGAGACCACCGGCGCGGTCCTGGGCGGGCGGAACGGCTGGGACCGTGACCCGGGCGCCCGGCCCTACAGCGAGGACTGGAAAGGCCAGATCTTCGTCCTCACCCACCACCCCGAGGACGCCACACCCGCCGACGGCGTCACGTTCCTGAACTGCGACGTGGCCGAGGCAGTACGCATCGGGCTGGAGGCCGCCGGCGGCAAGAACCTCGAAGTCCTCTCCCCGACGATCGGCCGACAGCTGCTCGAACGCGGCCTGATCGACGAAATCAACCTGCACGTTGCACCGATCCTGCTCGGTGATGGCATCCGGTTCTTCGACAACCCCGGCGGCCGGCCGGTCCGGCTGCGGCACGCCCACGGCTCGCAGCCCTTTGCCGAGGTCGATGTGCGCTACCACCCCGTTGCAGGAGCGTAGGAACTAAGAGGCGGCTGTCCGGGGCCCCCGGTCCCGTGTCACGGACACGATCACGGCGGTGACGGCCGCGGTCACGAAGAAGCTCCCCATCATGACCATGAACACGCCGACCATGAACAGGCCGCTGGAGTCGTCCGACCAGTCGACGAACGCGGCGGCGGTCAGGCCGATCGTCGTACCGAGCACGGCGCCTGCGACGTACCGTCGGGATGCCGCCCAGCACACCGGTGCCAGCAAGGTCAGCACCAGCCCGATCACCTGCCACGCCTCGTACGGGCCGGTCGTCGAACCGTCGGGGTGTACGTCACGGTGCTGGTCCCAGCCCAGCCAGGCGGCCCATGCCGCGAGTGTCACCGCAGTCAGCACGGGGATCGCCAGCACCTGGGGTACGAGTTTCATCGGTCCTTGTCGCATGGTCCAAGCGTCCCTGCTCACGCCGGAACCGACCAGGGCGCACATACTCAGTTCGCCCCAAGTACCGGCGCCCAGCGAGCAGGGCCCAGCGAGCAGGGCCCCACGAGCAGGGCCCGCGACTGGTCCGGACAGGTATTTCGCGGATGCGACTGAGCGTTGCACGCAACGCTCAGTCCGCGATCTCGTGACAGCGCGTGCTGCCGGTGTCCGCCGACTGCTTCGCGCCGTCGAGGTGGGGGGCAGGGGTGGTGGCGGCGGGGCCGGCTGCGCCCGCCGTTCCCCGTAGCAGCGCCAGCGAGAGGGTTGCGGCGGCGGCCATCATTGCCGCCGCTCCCACCGCCGCGTAGCTCATCCCGTGGGTGAACGCCTCGCGGGCCGCCGTCAGGACCGCGTCCGCCGTGGCTTGCGGGAGGTGGGAGGCGACCGCCGTTGCGCCGCCCAGGGTTTCGCGTACCGCGTCCGCGTCCGGGAGGTTCGGGGGGAGGGTGGTCTCCATGTCGTTGCTGTACACCGCCGCGCCGATCGAGCCGAGGACCGCCATGCCCAGGGCGCCGCCCAGTTCCTGGCCCGATTCGAGGACCGCCGCCGCCGAGCCCGCGCGCTCCGGTGGGGCCGCTCCCAGGGCGAGTTCGTTGGCCAGGGTCATGGCCGCGACGAGGCCGCCCGCGTAGACGGCGCCGCCGGTGAGGGTGAACCAGAGGGGCGAGTCCATGTCGACCTGCGTCAGCCAGAGGAAGCCGCAGGCGGAGACGAGGAACCCGCCGCACATGACGTACGCCCGGTCGAACCGCTGCGCGAGTACCGCTCCGGTCGGTGCCATCACCGCGACACCCACCGCCGGCATCAGGCTCCACAGGGCCGCTTCGAGCGGTCCCATGCCGAGGACGGACTGCAGGTACTGCGTGAAGAAGACCGCCATGCCCACCGTGGCGGTCATCGCCAGCAGGTTCGCGCCGACCGCGCCGCCGAAGGCACGCTGCCTCAGCAGTCCGAGGTCGACCATCGGGTGGGCCAGGCGCCGTTGGCGGCGGCCGAAGGCGTAGCCGAGCACGAGCCCGCCGGTGATGCCGAGGGCGGGCAGGGGGGCGTAGCCGTGGCGGGCGAGTTCCTTGATGCCGTAGATCACCGGGAGCAGCGCGGCCAGCGACAGCACCGCGCTCAGCAGGTCGAACGGCTCGCGCTCCTTCGACCTGAACTCCGGTACGAGGAACGGGACCAGGGCGAGAAGGAGCAGCATCGCGGGCAGGTTGATGAGGAAGACCGAGCCCCACCAGAAGTGTTCGAGCAGCGCGCCGCTGACGACCGGTCCGAAGGAGACGCCCGTCGTCATGACGCCCGTCCAGACCGTCACCGCCTTGGCGCGCTGGCGTGCGTCGTGGAAGAGGTTGCGGATCAGCGCGAGGGTCGACGGCATCAGCGCGGCGCCGCCGAGGCCGAGCAGTGCGCGTACGGCGATGAGAGCCTCGGCGGACTGGGCGTACGCGGCGGCCACCGAGGCTGCGCCGAACACCACGGCTCCGACGAGCAGCACGGTACGGCGCCCGATCCGGTCGCCGAGCGCGCCCATGGTGATGAGGAGCCCGGCGAGCACGAAGCCGTACATGTCGAGAATCCACAGCTGCTGGGTGGCGCTCGGCGTCAAGTCCTCGCTGACGTACGGGATCGCGAAGTAGAGGACCGAGATGTCCATCGATACGAGGAGCAGGGGCAGCATCAGGACGCCGAGGGCGGTCCATTCCCTTCGGCCCGCGCGGGGGCCGATGGGCGGGCCGGCGGGAGGGTCGGCCGGTGTCTCCGTGAATGCGTTCGTCTTCATGAAGTGTTACGGAAGCGGGTCGCTGCGTACACCGCAAACAGCTGCCTAGTGCACCTGGGTCCGCAGCCCCTTCTCAACTGGGCAGACAGTGGTTCGGTGCACTAGTACAGTGCCGCCATGGCCATCGATCCGCCCTACCTCCGTATCGCCGGGGACATCCGCCGGCGCATCGCCTCGGGAGAGCTCGCGCCCGGCGACCCCGTCCCTTCCACCCGGGGCATCACCCAGGAGTGGGGCGTGGCGATGGCCACCGCGTCCAAGGCTCTGGGGGCGCTGCGGCAGGAGGGGTTGGTACGGGTCGTGCCCGGCGTCGGGACCGTGGTGGCGGAGGCGCGACGGGAGGGCAGGGCCACGCCCGGCCAGGGGCTCAGCCGCGAGCGCATCACCCGTACGGCGATCGAACTCGTCGACGCGGAGGGGCTCGGGGCCCTCTCGATGCGCCGTCTCGCCACGGAGTTCGGTACGTCCACGATGGCCCTGTACCGGCATGTGCCGAGCAAGGCCGAGCTCGTACGGATGATGTCGGAATCGGTGTTCATGGAGAAGCCCGCCGGTCCGCCGCCCGCCTCGTGGCGCGATCGGCTCGCCCTGGAGGCGCGGTGGTTGTGGAGCCGGTACGAGCGTCACCCCTGGCTTTCGAGGGCGATGGCCGCGCTCACCAGGCCGATGGCCTCGCCCCACGCCATGATGTACACGGAACGCGTTCTGGCCGCGCTGGGGGGACTGGGTCTCACCCCCGCCCAGAAGCTCCACACGCATCTCACCCTGCTCGGTTTCGCCCAGGGAATCGCGATGGCGATGGAGCTGGAAACGCAGGCGCGTCAGGACACCGGCATCACTCCGGAGGAGTGGATGGCGTCCAACGAGCCGCAGATGGACGCCATTCAGACATCCGGCGCCTTTCCGGTCCTCTCGACGCTCTTCGGACCCGACCAGTTCGACCTGGAACTGGACGCACTCTTCGAGTTCGGTCTCGAACGCATCCTGGACGGCGTCCAGGTGCTCGCCGACCGGACCGCGACCCTATGATCGTGCGCGACGTGGACTGTCCCTGACACGCCCGTGGACACACGCGAACGGGCGTGGAGAGCAAGGAGATCGGGGAGAACGATCATGGGCGAGCCTCTGAAGACCTTCGTCGGCGGCACCGAAGTCGACGTGCCCAACAGCATCCCGTCCATCCGCATCGCCCTGCCCGAGGACAGACGCACGGAGTTCGACCGTGCGATCAACGAGGCCGGGGTGCACGAGATCCACGCTGTCATGCGGCACTGGATGCTGGAGGCCGTTCCCGATCCGGAGGCCGAAGGCATCCTGCTCCGGCTGGCGCAGGACGAGGCCGAGAGGCGGCAGATCTCTTGAGCCGCCACCGCAAGGACCGTGGCCGGCCGGGCGCCGCCGCGTTCCGTATCTCGTACGCGCCCCCGGCGGACGACACCCTCGCCAAGATGCGGGACATCGATCCGTTCCGCGACGCGATGGCCCGCACGCTGGGCCGCGATCCGTACGGACACGGGTCGTCCCCGGTCAAGAGCGAGCACGACCGCCGTGAGGCGACCGTGCTCGGCGCCATCGTCCTCTATTACGTCTCCGGGTCGGTCCTGACCGTCACCGTGGTGAGGCTCGTACCGCTGCCCTGAACCCCGTACCGCCGAACAGCGGAACCGAGGAACCGGTGGAGGTCAGGCGAGCTTCGCCGCCTGGGCCGCGACCACGGCCGCCGGCAGTTCGATGGTGCCCTTGCCGCTCATCACCGCGAGGTTGAACGACGTGAACGTGGCAACGGTGCCGCCCTGGCGCAGCGCCACGAGGGACAGCTGCGTGCTTTCGCCGTCCTGCTCGCCCGCCAGTGTCCAGGCGAGGGCCTCGTCGCCGCCCGACACCTTCTCCTCGGTGATCTTGGTGATCTTCTGCGTCTCTCCCGACGTGGTGATACTGAAACCGTCGGCGCAGTCGGTCGCGGCCTTACGGAGTACGGCGATGTTGCCCTCGGCGGTCGCGCTGTCGTAGGAGGAGAGCGACAGCAGCGTGGACGTCACGTCGAAGGCCGAGGTGAGCGCGTCCTCGGCGTTCTCCTCGGTCATGTCGCCGGGCTCGACCTTGGGTTCGCTGATCACGCTGCGCTTGGTGGTGGCGGCCGGCTTGCCCTCTTCGGCGCCGTAGAACGCGCGGGCCAGCGGGGCGCACTCCTCCTTGTCGGTGGAGACGTCGTCGGCGGCGACGGAGTCCTCGGGACCGGCCTTCGTGACCTTGTGGGCCTCGACGTCGCCCTGGGCCAGGGACGCCTTCTCCAGCTCGGCGGCGGTCAGCGCCTTGACGGCGGGCTTGCCCGCGGCGCCTTCCTTGGCGCCGCCCTTGCCCTCGCCACCCTTGCTGCTGGAGTCCGAGCCGCCGCAGGCCGTGGCCAGCAGGGTCAGGGCCGCCACGGAAGCGGCGAGGGCGGTACGGCGTACGGCGGTGGCGCGCATGGTTCATCTCTCCGTCTCAGGGAACAACGGCCCCTGCCCGGAGCGGCAGTTCAGTGCCGTACGGGATGGCCGTCGCAATGCGTCACACTCTAGATTCGGACACCAGTCCGATGTTCGGCTTGGCCAGTCGCCGGGCGCGATTGTGACGTGCCTGTGATCACTCTGTGAATACGGACGCGAGTGCAGGCGCGTGCGGGCGCGAGTACGGGCGGGTCAGCCCGCCGGGCGCTGGGTGAGGTGGGCGAACGCGTCCAGATTCCGCGTGGACTCGCCGCGCGACACCCGCCACGCGTACTCCTTGCGGATCGCGCTCGCGAAGCCCAGCTCAAGAAGGGTGTTGAACGATCCGTCGGCCGCTTCGAGGACGGTGCCGAGCAGCCGGTCCAGCTCTTCCGGGGTGACCACGGACAGCGGGAGCTTGCCGGCCAGATAGATGTCGCCGAGGGAGTCGACCGCGTAACTCACTCCGAAGAGGCGGAGGTTGCGCTCCAGCAGCCAGCGGTGCACGGCCGCGTCGTTCTCGTCCGGATGGCGGATGACGAAGGCGTTGACCGAGAGGGAGTGCTTGCCGACGAGCAGGGAACAGGTGGTGAAGAGCTTGCGCGTGCCGGGCAGCTTCACGACATAGTTGCCGGGCTCCGGGCTCTCCCATTCGAGCTCCGCGTCGTTCAGCGTCGCCTCGATGACCTGCGCCACTGCTGCTTCGTCGGGTACGTCAGCCATGGTGCGAGCGTACGTGACGGCGATGCTCGTACATCGCTGCCGTGTACACATCGGATGTCGCCGAAGCCGCCGTGTCCCAGCCGAACGACTGGGCGTGCGCGGCGGCAGCCGCACCCATCCGGCCGACCAGCTCCGGCGTGTCCACGAAGCGGGCGAGTGCCCCCGCGTACGCCGCCGGGTCGTGCCCGGGGATCAGGAAGCCGCTGGCCCCGTCCCGTACCGCCACCGGGAGACCGCCGACGGCCGCCGCGACGACCGGGGTGCCGGCCGCCTGCGCCTCTATCGCGACGAGGCCGAAGGACTCGCTGTACGAGGGCATGACCAGCACGGACGCGGCCCGGAACCAGTCGGCGAGCTGGTCCTGCCCGACCGGCGGGTGGAACCGTACGACATCGGCGATGCCCAGCCGCGCGGCCAGCTTCTGCAGGCCCTCCGGCTTGGCGAGCCCGCTGCCGCTCGGCCCGCCGACGACGGGTACGACCATTCGGTTACGGAGCGAGGGCTCGCGGTCCAGGAGCACCGCGACGGCCCGCAGCAGGATGTCGGGGGCCTTCAGCGGCTGGATACGGCCGGCGAAGAGCGGAATGAAGGCGTCCTGGGGCAGTCCGAGGCGGGCGCGGGCCGCGGCGCGGCCGTCCGCCGGGCGGAAACGGTCCAGGTTGACGCCGGGGTGGACGACGGCGACGTTGCCGGGGTCGGCCTCGTAGAAGCGGACGAGCTCGTCCGCCTCCTCCGCGGTGTTCGCGATGAGCCGGTCGGACGCGCGCACGATCTGGGTCTCGCCGATGACCCGGGCGGCGGGCTCGGGGGTGTCGCCATCGGCGAGCGCCGCGTTCTTGACCTTCGCCATGGTGTGCATGGCGTGGACGAGGGGAACGCCCCAGCGCTGCGCGGCCAGCCAGCCGACCTGGCCGGAGAGCCAGTAGTGGGAGTGGACGAGGTCGTAGTAGCCGGGGCGCTGCCCGGCCCACGCCTGCATCACGCCGTGCGTGAAGGCGCAGAGCTGCGCGGGCAGCTCCTCCTTGGCGAGACCCTCGTACGGCCCCGCGTCGACGTGCCGGACCAGGACGCCGGGCGACAGCTCCACCGACGGGGGCAGCGCGCCGGCCGAGGCCCGGGTGAAGATCTCGACCTCGATGTTGATCGCGGCGAGGCGCTTGGCCAGCTCCACGATGTACACGTTCATGCCGCCCGCGTCGCCGGTACCGGGCTGGTGCAGCGGGGAGGTGTGCACGGACAGCATCGCGATGCGCCGCGGCCTGCGGTGCGTGCCGGGGAAGCCTCCGGGGAACCGGATGCGCGGCGCCACACGACTGCCGCCGAGCCGAGAGACGTACTGGCTCACGTCGTCCGGTCCTCCTCACTCAAGGCATAGCTTCGCAGGGGCTCACGGGTCCCTACGAAGACCCAGAACAGCGAAGCGCAGCAGTTCATTCCGCTTTACCGAACCATGACCATTGCGGGGCGGCGCGGTGACGGCCGGGGAACCACCCGGGGCGGCCACCGACCCGCTCCGGATCTCCCACTGACCCGCCCCGAGCCCGCCACTGACCAGCCCCGGCCGACCGTCTTCCCCCTTTACGGCTTCGCATACGCTCGCTGTCATGCGCCAGCGCCCCATCGGCACCGCCACCCGCGGGACCACGAACCCCAACCGGCTGCGCCGTATGGACCGCTGGATCGCCGCGACCCACGGCCCCGCCCTGCGCCGCTCGGACTCCCCCGTCGCCGTCGACCTCGGCTACGGGGCGGCCCCCTGGACCGCCGTGGAGCTGCTGGAACGCCTGCGTACCGCCGAGCCGCGGACGGCGGTGGTCGGCATCGAGATCGATCCGGAGCGGGTGGCGGCGGCGAAGCCGTACGAACGCGAGGGGCTGACCTTCGTGCACGGCGGCTTCGAGATCCCGCTGGGGTCCGGGGCCGGGACGGGGTCCGCGCCCGGAAGCACCGGAGCCCGGCGGCCGTCCCTGATCCGGGCGGCGAATGTGCTGCGGCAGTACGACGAGGGCGAGGTCGACGCGGTGTGGCGGCGGCTCTGCGCGCGGCTGGCACCCGACGGACTGCTCGTCGAGGGCACCTGCGACGAGATCGGGCGGCGGCACGTGTGGGTGGCGCTGGGCCCGGAGGGCCCGCGCACGGTCACGTTCGCGACCCGGCTGGCCTCGCTGGAGCGCCCTTCCGATCTCGCGGAACGCCTCCCCAAGGCGCTGATCCACCGCAATGTGCCGGGCGAACCCGTCCACGCCTTCCTGCGCGATTTCGACCGGGCGTGGGCGACGGCATCCCCGTACGCCTCACTGGGCGCCCGGCAGCGCTGGATCGCGACGGCGCGGGCGCTCTCCGCGGACTGGCCGCTGACGGACGGGGCGCGGCGGTGGCGGCAGGGTGAAATCACGGTGCGTTGGGATGCCCTGCGGCCCAACACGCACTGAACGGAGGACCGCAGAGGACCGGATCCAGGGACTCCGGGAACCTGGACGGGGCACTGTTCGTGTTACACGTCGGGGGCGGCAAACCGCGTGTTCTCCATGTGATGCGTCAGGTGGTGTCTGCCTCTGTTGCTTTACGGGACGACATGGCACGATCGCGAAGTTGCCTGAACGTTACTGACGGTAAGTCAGATGTCCGCCATCTGATGGTCCGGAGCTTTTGTTGCTGTCTGTCCGGAGGGGGAGCTCGTGAACCGACGCCACTGTGCCGCTGCCGCGATCACACTGGTCTGCGCGCTGGCGGTGCTGGCCGCGCCGGTCCAGGCCATGGCCGCGCCACTGCCCGAGCCCGCCCCCACCGCCCCGGCGGCGCCGAAGAAGAGTCTCGAAGAGGTGCGGGAGGAGATCGACACCCTCTACCGCAAGGCGGGCGCGGCCACCGACGCGTACAACCTGGCCGAGGAACAGACGGCCAAGCAGTCCAAGGAGATCATCAAGCTCGCCAAGGCCATCGTCGACGGTCAGGCGAGGATCGCCGAGCTGAAGAACACGGCGGGCGCCCAGGCCCGCGAGCAGTACCGCAACGGCGGACTGCCGCCCGGCACCCAGCTGGTCCTCAGCGACGACCCCCAGCTCTTCCTGGACGGGGTGAACCAAGTCAGGCAGGGCCAGCAGGCATCCAAGGGCATCCTCGCCGAACTGACCCGAACCCAGGAAGACTTGGAGACGTACACCAAGGACGCGAGCATCAACTGGACGAAGCTCGAAGCCAACCGTATCCAGCAGGCCAAGGCCAAGAAGAAGATCAACTCCCAGATCGCGGCGGCGAAGAAGCTCGAATCGCAGCTGGCGAAGGAGGAGCGGGCGCGGCTGCTCAAGCTGGAGGAGCAGGCGGAGTACAAGGCGCAGACCGCCTGGCTCGGCTCCGGAGCGATCAGCGACATCAATCGCGAGGCGAGCGCCAGCGGCAAGCAGGCCGTGGCCTTCGCGTCCGCGCAGATAGGCAAGCCGTACGTGTGGGGGGCCGAGGGCCCCGGTTCGTACGACTGCTCGGGGCTGACCTCCCAGGCCTGGGCGGCGGCGGATCGTCCGATCCCGCGTACGTCCCAGGAACAGTGGCGCCTGCTCCCGCGCATCGCCATCGAGGACATGCGCCCCGGCGACCTGATCATCTACCACGCGGATGCCAGCCACGTCGGGATGTACGTCGGCGACGGCGCGATCGTCCACGCGCCGCGCCCCGGGCGGAACGTCACGCTGGCGGGTGCGGGATCCATGGCGATCCTCGGAGTGGTCCGCCCGGACAAGTAGGCGGGCGTGCGGGCGCCCCGATTCACGCATGACCTCGGCACGAGCCACGCGTGACCCACACCACCCCGCCCCCGGGCCCCGACGTGAGCAGGACCACGCGGCCACCCGGGGAGCGGGTGATGTTTGTCATGGCCCGCAACCCCGGTCCGGGTGCGTACATCTCGCCGGATCCGTGACAGGACGCGGCTTATGACTGCGCATATGACGGAGGCCGATTGCCGTTCGCCATTCCGTTCCCCTGCCAGGGACCGCTATCGTCCCCGTCTGGCGGGTCGTCGATCGTCGTCCCGCCGCGCCCTCGGGGGGAGGGAAGGAAACCCGAACCGATGCCCGTACCCGTACCGCAGCAGCGTGCCGTGCCCGCTGCGGAGGCCACCTATGGTGCCGACCTCACCCTCCTGGTGATCGAGGCCGACCCCACGGGCACCTTCGGCGTCCCCGAGCTGCCGTCCGCCGCCGGTACCAGGGTGCGCGTCCGCACGGCCCGCAACCTCACCGAGGCGGGCCGCCTCCTCACCGACGACGTCGACTGCATCCTGCTGGACCTGGCCCTGCCCATCGGCTCGGAAACCCGGGCGGAGGCACGCGGCGAGGTACGCGCCGAGGCGCGCCCCGACGGGGACCTCACCCCCGCGGCGGCCGACGGCCTCGCCACGCTCAAGCACGTCCTGCGGATGGCGCCCCGCCACGCCGTACTCGCGCTGACGGCGGAGGACGACGCCGAGCTGGCGGCGGAAGCCGTACGGGTCGGCGCCCAGGACTACCTCTACCGCGGCGAGCTCGACGGCCGGCTGCTGAGCCGCGCCATCCGGTACGCCGTGGAGCGCAAGCGCGCCGACATCGCCCAGCAACAGCTGACCGAGTCCCGGCTGCGCGCCCAGGAGAACGCCCGGCTGGAGCGCGGCCTGCTGCCCACGCCCCTCCTCCAGGGCTCCGACCTGAGCTTCGCCTCGCACTACCGGCCGGGGCGCAGCCGCGCGCTGCTCGGCGGCGACTTCTACGACACGGTCCGTACGCCGGACGGCACGGTGCACGCGATGATCGGCGACGTCTGCGGCCACGGCCCGGACGAGGCGGCGCTCGGCGTCGAACTGCGCATCGCCTGGCGGGCGTTGACGCTCGCCGGACTCTGCGGCGACGAACTGCTCTCCACGCTCCAGCAGGTGCTGGAGCACGAGCGGGAGAGCGAGGAGATCTTCGCGACGGTCTGCACCGTCGACATCTCCTCCGACGGCCGCCGCGCCGGACTCTGCCTCGCGGGCCACCCCGCACCGCTGATCGCCCGGCAGGGGCGAGCGGCGCATCTGCTTCCGTACGAGGACGGCGGCCCGGCGCTCGGCCTGCTGCCGCGCGCCCGCTGGCCGCGCCGGCAGGTCGAACTGGGCGGCTCCTGGAGCCTGATGATGTACACGGACGGGCTCATCGAGGGACGCGTCGGCCCGACCGGCACGCAGCGCCTCGGCCAGGACGGCATGGTCGCCATGATCAACCACCAGCTGGATCAGGGCCTCGGCGGCTCGGAACTCCTGGAGGCCGCGGTCGCGCAGGTGCAGGAACTGAACGGCGGCGAGCTGACCGACGACGTGGCGGTCCTGCTGCTGGACCGCGACGAGTCCCTCATACGCCGGCGGGGACGGAGTCTCCCCCGTCCCCGCTCCGGCTCGGCCGCACCCGCGAGCGCGCGGCGCCCGCTGCTCTAGTACAAGCACTCAAGTACAAGCACTCAAGCGCCCGCCGCTTCGGTACGCGTACTCAAGCGCCCGCCGCTTCAGAAGGAATACTCAGCGCCCGCCGTTGTAAGGACCGTACGGCCCGTCGCTGCTGGATCCGCCTCGGCGTCCGCCGCCGCCACCGCCCGAGATCTGCCGCACGGCGGGCCGCACGTCGACGATGTACACGATCGTCGCGATGAGCCCGATGATCGGCAGGAACGACATGATCGGGAAGAGCCAGATCACGACGAAGGCGATCGCGAGGATGATCAGCCAGAAAGGCTTGGTCTGCTTGTCGGCCGCCCGGTAGGCGTCCTCACGCCGGATTGCCGCGTCCACCAGAGCGAAACCGCTCAAGAGGATCAGCGCCAAGCTCAAGAGGGACATCAGTCCCGCGAAACCCTGCATCAGCACAGTGCCCACCGCCTGTCAGACCGGCCATAACGTGGCCACGCTACCGGGAGAACGGACCGGACACCGCAGGGGTGCCCGGTCCGTGTCCCCGTTCTTCGGTTCTCCGCCATTGCCCGCCGGCCGTTCACCGGCGCCTCGCTGCCCGCCCGGTCACTTACCGGCGGGCGGCGTGGTCTTCTTCGCCACCGGCTTGCGCGCGGGCGCCTTCTTGGCGGGCGTGGCCTTGGCGTCCGCCTGCTTCGGTACGGGCTTCGCCGCGGGGGCCGCGGTCTCCGCCTTCGGCTTCGGCTTCGCCTTGGGCTCGGCCTCCACGACGGCGGCGATCTCGACGATCTCCCCGGCGGTCTCGCCGCGCCACGTCCTGACGGACTGCTCGCCGCGCTCGGCGACCTTCTCGTACGTCTCCCGGGCCCTGACCGCGTACTCGGCGGCCACGCCCACGCTGCGCATCGCCAGGTCCTGGGCGGTCTCACCGAGCTTCTTCAGATCGGTGTCGAGCGCCCCGATCACCTCGGTGACCTTCGCCTGAACGGTGGCCTGCGCCTCCTTGGCCTGCGCGGTCACCTTCTCCTGCACGGCCTTGGGGTCGCTGTTGCGCACGGCCTCGATGCGCTCCGGCGCGTCGGCCCGCAGCTGCTCGATCAGCGCCGGGACCTTGCGCGCCTGCTCGACGGCGAGGTCCGCCGTACCGGCGGCGAAGTAGAGGGGGGTCGGGTCGGTGAGGGTCTTACGCAGGTCATCGGTGATGGCCATGACTGTGGTCCTCCCGGATCATCAGAAGTCAGCTTGAGGGTGTGTGTGCATCACTGCCGCCGGCCGTGCGGGGGCCGCGGGCATCCGCGTCGGTGCCAGAGTCCACTGTGTCGCCCACGACGCCCGGATCCACGTCACCGGCGCGCGCATCGGCGCCTGTGTCGCCGGCATCGGCCTCGGAGGCGGCTTCGGCCTCGAAGCCGTTCTCCTTGCGGAAGGAGTCGTAGATCTGGAGCAGCACGTTCTTCTGCCGCTCGTTGATGGACGGATCGGCCAGAATGACCGCCCGCGTCTCCAGCTCGTCCCGCTCCCGCTCGTCCAGAATCCCGGCCCGCACGTACAGCGTCTCGGCGGAGATCCGCAGGGCCTTGGCGACCTGCTGCAGCACCTCCGCGCTCGGCTTGCGCAGCCCGCGCTCGATCTGGCTGAGATACGGATTGGACACCCCGGCCGCATCGGCGAGCTGCCGCAGAGAGAGCTGCGCCGTGCGCCGCTGCTCACGCAGGTACTCACCGAGACTGCCGACGTTGAGTGATGCCATGACTCGATACTGCAACACCCTTGCTAACTTTTGCAAGCGCCTGCTTGCAAAAGTGTTCCTCGCTCAGCGCCTCGGGCCGGTGTGACTCGCAGCGATAACTGTCCCGTCTCTGTGATGTCCGGGCAGTCTCGGAGATCTCCGGGCATGTGAGTGGTCGTCTCGGTCATGTCCGGGCAAGTTGTGGGGTGTCTCAGTCTTCTCCGGGTACTGCGGGTACGGCGGTTTTACGGTCGTAGCGTCTGGTCGGCGTCGTACCGGAGGCCGGGGTGGCAGAACGGGTGGGGCTTGCGGAGTCCGCGGAGGACTTCGAGGTCGAGTACGTCTCCGCAGCGGGTGTGCGGCAGCGGGGCACGCTGGCCGAGTTGTGGCCGGTCCGGTTCGAGGAGGTGCCGCCTGAGCGGCGTTTCCCGGCTTTCCGTGGTCAGGACAACTGGTGCGGCTGGTACTGGTCGGCGACCTGCTGTGATCACGTGGGGTTCGAGTCGTGGCTGGAGCGGGACCGGCTGGTGCTGCTGGACTTCGATCCGCTGGTGACCGGGATGGCCTCGCAGCCCTTCCGGCTGTCGTGGACGGGCCCGGAGGGCAAGCGGGTCCGGCACACGCCGGACTTCTTCGTACGTCGCGCGGACGGGACGGGGCTGGTGGTGGATGTCCGCCCGGATGAGCGGATCGAGCCGCGTGACGCGGTGAAGTTCGCCGCGACGGCTGCGGCCTGTTCGCTGGTGGGCTGGGACTTTCTGCGGGTCGGAGCCCCGGATGCGGTGCTGATAGCGAACGTCCGATGGCTGGCCGGCTACCGGCATCCGCGAGTGCACCGCCCCGAGGTTGCCGCCCGTCTGCGGGCGGTGTTCGCCGAGGACACCCCCTTGCTGGAAGGGGTCCGTGAGGCCGGTGACCCGATCGCGGTGCTTCCGGTGCTCTATCACCTGCTCTGGCGCCGGGTGTTCGCCGCCGACTTCGAGTCGGCTTTGTTGTCCGCGGGGACGACGGTCCGGCTGTCCGATGTGAGGGCGGGAGGTGGCTATGCCGATGCGTCCGCGGCTGCTGCGGGTGGGTGATGTGGTTCGGTTCGACGAACGCCTGCACACGGTGACGGCCTTGGAGGGGACCGCGGTCCGGCTCGTCGACGAGAGCCGGTCGGCGAGCGTGGTGCTGTTGCCGCACCTGCTGGCGTCCGATGGGTTCACGGTGCTCACGGCGGCCTCGCCACGCGTGACGGTCCCCGCCGCCGGGGTCCTGGAGGGCCTGCCGGACAAGGCTGTGGGGCGGGCGGAGTGGTGGCAGCGCCACCTGGTGGAGATGCTCACCGGTCGCCCGGCCCACGCTCCGGACGGGCGGGTGAGGCCCGAGTACGACCCGGAGGTGAAGTCGCTGCGGCAGCGGGAGCTTGCCAAGGTCGCCGAGCTGACGGAGTCCGGGACGGCGGTGTCGCTCACGGTCCTGCAGGACATGCGGGCCCGTTTCGAGCAGGAGGGGGTCCTCGGCCTGGTCGACCCGCGACTGCGGGCCGTTCCGGACGGCACAGGACGGGCCGACCGGCGGGTCGTCGAGGCCCTGCGGCGGGTGGTGGATGAGCAGACCAGCCGTTCCACGGTCACCGCCCAGGTGCTGCGACGCCGGATGGAACGACTGGTCGAGGCCGAACACGGTCCCGGGGTCCCGCTGCCGTCGAGGGCGACGTTCTACCGGCTCCTGTCGGCGGTCACGTCCGGCCGGCACACCCTGGGCTCGGCCCGAACCCGGCGCTCGCTGGCCAAGCAGCCGGACGGCATGTTCGGCCAGCTCACCGTGGCACGGCCGGGCGAGGTGATGGAGATCGACTCAACTCCGCTGGACGTTCTGGTTGTTCATGACGACGGGACCCTGGACACGGTCGAGCTGACGGGCATCGTGGACATCGCGACCAGGACGCTCGCGGCGGCCGTGCTGCGGCCGTCGACGAAGGCGGTCGACGCCGCCCTGCTGCTGGCACGGGCGATGACCCCGGAGCCGATGCGGCCGGGCTGGTCGGACGCGCTGCGGATGTCACGGTCGGTACTGCCGCACGCCTCGCTGACCGCGCTGGACGAACGGCTGGCCAACGCTGCCGCCGTCCCGGTCATCACCCCCGAGACGATCGTCTGCGACCGAGGCAAGGCCTACATCTCCGACACCTTCCGGACGGCCTGCCGATCCCTGGGCGTGGACTTCCAGCCCTGTCACCCCGACACCCCTACCGACAAACCGCACGTCGAGTCGACCCTGGGCTCGGTGGCCACGATGTTCGTCCAGTACCTCTCCGGCTACAAGGGACGCAGCACGGAACACCGCGGCAGCGATCCGGGCGCCGGGCCGCTCTGGTCAGTCCATCAGCTCCAGGAACTGCTCCAGGAGTGGATCGTCGTCTGGCAGAACCGTCCGCACGACGGGCTGCGGGACCCGTTCATGCCCGGCCGGGCGATGACTCCGAACGAGAAGTACGCCGCCCTGGTCGCTACCGCCGGCCACGTCCCGGTCCCGTTGAGTCCTGAGGAGTACATCGGCCTGCTGCCCAGGGAGTTCCGGACCATCAACTCCTACGGAGTCCGCCTCCGCCACCGCACCTACGACAGCCCGGAGCTGACGCCATGGCGCCGCCAGCCGTCCGGCACCGGACAGGACGGGAAGCGGTGGGAGGTCCGCCACGACCCCTACGACATCTCCCGCGTCTGGGTCCGCAACCACCGCGAGGGCACCTGGATCACAGCGATCTGGCGACACCTTCGCACCGCACCGACTCCGATGGGAGAGCTGGCCTGGGACCACGCCCGCCGCGTCCTTGCCGAACGCGGCACCGACCCGGTCACCGAGGAGGAAATCGCCCACGCCGCGATCGCCATCCTGGACCGGGCCACCGACGGCCCCCAGGACACACCGGACAAGCCTGCCCGCCGCATCCGCAAGGACCGCAAGGTCGCCGCCCGCACCCGCTCGACCAATACTCCTGCCTGGCCCCGGCCCACTCCCGCCGAGCATGTTGAGACGCCTCCTCCCGGCCCGGAAGAACCGGAAGAAGCAGAGGGAGACGAGGGCGTCCTTGCCGACGTCGTCCCGCTCGGAATCTTCGATGCCCGCAAGGAGGCCGAGAAATGGTGGTGAACATGCCGGAGCCGGACACAGGTGGTGGTGCCGGCCTGCTGGAGTCACGGCGTGATCCCACCACACAGCTCACCGGCTGGCGGCAGTTCGTCGAAGCCGACCAGACAGTCTTCGATCTGCTGCCCGAAGACCGGTGGCGTTCGCTGAGCCCTGCCGATCAGGAGACCTACGACGATGCCCGCATCCTCTACCACTCCGAACTTCAAGTCGTACGCACCTCGGCCGTCCGGGAGATCGCCCATCAAGGGCGCCTGCTGACCCTGCTCAACCAGCGCGAAACCGGAGCCCGGCGCGGCCTGATCGTCTCCGGCCAGCAGACGACGGGCAAAACCACCGCGCTCAAGCAGCTCGGTCGCCTCCACGAACTACGCGTCCGCCAGCGCCATCCCGACAGCGACGGAATCCCGGTCGTCTATCTGACCGCCCCGCCCAAAGGCTCACCCCGCAAACTCGCCATCGAGTTCGCCCGCTTCCTCGGCCTGCCCTCCGTCTCAGCCCGCCACAACACGATCGACATCACCAACGTCGTCTGCCAAGTGATGATCGAGGCCCGCACGGACCTCGTGCTCGTCGACGAGATCCATCTCCTCAACCACGGCACCACCGCCGGCGAGGACCTGTCCGACCACCTGAAGTACTTCACCGAGCACCTGCCCGCGACGTTCGTCTATGCCGGCATCGACGTCGAACAGTCCGGCGTGTTCACCGGGATCCGAGGCCGCCAGATGGGCGGACGCTGCACCCTGGTCCGCACCGGCCCCTTTCCCCGCAACGCGGAATGGCGATCACTGATCGCCACCCTGGAGGACACCCTGCGCCTCCACCGCCACCAGCCGCAGACCCTGGTGAATCTCTCCGACTACCTGCACCGACGCACCGGCGGCATGATCGGAAGCCTCTCCCACCTGATCCGCGCCGCGGCCATCACCGCGATCCTCGACCAGAGTGAACGCATCACCCAGGCACTGCTGAAGAAGACCCGGATCGACCACAACAGTGAGAACGCCTCCCGCCAGAGGGCCGGATGAGGGAGCCGACCGACTACTGGCTGACCAGGCCCCTTCCCCGCCCCGTCACCCCGTTCCCACGCGAAAGCGAACGGTCCTACCTGGAACGCCTCGGCACCACGAACAGAATTCTGGCCCGGAGAGTGCTGGCGCAGAGTTCCTGGCTGGAGTCCCGGCAGGACTACATAGCCCGACTCGCCATCGCCAGCGGCCAGTCCTGCGACACCCTCCTGCACGCGATCCCCCAACTCGGCCAAGAACCGCAGCCGTTCCTGGCCGATCGCCCTGACCTCTCCGTGAGCACCCCCTGCCGGCTCTGCGTCGCCCGCCGGATCGGGGACTACTCCGTCTTCTCACCGGTCTCAGCCTGGAGCTCCCACTTCCACGACCAGGTCTGCCTCCAGCACAAGATCTGGATCGGCCGATCCGCCGAGAACTTCATGCAACAGGTCGACGTCACCGCCCTTCCCGACGTGATCCAGGCCCAACGACGGCACTACCGACTCCTACGCAAACATGGACACGCTGTGCTCAACGCCTGCTACGAGCACTGCTCCGAACTCTGGGACGCCGTCGTCCGACGGGGATACCGCCCAAGCGACCGGCGCCGACGCCTCGACATCATGGGAGCCGGTTACCCCAAGGTTGAGATCTGGGACCCCCGCCGCTACATCGCCGTCTATCCCGAGGTCGTCGCAGCCACCGCGCTCTACGCCTCGCCCCGATGGAGGACCCTCGCACTCTCTGGAGACAGCGGATACTTTCAGTTCAGGACCGAGTTCATCCGGCGCCTGCCACAGGAACAGGTGCTCCGCAAAAGCAGCAAGCCGTGGTTCCTCAAGGAACTGAGAGAGACCGCTCTCCACATCGAGGAAGCCATCGCTGCATATGACGGATCCCTAAATGCCCGGAGAAAACCGAGACGAACCCGGATCAGAACGTCTCAGCCAACTCCGGGCACTGCTGGTCAGACGGCCGCGCTGCCCGGACTCAGCTGAGACAGGACAATAACTGTCACTTCGCAGAGATATCTGTCACTAGTTGTACTGACCGGGGACGTTGATCAATCGCGTGAAGGGACCGGTAGGCCAGGAAACCTGGAGCCGAGTGACCACCTCGCTGATAAGCCACCCATCCTCGACGACGAGTCGTGCGACCTTCAGGCGGTGGCGCGGAGTCAGTGCGGCGTTGCGGTGCGACATGGCAAGGCCCCTCCTCGGCCGTTCGGCCAGGAGGGGCACTGGGATGTGTTCAGGGTTCGAGCAGGAGCCCGAGGACGTGAGCGAACTCTGCCGGCTCGGCGCTTGCGCCGAGGTGGTTGCCGGGCATGTCGATCAGAGGTAGCTCTAGAAGTTCAGCGAGTGCTTGGGTCGCCCGGCGCGCCATCTGGTGATGGCTCAGCGAGCCAGCGCACAGCGTCACCGAAACGCGACGGATGGCCTCGATGTCGGGGACGTAGAAGACCGTGGGGCCGGCCATCCGCCCCAGGAAGTAGCGGTTCTTGTCGAGTTCCTCGACCGGTAGCTCGGGTAGCGCCATATGGGCGGGAGGCGTCTGATCTGGTCCTGTGTGGTGGGCAGCGCCGCTGAGGTCAAAGAACTCTTGCACTGCCCGCTGAGGATCAGCCTCTGCAGCCTTGAACGCTGCTGCGGCTCGGCCAGTCAGGTCTGCGTCATCCAAGAGGGACACAAGGGGCGGTTCATGCAAGACGGCCCGGCCGACCACGTCAGGATGCTGCTTGCCCAGCTCCAGCAGCGTCACGGCACCACCACTGGTACCGACGAACAGGGCGGGCCCTCCGGTAAACCTGTCGACAAGTGCAGCAAGGTCCTCGGCAAGGACCTCGGGCGTGGGCGCGGCCATCCCTGGGACCGCACGGCTGGCACCGATACCACGCGGATCGTGGGTGACGACGGTAAACCGGCCTGCAAGCTCATGCGCCAGCGCCGCGAAACCGGCCCGCCCAGCCGGCGCCCCGACGAGGAACAGCAGTGGCCCCTCACCCTGGACACCGAAGGCAATCGTGCAGTCTGGTCGGTCGAGAAGGTCCACCGAACTCGTGATCCGATCACTGAAGTCCGCGATCTTCCGAGTGATCACGTCGAGCGCACGGTCCAGCTCCTCGCGCCTATCGCGGACGCGACGGCGATGAGCCGTCAGCAACTCCACTCGGAGCCTGGCCGGATCAGCCACCTTGTCGTCAGCGCCTGTGAACTGCGCGATATCGGCCAGTGGCATCCCCGTCTCTCGGAGATGAACCAGCATGCGGATCAGCTCGACGTCGGCCGTCGTGTATTGGCGACGCCCCGCACTGTCGCGCCGTGGAGACGGTACAACCCCCTGACGTTCGAAGTACCGCAACGTGTCGGGCTCCAGACCGATCCACGCCGATACCTCCGCGATACCAAACAGCTCATCTGCCTCACTCATGCCTCAAGCCTCGCCCCTGAACCTCGGTACAGGTCAAGCGATCGTCAGCCGACCGCCTTCGACAAACTCAATCAACCTCTCCGGTCAGCACAACTAGTCGCCAAGCGGCGCAGGAAGCCACTCACGATCGCGTGCTCCCGGGTACTGGCGAATTTCCTTGACCGTTATCGGGGCTCTGCGGGTGAGGAGGGACCTCAGCGGCGGAGAGTTCTTCGGATAGTTGCGCATCCTGTCACCCTCAGCCTTCACAGGGCCCTGAACCTTCTGCAGATGCGCATGGATCGGAGCGAGCATTTCCAAGGCTCGTAGGTCAGTGCCCTTCAAGATCTGGTGGGCAATGCCGGTCGCTGCCACGTAGGCCCGGGAGTCGGGGGCGGGGCCGGTCAGCACGTGGAGGTAGTGGAACTTGCCTCTGACCGCGTGAAGGCGGCCCCTAAGGTCTTCCCTCAGCTGAGCGTCGCGCTCAAGGATTCGGGCGTGCTCGTCACTGAGGGCGAGGCCTTGGGCTGCTGGCCAGGTCAGGGTGATGAGGCCGGCGACGGTGTGCAAGTCGATGAAGTACTGACTGGTGTCGATCATCCAGCCAACGCTTCCCACTTCTCGTGGGCCGTCGGGCCCCAGGGCGATAAGCAGTTCTCCCTGGAGCGCGAGGGCTGTTTCGAGGAAGGCTTCGCTGCAGGTGGGTGGGGGGCTTTGGTGATGGCGGGCGCCGCAGATCGGGGCATTGAGGCGGCCCGGTCGGCCTTCGACGACGGTGCGGCACTGGTTGGGGTGGAGGTCTTCGTCCTTGATTCGGGGGATGAGGGAGATGCCCTGGGCCTCCAGGCCGGGATGTCCACATTCAAAGCAGTTATGGCGGAGCAGGCAGCGGTGGGTGGTGCAGGCGAAGACCGGAGGGAGCCGCCAGAGGCGTTTCCAGCTGCCTCCGTGGGCGCGTTCGACGTCGGAGTCACCGGCCAGGCAACGGGGGCAGAACCGTGACCAGCGCCGGAACACGCCGCGGTTGCTGTGGAGAATCCGTTTCGGCGACCGGCGCATCAGAGTTGTGTCGAGCGGGCCGTAGCGGGAGCCGAACGGGGCGAGGAAGAAGTTGGGGACTTCGTCAGGGCGCAGTCGGGTGGTGCGGGCGAACTCGGCTGCTT
Organism: Streptomyces sp. NPDC055749; assembly: GCF_053617235.1. Taxonomy (NCBI): domain Bacteria; kingdom Bacillati; phylum Actinomycetota; class Actinomycetes; order Kitasatosporales; family Streptomycetaceae; genus Streptomyces; species Streptomyces sp. NPDC055749. The sequence continues at coordinate 56,573 of NZ_JBSHFH010000030.1, read as the reverse complement.
GTTCTGGTGTTTGCAGATACTGCTGACTGAGGGGGATGTGCTCGATCAGCGCCGTCCGGTGGGCGCTCATCCCGGTGCGATTGACGATCGTGCCGGGGCTGACGTTGTTGTGGTGGGCCAGGCGTAGAAGGAAGCCGACGAGGCTTTCGTCCGAGAGCGGGGCCAAACTGCGGGGCAGCGGGCGGAGCTGAGGCATGCGTACCGTCACTTTCCCGCGGCCTTGTTGTCGAAGACGGTGTTGCGGGGTTTCTGGCGGCGCTTCGGAGCGGGCTTGGCAGGGACGGCGGGGATTTCGCCGGCCTGCGGGTCACGGTCAAGGAGGTTGCCGAGGTTGATGGTGATCTCGTCTAGGAGCGGGATATGTAGCGCCTCCTGGCCGGTTTCCATGGCGCGGGTGCAGCCGTCCTGGACGAGTCGCCGCAGCAGACCGACGATGCCTCCGGTGCGGCGGAAGAGGTATTCGGGCATGTCGCCATCAGTGAGCATGCCGTCCCGGGCACCGAGGAGTCGGAGTTGTTCCTCGGTGCCCGCCAGGTGCTCGATCCAGGCGTTGATCTGCTGAGGCGTGTCGTAGGTGAACGGGTCGAGATCGACCAGGTCGAAGCGGCGTTCGGTCTGGGTCGCGGCCTGGTCGCTGCGGCCTCGCCGCGCACTGGGCAGGGTCCACTGGCCAGTGCGGGGGTCGGGCCGCCCTTCGCGCAGGAGGCCCGAGCCGGGGATGTCGACGCCGATGAGGATGACGGTGGCGTTGAAGGACATCAGGTCGCGGATGAGGTCGAGCGTGTCCTGGTCGTCCTCGCGGTGCATCTTCAACCGGGTGATGTCGTCCAGGATCAGCACGGTGGTGTTGTGGTCGTGCAGGGAGGCTCGGACGCTGCGAATCAGGCCGCGGAGGGTCTTGGCGTAGGGGGCGCCGTAGAAGTCGAGGATCGCCTCGCAGAGCCCTTTCGGGGTGGCCTTGACCGGTGTCTGGCAGTAGGCGACGGGGACGAACAGGTCTCGGGTTCCCTCGATCGCGTTGGGGTTGAGCTGCTGGTGGAGGTCGCGCCAGAAGTCTTCGAAGGCCGCTGCGGCCTCGCATGCCGTCTCGGTCTTGCCCTGGTAGCCGCCCCCGCTGATCATCAGGCCGTCACGAGTGCCAGGAGTGAAGTTCAATGCGTTGTTCTGGATGCGGGATCTCATCAGCGTGGTGACCCGGCGGCTCATCGGGGTCTCCTGCAGCCCGAGGTTGACGTGCGAGGCGGTGCGGTGCAGATCGTGCAAGGCCCGGCGGCGAGCGGGCAGGGCCCTGTATTGGTCCGGGCTCAGCCGGGGCGCCGGGATGAACGCGCTGCGGGTCGTGCGCCAGCGCTGCCATCCCTCGAAGCTGAGCCGGTCCGGTGGCGGTCCGGCCCTCAGGAACGAGACGATGCTCGCCTCACCGTCACCGCCCGTGGCACGGTCGTCCATGGCTCACGCTCCCTCGTCCGGCGGGTCGGGCTGGGGGCGGTCGGTGTCGTCCTCGGGCAGCAGGAACAGGTTGCCGGAACGGTAACTCGCACCCAACCGCGCAGGTTTGGTGGGACGTGTAATCACCGCCTCCTCACGGCGGTGCCGGCGCTCGGCGTCCAGGCCGGAGACGGCTTGCTCGACGCGCTGCAGCATGGGGGTCACGGGTGAGACGGGGACCGGGGCAGCTGCCCGGTCCTCGGCGGCGGCCCGAGCCTGGGTCTCGTCTCGGGCGTGGTTGATGCGTTCGGCGCGGGTGGTGGCCGTCTTCCAGCTGCTGACCGGGGCCCGGGCGGCGAGGATCTCCAGCAGCAGGGGCAGCAGTTCGGCATCCGTGCGGGGCCGCATGTCTGCCTCGCGTGCGGCGGCCAGTAGCTCGGAGACCCGTCGGTCGCCGAACGCGGGGACCGTGCCGACCGGGGGCAGTCCGGTCCAGCGCAGTTCGTGCCAGTCGTGGGTGAGGGGGTCCTGGAAGAACACGGTGCGGCGGTCGCGCGGTTCGCGGTGGACGCACCAGCGGCCCTTGAACTTCCCGCCCCGGGTCGAGCGCTCGTTCAGGTAGGGCTCAAGTGCGTCGCCGTAGTACCAAAGGCCCCTGATCTTCACTCCGCGCTCTCGCAGCACAGAGATGGGATGGGACGGCAGCAGCTCGTAGTAGAGGTCCGGCTGCGGCAGCCGCAGCCCCAGACCGGTCTGCTCGAAGGATGCCGCGAACAGCGTGTTGGGGCTGTGGCTGCCGCCCACGTCCCAGGCCGGGGCGTACTCGCCCAACTGCCTCCGCTGCCAGATCCCCACGATCCACGTGGCGACGAGGTGTTCCATCTCCTCCAGCGTCAGCACCTCCTCATCCTCGGGGGCGGCCCCGCGGTCGGCGGCGTCGACGCCGGTGTAGCCGGGCAGATGCTCGAACAGCAGCGTCCTGATCACGCCGAAGGCCCGCTCGACGGCGTGCTTGTCCGGAGGCCGCAGGGCCCGGGCCGGGAGGATGTTGCAGCCCAGCTTCCGCTCCACCTCCACCAGGTGGTGGTTGCGATAGACCGACCCGTGGTCGGTGGTGACTGTCTCCGGGCTGAAGAACGGCAGCCCGGCCACCGGATGGCCGGCGAACTCGGCCACCAGCGCGGACGGCAGCCCCGGATACGGCCACTCCATCTCCGGCCCCCACTCCGACCGCATCGGCAGTGGCAGCATCACGTCCCGCAGCAGCATCGCCGCGTCCACCGCGGTGTCCGACACCAACGTGAGCCGGAAAGCGCAGAGCGAATGGGTGAACACATCCAGCGCGAGGGTCAGGTGGGCCCTGACCGGCTCGCCGAAGACACCTTCGCGGACCATCGCCGGCAGCACCGTGGTGTCCAGCGCGACCACCTGCCCGGGACGGTCGACCAGCACATGCCCGGACCGTACCGGCAGATCAGTCGCCCCCAGATTGCGCGGCCGTGACCCGCTGGGGCCAAACCACTCGTGCCAGACCTGCCGCAGCGTGTTGTAAGACGGGACGTGCAGGTCGGGCCCGTAGGTCTCGCGTACGTACTGATGGATCAGGCGGGTGCGGGTGGCCATCCCGACCCGGGACCGGCCCTGCAGTTCGGCATGGACCGCGAAGATCGCCTCCCGGATCTCCGGGCCGATACTCGGGCGACGCCCGCCCGGCCGCAGCCACCGGTCATCGGCGCATCCGATCAGCCCGGACCGCTCACGGCCACGCTCCCAGCGGATCAGCGTGCGGTAACCGACCCGGTCCAGTCCCAGCAGCCGGGCCTCCTGCCGGTCCATCGCCGCCAGCTCGGCGACCTTGGCCCACCGCCGCTCGGTCAGCGTGGTGATCGCCGGGTCGTAACACGGCCTCGGCTCCCCCGGCCCGGGATCCTCCGGATTCCCACTGCGGAACCCGGTGCCCACCTCCAGCAGGTGGGCCATCCGCAGCCGGACCAACTCCAGTCTCCCCGGCGGAAGATCAGCCACGGACGCGGGCTGCCGCCCGCGGTCCGGGCCGTCGGCCGCTGTGCGCGAGGACGGTCGGCAAGCCGGATGGTTGACGAGGAACCGGAAGGTCAGCTGCTGCCGGGCTCCCACCGAATCGCGTACCACGACCCGCCCCAGATGGGGCTCGTGCCGTTCAACAGTCCACTCCACCCCGTCCAGGACAAGCCCGGCCCCCGGAGCGAGATCAAGCACCAGCGCAGGACTCACAGGGCCCCACCCGCCGGCTCGACCAGCGAGCGGTCACTCAACGGGACAGAAAGATCGATACCGAGCGAACGGTGCCAGAGCTGGTGCAGCAGCTCCGCCCGAGCCAGCACCGGAACCGTGGAAGCCGCCACGAGTTCCCCGAACGTCACCCGGGACCGAGCCCGTTCCAGGAGATCCGCGCGCAGCCCGAGTGGATCGGGCAGCGGGCGGCGCTGGCAGGACAAAGCGTCCAGCCCGGTGAAGACGTGCCGCCTCCACCCTGTGGCCACTACGTATTCCCAGCCGCAGGCCAGTGCCATCTCAAAGGCGGCGGCGAACGACTCGACGTCCTTCGCGCGCACCCGGTCGAGCGGGCGGACATCGATCAGGCACACCCCGGCCCGGGACAGCATCAGGAAGTCCGGAACATGGACACGCGGCCCGCCGCCGGTCCGGAACTGCAGCTTCAAGGGCTGCGGAATCACCTCCCGCACCTGGCCGGCGAAGTCCAGTGCGAGCAGGACCTTCGCTTCCTCCAGACTCTCGAAGCCGTGATGCCGCCCTGTGCTGACCATGTACTGAAGCCCGGGCCGGTGGCGCTGCCGCCGATGCCACGAGAACCAGCGAACCGGCCCGACCCCGGGAAGTTGAACCTGGGCAAGGTCTCGGACCGGCACGATCAGTTCGCCGCCTCCGAGGTTCAAGGTGACCGCCCAACGACGAGTCCAGCCATCCGCGAGATCCAGGTCCTGACGGCCAGAGACAGCCGACGCCCGTAGGAGCAAGTCGTCCCAGCGGCAGTGGTGCGACCACACCGCCCCCGCCTCAGGGTCTGCCACAGGCAGCAGTCCGTACTCATCGGCCATGCCTTCAAGCAAACGCACCCCCACGGCGCCCGCACCAGCACGCTTCGAAATTGGTGACAACCCGACTGCGAACACGAACCTTGTGACAACTAGCCCGAGCAATTAGTGACAACTATCGCTGCGAACTCGACCGAGCGGACCAGGTCAGATCCACCGCTCGGTGACAGTTATCGCTGCGAGTCACAGCCGGACCCCGCCACTAGACTCCGGCACCATGACGGCCGCCACTCCCGTATCGCCCATCCCGGTCGCGCCTGCCGGCCTGACCGACCGGGCCAGAAGGTTCGTCGAGGTGGACGGCGTTCGTGTTCCTCGGCAGGGCCTCGGGCAGCACCGGGAGAGGTGGATCGAGCACGGGGTCCCGGCCGTGGAGATCGACCGGGCCGCGGCCTTCCAGGACCGTTGGGGCGGTCTTGCACTGCCGCCTGCCCCGTACTACGAGGGCGGTCCGCGCATCCTGGGCGCCGATTGTCCCGAGGGCTCGGCCGCTGAGGGCTGGTCGTTCTCGGCGGGAAGCGGTCGGGTGTCCATGGCCTACGGATTCACGATCGGCCCCGATGGCGCGTTCGGGATTGATGCCTACCGCTGGACACCGCTGCATGCCAGCACGGACGGATGGGTGGAATCCTTGGCGCTCGCCGCCCATGCCGGTCGCTGGGCCAAGACAGTGACGAGGATCAAGGGGAAGGCCGTCGAGTCATTGGACCTCGTCGGCTTCGAGCCAGTGACTGAAGTGCAGGGCGTGACGGACACGTGGTGGCGGGGCAAGGACTCGCTCATCGCCCTCTACCGAGGCGAGGCCGTCGGCTTGGACGCTCCTCGATGCCTTGAAGCCCACGTGTACGGCGGCCTCGACGAGTGGGGGCTCCACGGCGGCTGATCGCCGGCACCATCGCCGAACACCACCGAATCTGCCCGCAAACTTCGTTGAGCCCGCACCCTGCAATCGTGTTGGCTGGCGGCACCGACCTGTCAGTACCGCAGGTGTCCGCTTGGCTGTAGCAGGGAGTTGAACGTGCAGGACATTGTTGTCGACCCCGTTGCCCACAATCGTGCAGCCTGGGACAAGTGTGTCCAAGAGGGCAACGAGTGGTCGAGGCCGGTGAGTCCTGAGGATGTCGAGCGCGCCCGCACGGGCGACTGGTCGATTGTCCTCATAGGGCGTGAGCCGGTCGACCGCTCCTGGCTGCCGACGGACCTGACCGGCAAGGACGTGTTGTGCCTGGCCTCCGGCGGTGGCCAGCAGGGTCCGATCCTCGCCGCCGCAGGGGCGCGGGTCACCGTATTCGACAACTCACCCCGGCAGCTCGGCCAGGACGAGATGGTGGCGGCGCGCGACGGACTCGACCTACGCACCGTCCTGGGCGACATGCGCGACCTCAGCGCCTTCGGCGACGCAGCGTTCGACGTCGTATTCCATCCGGTCTCCAACCAGTTCGTACCGGACTTGGCACCGGTGTGGCGTGAGTGCTTCCGCGTCCTGCGACCGGGCGGAACTCTGCTCGTGGGCTCCCTCAACCCTGATGTGTACTTGTTCGACCACGAGGCGCTCGACGAGCGCGGCGAGCTGATCGTCGCGCACAAGCTGCCCTACAGCGATGTCACGCACTACTCCGCCGAGGAACGCGCCGCGAAGTTCGGTGCGGATGCCCCTCTTGAATACAGCCACACCCTCACCGACCAGATCGGCGGGCAACTCGCCGCGGGGTTCGTCCTCACCGGCTTCGCGGAAGCGCCGCACCAATCCAACGCATCCGCTCAATACATGTCGAACTATTTCGCGACGCTGGCGGTCAAGCCGGAACAGGTCAGCGGCCTCCGGCGACCGTGAGGGCGAGGTTGTCGTACCGCTGTCGCTCTGTGGCCTTGCGGTCGAGTGCACTGCCGAGCCAGCCGAGTGCGAATCCGAAGGGGATCGTGACGAGGCCGGGGCTGACCAGCGCGATCAGCTGGATGTCGGCGTGGGGGAAAGCGGCTGCCGGGCTGCCCGAGATCAGGGGCGAGACGGTCAGGAGTGCGAGCGTGAGGACCGTTGAACCGTAGATCGTCCAGAGCGCGCCCCGCTCGGTGAATCCGCGCCACAGGAAGGTGTAGACGAGGACCGGCGCGAGGGTGGAGGCGGCGAGGGTCATGGCGAGTGTGGAGAGCAGCAGAAGGTTCCAGTCGGCGGCGGGAACGGACAGCGCGATGGTGAGGGCGCCGATCAGTGCCGCCGCCCAGCGGGCGTGCCGCTCCTGGCCGGGTACGGCCTCCGTCCCCGGCCGGGGGTGGCGCGGCAGCATGTCCCGTACCACCGAGGCCGCCGCGGCGAGCATGACGTCGGCGACGGTGGCAAGGGCGGTGAGGAACACGGCGCTGAAGAGGCCGGCCATCAGGATGCCGTCGGGTTCCAGTGTGTCGGCGAGCAGGAGCAGCGAGATGCTGCCTGTGGGGTCGGCCTTGCTCAGCGCCGTCCCTCCCAGGACCGCCGCCGCGCCGAGGCCGACCACGACCAGCAGGGCCGAGATCATGAACAGTTGCCCCACGGCCCAGCGCATCGCCGTCCGGGTCTTCCGGCCCGCGGGGGCCGCGAGGACGCGCATGGTGATGTGGGGCAGGCAGCACACCGCCAGTGCCAGCGTGATCAGTTGACCGAAGCGGTTGGCCATGGCCATGGGGCCGCCGCCGTACTGATTGCCCGGTCCGAGGAACGCGTCGCCCGGGCCGCTCCCGGAAGCGGCCGTGCCGAGCAGCCGGTCGGGACTCCAGTCGAAGCGGTCGAGGACCAGGACGGCCGCCGCCGCCATCACCACCAGCAGAATCGCCACCTTGGCGAGCTGGAGGCGACCGGTCCCGCGCACACCCCCGCTGACGGCGAGCGAGACGACGAGACAGCCGATGAAGAGGATGCACGAGGTCTTCGCACCGCTGCTGGTCAGCCCGAGGACGAAGGCCGACAGCGATCCGATGGCGGCCAGTTGCAGCACCAGGTACGGCAGGCACACGCACAGCGTCACCAGTCCGACGGCCAGGCGCACGGAACGCTCGGGGAAGCGGTGGGCGAGCGCATCGCCGAGGGTGTACCCGCCGGCGCGGCGCAGCGGCTCCGCGAACAGCAGCGCCAGGAGTACGAGTCCCATGACGCACCCCAGCGAGAGCATCACACCGTCGAATCCGGCGAGGGCGATCAGGCCGACGAGAGCCATCAGGGTCACCGCGGACAGGCTGTCCCCGCTGATGACCAGCCCGCAGCGCCAGGCCGGGCCGGGGCGGGCGCGGGAGGGGAACATCGCGGCATCGTCCTCTCCCGCCCCTGTGATCACCCACAGGAACCCGCACAGGGTCAGGAACACCATGGAGACGACGAAGAACGCCCCCGGCGCCTCGAACGGCGCTGCGAACGCCGCCGCCGCTGTCATCGCGCCTCCCGGCGGGTTCCGGCATCCAGGGACCGCCGGAACTCGGACAGTGAACCGTCCAGCCGCCGCGAGTCCCGATGATGCCCGAGCAACGCCCAGCCCATCAGCAGGAGTTGGGGGAACAGCAGGAGCAGGGCCGACGACAGATGGCCGGCGACTCGCTCGGTCAGCACGTCCGGCGCCACGGAGGAAGCCGCGGCCAGCAGCAGATACCCGCCACAGGCCCGGCCTGCCCAGCGGCGTCCGGACCGGCCCATCGTGGCGAACAGGCGGCCGGCGATCGCTGCGGCCGACGGGAGGACCGCCGGGCCGTGCGGCGAAGGGGGGGTGCGGGTGCGAAGAGGGGTGCGGGTGCGGGTGCGGGTGCGGGTGCGGGTGCGGGTGCGGGTGTGGGTCGACGGGGAACGTCATCGTGAACTCCGGGAGACGGAAGCGCGTGGACGGGGTCCGTTCCCGCTGCACCTGGATGGACGGGCCGGTGACCGCAGCATGCGGGGACGGGCAATGACGGTCCAGGGCACGGACGGCGACGGTGGGTGGCGTGCGCGGATCGTGTGCGCCGCCCCACGGGGCGCCCACCCCGTTGTGGGAGGACACAGCGTGTGCGCGGGCTGCCCGACCGTACGGGCGAGACGTCGCCGTGGCAGGTTCCGTGGCCGACGCGACCTTGGAATGCGGTACGCGTCCCAATTCGCGGCGCCTCCCTTGTGACCACCCACACGACTCCGGGCGAGCGCCATGAAGCCCTGTGCAAAGGCTTGTTCGGCGGATGCGGCTCCATGAAGGTGAGCCACCGATCCGGTCGGCGGCCCAGCGGCCGACACGGATGGATCCCCCCTTCCCCTCCCTGCGCCGAGCGAGCGCCGGGCGCCGGGGCGGGCATCCCCGTACGGCCCCTTCAGTCAGGAGTCACCGTGAACAGTCAGGTGAAGTCCCCGCGTCAACGACGCCGGTTCCGCACCCTCGTCCCCGCCCTGGTGGGCGCGTTCGTCGCCGCGCTGCTCGGCCCGGTCTCGCAGGCCGCCGCGGTCGACGGCCCCGCGCTGAACACCCCGGTCGCCGCGCTCGACGCGTCCGTGGAGTGTCCGTCCTCCTTCACGCACCCGAACCGTGAGCCGGTGCTGTTGGTCCACGGCATTACGTCCACCTACGACGAGACCTGGGGCTGGGGCTACGCTCCGGCGCTGCGTGACGCGGGATACGACGTCTGCGGGGTCACCCTGCCCGGGCGGTCGATGGGCGACATCCAGGAATCCACCGAGTACGTCGTCCACGCCATCGACAAGATCCACGCCGCGACCGGACGCAAAGTCGACCTCATCGCCCACAGCGAAGGCAACATGCAGCTGCGCTGGGCCGTGAAGTGGTGGCCCGGACTGCAGAACAAGGTCGACGACATGGTCAACCTGGCCAGCCCCAACCACGGAATCGCCGGCGGCAATCTCTTCTGCGTCATTCCGTGCTCCGCCGCGCCCCACCAGTTCAGCCTGGGCTCGAACTTCCTGGCGGCCCTCAACCAAGGAGACGAGACCCCCGGCCCCATCTCGTACACGAACATCTACAGCCGTACCGACGAAGCGATCATCCCGTTCACGACCGTGCCCCTGGACGGGGCCGAGAACATCGCGCTCCAGGACGTCTGCTTCGGCCGCGTCGTCGGCCACGTCAGCATGCTGTACGACGCCCTCACCTACCAGCTGGTCGTGGACGCCCTGTCGCACACAGGCACGGCCGTCCCCAGCCGCCTGCCGTTCGGCAAGTGCCTCGATGTGAACCTTCCCGGAGTCTGGCCGCACGAGGCCACGGCGGCGACCGCGGTCGTCGCAGCGAACTTCGCCTCGACCTTCCTCTCGACCCCGACGATCTGGACCGAGCCACCGCTGCGGGCCTACGCCACCTCCTGACCTCACGGTGACCGGAAGGTGTGCGGGCCTGCGCCGCCACGGTGGCGCAGGCCCGCACACCGATATTGCATATGTGCCACGTCACATCACAAGATCGAGAGATGTCACCGGAAACGAATTCCGGGCGCGTGTCGATCCTGGCGTGTCCCGTTCGACGCAAGGGTGAGAGGCGGGGAAACTCCCGCCCCGTCCCCCTACCGAGGAGTCACCATGCCGCGCTTCCTGACGATGATCCGCATCGACGAGCAGAACCTCCCCACCGAGGACCCCGGCCCCGAGTTCGGTGAGCGCATGGGCGCGCTGCTTGAGGAGATCACCAAGGCCGGGGTCATGCTGGAGACCGCCGGGCTCACCCCGACCTCCGACGGCACCCGGATCAGCTGGTCCGGCGGAAAGCTCAGCTACACCGACGGGCCCTTCACCGAGACCAAGGAAGTCGTCGGCGGTTACTCGATCATCCGGGCCAAGGACAAGGCCGAGGCCGTCGAATGGACCAACCGCTTCCTCCAGCTCCACCCGGATAGCTGGAGCGTGTCCGCCGAGGTCCGCCAGATCGACGAGGACACCACCAACGGCGGCTGCGCCGAGTAGGACCGCCCCTGGTCGCCACCGCCGGGCCCGGGTTCCGCTTGCGGACCCGGGCCGGCCGGCGCAATAACGGGAGCTGGAAAGGGAACGGGAAAGGGAACGGAAAACCGCTCGATCGCACGGTTGCGCACCGCCTACCCTCACCTCCATGCCCTACGCGAAGAGCTCGTACGTCTGCCTGCCGTGCAGGGCCTCGTACAAGCAGGTGTACGACAGGGACCGCGCACGCGTCTGCCCGCGCTGCGCCGGGCCGCTGATCCACGTCGGTTCGGCCTTCGCCGCGCCGAGGCGGCGGGACACCGCGGCGTGGCGAACACTTTCGGTCCTGCTGCACGCCGGGGTCCGCTTCCACAAGGACTGCTGCTTCGGTGGGCCGGGCTACCGGCCGCGCACACTGAGCGAAGTCCGGGAGCGCATGGCGTACGCCGAGGCCACCGGGGAGCCGTTCGCCCGCGCCCTCGTGCGCCGCGAGCTGCCGTGAGTACGGGGACCTGGGTTCCGGTTCTCCAGCCCGCCCAGAAAAACATCCTCTAGCGGACGATCCGCCACGAACCCAATTGTTACGCTGGCGAGCATGACCGCCATGAATCCCACCCGCAAGGAACCGGACCTCTCCTTCCTCCTGGACCACACCAGCCACGTCCTGCGCACCCGGATGTCGGCAGCCCTGGCCGAGATCGGGCTGACCGCGCGCATGCACTGCGTCCTGGTCCACGCCCAGGAGGAGGAGCGCACCCAGATCCAGCTCGCCGAGATCGGCGACATGGACAAGACCACGATGGTGGTGACCGTCGACGCCCTGGAGGCCGCCGGTCTCGCCGAGCGCCGCCCCTCCAGCCGCGACCGGCGCGCCCGGATCATCGCGGTCACCGAGGAGGGCGCCCGGCTGGCCGTACGGAGTCAGGCCATCGTCGACCAGGTACACAAGGACGCGCTCGACGTGCTCCCCGAGGGTGACCGCGAGTCGCTCCTCCGGACCCTCAATCAGCTGGCCACCGGCCATCTCGCCACTCCGGCGGAGAGCGCGGGGCCGGTCAGGCGCGCCCGTCAGAGCAAGAAGTAGGCGGAGGGAGGGAAGGGCGCGCAGGTCGGGCCGAAAGCGAGACCGAGATAGATAGTCTGCAACAAAACTATCTGCTACGGTCTTCTTATCGCCCCGACCGACAGGAGACGACCGATGTCCGCCGCTGCCACCGCCCCGTCGCCCGCGCACACCGCCCCGCCAGGCCCCTCCTCCCCGCCGGCCTCCACTCCGGCCCTCACGCCGCGCAACCGCAAGCTCGCCCTCGGAGTGATCGCCACCGGGATGCTGATGATCGTGCTCGACGGCTCGATCGTGACCGTGGCGATGCCCGCCATCCAGGGCGACCTGGGGTTCACCCCCGCCGGCCTCAGCTGGGTGGTCAACGCCTACCTGATCGCCTTCGGCAGCCTGCTCCTGCTCGCCGGACGCCTCGGCGACCTGATCGGCCGCAAGCGCATGTTCGTGGCCGGCACCGCCGTGTTCACCGCCGCCTCGCTGCTGGCCGGTGCCGCGGCCTCGCCCGCCGTACTGATCGCCGCCCGCTTCCTCCAGGGCGTCGGCAGCGCGATGGCATCCGCGGTCGGCCTGGGCATCCTCATCACCCTCTTCACCGACCCCCGGGAACGCGCGAGAGCCATCGCCGTGTTCTCCTTCACCGGCGCGGCGGGCGCCTCCATCGGCCAGGTGCTCGGCGGCGTTCTCACCGATGCCCTCGACTGGCACTGGATCTTCTACATCAACCTGCCGATCGGGCTCGCCGCACTCGTCGTCGCCCTGCGCGTACTGCCCGCCGACCGCGGCCTCGGACTCGCGGCGCGAGCCGACCTCATCGGTGCGTTCCTCGTCACCGCGGGTCTGATGCTCGGCATCTACACGGTTGTCAAGGTCGAGGAGTACGGCTGGACTTCGGCCTCCACGCTCGGCCTCGGCGCACTCGCACTCACCCTGCTCGCCGCCTTCGTCGCCCGCCAGGCCACCGCCCGTACCCCGCTCATGCCCTTGCGGATCCTCCGGTCCCGCAGTGTCGCGGGGGCCAATCTGGTCCAGGTCCTGATGGTGGCCGCCCTGTTCTCCTTCCAGATCCTCGTGGCCCTCTACCTCCAGAACGTCCTCGGATACAGCGCCGCCGAAACCGGCCTGGCGATGCTCCCGGCCGCCGTGATCATCGGAGCCGTGTCCCTCGGTGTCTCCGCCCGTCTGAACGCCCGTTTCGGTGAGCGCGGCGTCCTGCTGGCCGGGATCGCGCTGCTGATCGGCGCGCTCGGGCTCCTCACCCGCCTTCCCGCGCAGGCGAATTACGTCACCGACCTGCTGCCCGTGATGCTCCTCGCCGCAGGCTTCGGACTCGCGCTCCCGGCGCTGACGACGCTCGGTATGTCCGGCGCGGGCGATGAGGACGCCGGGCTCGCCTCGGGGCTCTTCAACACCACGCAGCAGATCGGTATGGCGCTCGGCGTCGCCGTGCTGTCCACCCTGGCGGCCACCCGCACCGACGGCCTCCGGGCGGACGGCCACACCCGGGCCGAGGCCCTGACCGGCGGCTACCACCTGGCCTTCGGTGTCGGTACGGGACTGCTCGTCACTGCCTTCGCCGTCGCCTTCCTCGTACTGCGGCGCCCCACGACCGACGCCTGAAGCCCCCCGTACCAGCGAAAGGAACCAACGACCATGAGCGACGAGGCGAACACCGAAGAGAAGAGCGGGCCCGCGCCCCGCGCCCTCACCGGGCCGGAGCTGTCCCGACTGCTCCGGGAGCAGCAGTTCGGGGTTCTCGCGAACGTCCGGAGCACGGGCCATCCGCACCTCTCGACCGTCCTCTACAACTGGGACGAGGAGACCCGCACCGTGCGGATCTCCACCACCGCCGAGCGGCTCAAGTCCCGTCTGATACGCGCCAATTCCCGTGCCGCGCTCCACGTCCAGGGACCGGACATCTGGTCCTTCGCGGTGGCCGAGGGCGAGGCCGAGGTGTCGGATGCGACCACCGCACCCGGCGACGCGGTCGGCCGTGAACTGCTCTCCCTGACACCGGGCTTCGACAGCCCTGCGGACGAGGCGGCGTTCCTGGAACAGCTCGTCGAGGAGCGCCGCGTGGTGATCCGTATCCACGTCTCGCGCCTGTACGGAACGGCCCTGGACATACCCGCGCCCGAGTGAGCGGAGAAGGGCCCCGGCATACTCGACGGCTCAGCCACGCAGCAGGACGGAGATCTGTGATGCCCGCGAAGTACGTGCTGTTCGACGTCGACGGCACCCTCGTCGACGCGCTCGACAACCAGCGCCGGGTCTGGGGCACTTGGGCGCTGCGGCACGGGCTCGACCCCGACGACGTCTACCGGACGGCCCTGCGCACCCGCCCCCTGGAGACCTTCGCCGAGGTCGCCCCGGACCGCGACCCCGCCGCGTGCCTGGCGCTGCTGCACGAGCTGGAGGACGCGGACGTCCTGACCGGCCAGTACACGGCCTTCGACGGCGCCGCGGAACTGCTGGCCGCCCTGCCCGCCGACTCGTGGGCCCTGGTGACGTCCAACTACGAGCACCGGGTGCGCGGCAGGTTCTCCCGTACGGGGCTGCCGATGCCGGACGTGATCGTGGACGCTGCCTCGGTCGAGGAGGGCAAGCCGTCCCCCGTGCCGTATCTGCTGGCGGCCGAGCGGCTGGGCGCCAGGCCCGAGGACTGTCTCGTCGTCGAGGACGCCCCGTCCGGCGTCCTGGCGGGACTGCGGGCCGGGATGACCGTCTGGTCGGTGAACGCGCCCCTCGCCCAGGCCGGCGCCCACCGGCACTTCACAGGCCTGCGCGAGGCGACCCACGACATCGTGGGCTTCGCGACCGGCACGGGCTCCGGGACCGGCACGGGCTCCGCGACCGGTGCCGACTCCGCAACCGGCGCGGACTCAACGGTCCGCGCAGACGCGCCGGCCGGCGCGGGCTCACCGGCCGACCGCCCCTACGACGCGGTGCTCTGCGACCTCGACAACGTGATCCGCTTCTACGACACGACGCACCTGGCCGCCCTGGAGCGCGCCGCGGGCCTGCCCGAGGGCACCACGATGGACATCGCCTACGCCCCCGAGGTGGACCTGCCGCTGCTGCTCGGCTGGATCACCCCGGACGAGTGGGCCGGCACCATCGTGCCCCACCTCACCGGCCGGGTGACCGAGGTGCAGGCGTACGAGCTGGCTTACGCACTGGCCGGGGCCCCGTTCCGGGCGGACGAGGCGGTGGTGGCGTTGCTGCGCCGGGTACGGGACCGGGTCCCGCTGGTCCTGGTCACCAACGCGTCCGTCCAACTGGAACAGGATCTGGCCCTGTTGGGTCTCTCCGACCTGGCCGACCACATCGTCAGCAGCGCCCGCGAGGGCGTCGCGAAGCCGGACCGGGCGATCTACGAGAGGGCGGCGGCCCGTGCGGGAGTGCCGATGAACCGGTGCCTGTTCGTGGACGACCGGCAGGAGAACATCGACGCGGCCGTCGCGCTGGGGATGACGGGTGTGCTGTTCCGTGAACCCGCCGATCTGCACGGGCCGTTGAGCGCGGTGCTGGAGCACGGCGCCCACAAGAAGGCGCGGACTGCCTGACCCGCGAGCCCCTACCCCTCTCCCAGCCCCGACCTCAGCTGCACGAAGGCCAGTTCGGCGGATTCCACCGCGCCCGCGTACACCTGGTCCGCGCTCTCCCCCGCGTCGATCCGCCGCCAGTTCTCCTCGGCGAGGATGCGCAGGACGGCCACGATCTGCCCCGCCGCGAGCCGCGCCGCGACCCCGTCGCCCAGGGCGCGGGCGAGCGCCGCCTCCGAGCGGCCCTGGTACGCGTACAGGCGGGCGACCAGCGCGGGCGTGCCGTACAGCAGGCGGTGGAAGGCGAGGACGTCCGGGTTGTCGCACAGGCCGGTCACCGGGTCGCGGTCCGCCAGCCCGGCGAGGAAGTGGCGGTGCAGCGCGTCCAGCGGCGATTCGCCGTCCGCGCGGTCGGCGACGACCCGGGCGGCCTCGTCCTCGTGGTCGGCGAACCGGTGCAGCGCGAGATCTTCCTTGGCCGGGAAGTACCGGAACAGCGTCGGCTTGGAGATGTCGGCGGCGGCGGCCACCTCCGCAACCGAGACCTTGTCGAAGCCCCGCTCCAGGAACATCGCGATCGCCGCGTCCGAGACCGCCTGATAGGTGAGTTGCTTCTTGCGCTCACGCAGACCGACCGGCGCGTGCGCCGCCGTCCCGGACCTGGACTTCTCTCCGCTCATGACTGCTTAGCCTACGCCCTTGACCTCAAGTGGACTTGACGTCCCAGAGTGATCCCCAGGGCGCCGGAACGACCGGACGCCGGCACGGGAGAGGCGTGATCCGTATGCGTGTGGCACTGGTCGAGAAGTTCGGCGGCCCGGAGGTTCTGGTCGCGGCGGAGCTGGCGGATCCGGTCCCGGCACCGGGCGAGGTCCTGATCGATGTGGCGTACGTCGACACGATCTTCGTGGAGACGCAGATCCGCTCGGGCAGTTTCAGCGAGGTGTTCCCCGTCCGGGTGCCGTACGTGCCCGGTGGCGGCATCGCCGGCACGGTGCGTACGACCGGTGAGGGCGTCGACGCCTCCTGGGCCGGGCGCCGGGTGATCGCGTCGGTGGGCTTCTCCGGCGGCTACGCGGAGCGGGCCACGGTCGCCGCCGACCTGCTCGTACCCGTACCGAACGGGCTCGGGCTGCGCGAGGCGGCGGCCCTCGTCCACGACGGGGTGACGGCCCTGGCCCTGCTGGAGTCGACGGCCCCGAAGCCGGGCGAGCGGGTCCTGGTCCTCGGCGCGTCGGGCGGCATGGGGACCCTGCTGGTCCAGCTGGCGCACGCGGCGGGCGCCCATGTGGTGGCGGTGGCCCGCGGCGAGCGGAAGACCGCTCTGGTACGGGAGTTGGGCGCCGACACCGTGATCGACGGGGCCGTGGCGGACTGGGCGGAGCGGACCCGTGCGGCCCTGGCTGACGCGGGCGGCCCGGCCGATGTGGTGCTGGACGGCGTCGGCGGCCAGGTGGGCCTGGCGGCCCTCCCGCTGGTGGCGGACGGCGGGCGGTTCTCCGCGCACGGGGCGCCGACCGGCGACTTCGCGCCCGTGGACCCCGGGGAGGCGGCGCGGCGCTCGATCAAGCTGCTCGGCATCGGGGACGTACAGCTGTCGGACGCGGAGCACGTACGGCTCGGGGGTCTGGCTCTCGCGGAGGCCGCCGCCGGGCGGCTGCGGCCGGTGGTCGGGGAGGTGTTCCCGCTGGAGGACGCGGGGCGGGCGCACGCGGCGATCGAGGCGCGCAGCCTGCTGGGCAAGGCGCTGCTCACCACCGACCCGCGCTAGGGCCTGTCCGGCGGATCAGGGCCGGATAGGGCGCGGCGTCTGGTGCGGTGCATCGCAAGGCGCCGGAGCGTCCTAGATGGGGTCTCCCCTGCTCGAACGAAGTTGAGAGCTTGGGGAAGGAGCTATTCGGGCGTTTCGGCAACGCCGCGAGGGATGGGGCCTCCCCTGCTCGAGCGAAGCCGAGAGCTCGGGGAAGTGCCAGACGGCGTGACCCCGGCCATGTCCGCCGGACAGGCCCTAGCCCTGCCCCTGCTCCTGCGGCTCCCCTGCCCGCTGCTGGACGAGCACGTCGATGCCGTCCAGCAGCCGGGCCAGGCCGAAGGTGAACTCGTAGTCCGGTTCGTCGGGCTCGCTCACCACCCCGGACGCCATCAGCCGGGAGAGCGCAGGGTGCCGTACGGGGTCGATGAGCCGGTTCACGGTGCGCTCCCACGCGGCCATCACATCCTGCGCGGGGACGCCCCGCGCCTCGACGGCTGCGGCGAGGTCGCTCATCAGCAGCGCCTCGTTCCTCACGAAACCGCCGACGAGGAGAATGACGGAGATCTTGTCGCCCTCAGAAAGGCCGCTGTCGTCCAGCGCCTGGAGCCCCTGCTCCCACCAGGCGACCGAATGGGGGCTCGCGGGCGGGCCCGCGGTCGGGATGCGGAGCATCCAGAGGTTGCGGTGGAACATCTCGCGCTGCGCCACCGCCCACTGGCTGATCGCCTCGCGCCAGCCCGCTCCCGTCTCCAGGGCGGGCAGCGGGGCGGGCGGCCCCATCGCCGCCTCCTGCATCAGGACGTAGAGCTCGTCCTTGGCGGAGACGTACCGGTAGAGCGCCATCGTCGACGCCCCCAGATCCTTGGCGACCCGGCCCATCGAGACGGCGGACAGGCCCTCCGCCGCCGCGACCGCCACGGCGGCGGCCACGATGCGGTCCAGGGTCAGCCCCGGCTTCGGCCCCTTGACCGGGCGTTCGCGCAGCCCCCAGGCGGCCTCGATGCCGGCCGACAGGCCCGTACCGCCCTCCGCGCCCTTCTTCTCAACCACCAGAACCCCACCTTTCCTTGACCACCATCCTAGTTATGCGTAATGCTTACGCAATAACGCGTATGCCATACGCAGAAGGAAGCCAGGGAGACGGGTCATGAGTGATACGAAGGCACCGCCCGGCACGATCGAGGCGCACGGCCTCACCAAGTCCTACGGAAAGCCCGCGGTCCGGGTCCTCGACGGCATCGACCTCCACGTCGGCCGCTCCACCGTCTTCGCGCTGCTCGGGCCCAACGGGGCGGGCAAGACCACAGCCGTACGCATCCTCGCCACGCTCACCGAGGCCGACTCCGGCACCGCCCGCGTCGCCGGGTACGACATCGCCACCGAGCGCGGCCAGGTGCGCCGGGCGATCAGCCTGACCGGCCAGTTCGCCGCCGTCGACGAGACCCAGACCGGCGAGGAGAACCTGCGGATGATGGCCCGCCTGACCGGCCTCTCGCGCGCCGACGCCCGCCGCCGCGCGGACGAACTCCTCGTCCGCTTCGGCCTCACGGACGCGGCCCGCCGCCTCGCCCGTACGTACTCCGGAGGCATGCGCCGCCGCCTCGACCTGGCGGCCGGGCTCGTCGGCTCGCCCGAACCCGGTGTCTTCTTCCTCGACGAACCGACGACCGGCCTCGACCCGCGCAGCCGGCAGGAGCTCTGGCAGGTCGTCCGCGACCTCGCCGAACGCGGCGCCACGGTGCTGCTCACCACCCAGTACCTGGAGGAGGCGGACCGGCTCGCCGACCGCATCGCGGTGCTCGACAAGGGCCGGATCGCCGCCGAGGGCACGCCCGACGCCCTCAAGTCCCGCATCTCCGGCCACCGGCTCGACCTCGTCCTCACCGACAGTGCGGCCTACCTGCGGCTGGCGGGCCGCGCCGTGCACCACTCCCCCGAGACCCTCACCCTGGGCCTCCCCACGGACGGCTCGGCGGCCCATGTCCGCGCCCTGCTCGACGAGATCGACCCCGCCAGGACGGACGTGGCGCGCTTCACCGTGCACAGCGCGACCCTCGACGACGTCTTCCTCGCCCTCACCACGGAGGTCCCCGCCCATGTCTGACGCACCGGGAATCCTCGCCCACGCCACGGTCATGACCGGCCGCAGCCTGCGCATCAGCCGCCGCAACATCGACGCCGTCATCACCTCGATGATGCTGCCGATCATGCTGATGCTGATCTTCGTCTACTTCTTCGGCGGCGCGATCGACACGGGGGCGCAGTACGACTCGTACGTCATGTACGTCGTCCCCGGCGTCCTGCTCCTCTGCGCCGGCTTCGGCTCCGCGACCACGGCGGTGGCCGTCAGCGAGGACATGAAGGGCGGCATCATCGACCGCTTCCGCTCCCTCGACGTCGGGGGCACGGCGGTTCTGGCGGGCCACGTGGCGGCGAGCACCGTACGCAACCTGGTCTCCACGACGCTGGTCTTCGGCGTCGCCCTCCTGATCGGCTTCCGCCCGGCGGCCACCCCGGCCGGCTGGCTCGCCGTGACCGCCGTACTGCTCGCCTACATCGTTGCCCTGTCCTGGATCTCGGCGGCGATCGGCCTGCTCGCCCGCACGCCGGAGGCGGCGGGCGGGTTCACGTTCTTCATGTCGTTCCTGCCCTACCCGAGCAGCGCGTTCGTCCCCATCGACTCGATGCCCACATGGCTCCACGCCTTCGCCGACCACCAGCCGATCACCCCGGCCATCGAATCCCTCCGCGCCCTCCTCCTGGACCAGCCCGCGGGCAACACCCCGTGGATCGCCCTGACCTGGGCGGCGGGCATCCTGCTGGTGGCGGTGGGGCTGTCGGGGGTCCTGTTCAGGGTCCGGACGCGGTGACCGGGGCAGGCCGGTCCCGGAACCAGTGGGCGTAGGTGGCCGTCATGCAATCCTGCGGATCACTTGCGACCATTACCACTCGGGTTCGCGGGAGAGCACCCACAACTCATCGAAATATTCTCGCCACGCCTTGATGGCATGGATCGCATCTTTTCCACCCGACGGGTGCCATCGGGTGAGCATCGAATCATAGCCTTGCGGATCCAGAATCTTCCGGTCGGCGGAGGTGGCAGGAAAGTCAGACTTATCCAGCCTGTTGTAATACCCCTCGAACGCGAGATCACCATTCACCAGGTACAGCTTGAGACCAGGCGTCATCCGGAAGACTCTGAAATCAACTTCCAAGTGGACCACACCTCGATCACGAAGCCCTCCCTTCACGCGCATCAGGTCGTTTCGATAGTCCCCTATCTTCCTCTGCAGGAAGGCGCGAAATTCAGGGTCATCTTCGACCACGCCCTCACGCGTTATCCTCCCAGGAAGCGAAGTCGACTCCCAGAAATCTGGAAGAATCATCCGCACAACAACCCTGCGCACCGCACCGGGGTGACTCTTCAACCGCTCCAGCACCGGAAAGATCTGGGCAACGACCGTTTCTCCCGTGAAGCCGATAAAATCGATGCTCACGGTGGGTTCCGCAAACGCGTCCTCGAAGTCTCTGGAGAGATCCCTCGCGCTCACTCGCTTCTCAACGGGCGGCTTCGTCAAAACGATCAGCCGCTGCACGGAGCTGTAGAGCACATAACCGACCAGACTGAGGAGCGCTCCACCGAGGAACGCCTTATCCTGCAGCGCGTCTCCAACGGGTTTTACGAATTGCGCCACAAGACCAAGGGCGAAGATGCCCACCAACAACCAGCGCGTTACCGCCACCTCGGCGCGTTCTTGAAAGTCAGACATACGCTGACGTAACGACGGATCACTCGACACCAAGGCCCCCAAGCCAATCGGCCACCTGGTAACGGACCCAATATGTTGCCGCAAGGTCCCTGCACAGGGAAGAGGACGACCGCCAGCATGTTGCAGCACCCAACTACCTGGCAGCGGTGCGTCTACAACACCCTCATGCGCAGATCCGGGCGAGTCCGGCGCCCGGGCGTCAGTGACCTCGCTCCCGGCCGCGCACCGTGTCGGGCACAGCGAGGAGCAGCGTCTTCAGCGAACCCAGCACGACCTGCGCACCGGCGGCCCGCAGCTGCCCGTCCTTCTCGCCGTTCCTCGCGTAACCCAGAAACGGCACTCCCGCGGCGCGGGCGGCGTGCACGTCGTCCACGGAATCGCCGATCATCAGAGCGTCGGCCGCCGAGGTCCCCGTCGATTCGAGCGCCCTGTACAGACAGTCCGGGTCCGGCTTGAGACGTCCCGGGTCGAGGGTCCTGCCGTGGATGTGCTTCTCGGGAAGTCCGGCCACCCGCCACACATCGAGGAACCGGATCACCGCCGCCGGGGAGTTGTTGGTCGTGACGGCCATCCGGTAGTCGGAGTCCGCGAGACGCCGGATCAGCGGCAGGGCGAACGGGGTCGGCTCGGTCTTCGCCGCCGCCTCGCACTCCTCCAGGGAGAGGAACTGTTCCAGCTCCCGCACCGCCGCCACCGGCACGCCGCGGGCCGAGGCGGCACGCAGGACGGCCAGCGGGTCCCGGCCGGCCTCCCGGCCGATCAATTCCGCCGGGTCGGCCCCGAGTTCCCGCATTCTCGCCACGAGCCGCTCCGCCACCCCGTCCGCCGGATGGCGGGAGAAGAGCGGGCACAGGGGGCCGTCGAAGTCGAAAAGTACACACTCGGCAGATGCAAGCAGGCCGCGCAGGTCGGTCATGTCGCTCCGTCCGTCGAGGGCAGGCTGACAAACTGCACCTTCGGCCTTTCATCCTGCCTTAATGCCTCTACAGAAGGCGTCAGTTGACGCACCGGACATCAGGACCTGAGATCCAGATCGGTCGCGATGGTGTTCCACAGACCGTCGAACCACGCCTGGGACTGCGCCACGAACAACTGGTCACGCACCCCCGCCGACGTCTCGAAGGGGAAGAGTGTCGAGTCGCTGCCCAGCGCGTCGAAGAGCTCGACGCGGCTGCCGTCGATCAGCTCCTCCCGCTTGGCCACCGTGTAGTACGCGAACAGCGCCTCGGAGCCGTTCAGCAGATAGAGCTTCACGGGCGGGGTGAAGGGCAGCGCCTTCAGGGCGACCTCGACGTCCATGCCTCGCGCGCTGCGCAGCGACTCCAGATTGTGCTTCAGCACCTGTAGTTGCGAGTTGCGCAGTCGCAGCCAGCGGTCATGGACCAGCTGGTCGTTCTCCACCGGTTCCGCGCGACGGGGAAAGGCCAGATCGAGCGTGCGGGCCGGAAGCAGTATGCGCACCCGCACGCTACTCGGGGCCGAGCCTCCCGCCCTGATCTGCTGGAGGGGTTCCGCCAGGGCGAGCGTGAGCGACTCGGCCGTCAGACACAGCGCGTCTATCCGCACGGCATCTCCCTGGAACGCGGCCTGAATCCGGGGTCTGAGCCCTGCCGCCGTCTGCAAAGGGGTCTCGTTGTACGCCGGTTGAGCGACCTTCGGCGGGGCGCCCCGGGTGACGGCAGTGAGCAGGCCGTCAATCTGGAGATGCCGGAGCGCCTGCCTGATCACCCCCCGCTCGACATCGAACTCCGCTGCCAGCTCGGACTGCGTCGGGAGACGATCACCGGCCCTCAGCTCACCGGTACGGATACGCGTGCGCAGAACGTCCGCCACCTCCAGGGGTGAGGACTTCCGGTCGCCGTTCATGGCTGTGCGCTCAGCAGTCACAGATCGACGCTACAACTTCTCACTGACAAAAGGGTGTTGCCGATCCCCTCAGAACATGTCCGGGCACCAAGCCCGCCGCCCCGCCCGGAACGCCGCATCCGCAACCGCCGCCGCGCCCGCCCTGTTCTCCTCGATCCGGCCGAGGTCCATCAGCCGCAGTACCGACTCGTCGCCCAGATACAGCGTCCCCAACTCCCGTACGTCCAGGGTCAGATCGGCGCTCTCCGTCGTCGGGGTGCAGGAGGCGCCCGTCGGGGAGGCGTCCAGGCGGAAGCGGCCCGCGGAGAGGCCGGAGGCGTCGTGGATGTCCAGGACCAGGGTGGCATCCGTCGCGTAGGTGCGGGCCTCCAGCGCACGGGCGACGTCCAGGATCCTCAGCCACAGCCAGTCCGCGTGGGTCGCGATGCGGGCGGCGCGCGGGTCCGGGAGGAGCAGGGGGAGCAGGTCGTCGGGGGCGCGGTAGCCCGTGCGTACCTTCGCGATCCAGTCGATCGAGCAGATGAAGTGCCACAACGCCCGCTCCGCCACCGGAGTCACCGCGATCAGCTGCTTCACCGTCGCCTTGTTCAGCGGCTGCTTCGCATCGCCCCAGTTGTCGTCGGCCAGGTACACCGCCAGCCCGTCGACCTCGCCGTCCGCCGAGCGGTAGACCGCGTAGAAGGGGTCCTTCCATCCGTCGGACGCGGGCACGCCGACCCCCGTGTTGAGCTCCCACCAGCGCTCGTCGCGGCTGATCACGCCGGGCGTGCGGGCCGCGAGGCGGTCATGGAGTGCGGGGCCGAGCTTGCGTACCTCCGCGCCCTCCACCAGGTCGATCCGGCCGCCGTCCGCCGCCGAGGGAACCGGCCGGCGCGGGTCCAGGGCGGCGCGCGTGACGTCGATCTCCCATTCCGTGGTCCACGTAGCCGGGCCGAAGCCGAACCGCCCGTAGATCGGGTACTCCGCCGCTATCAGCGAGGCGACCACATCGCCCCGCTCCTTCGCCGCCGCCAGGTCCGCCGCCATCATCCGGCCGAGCAGCCCGCGGCGGCGGTGCGTGGGCGTCACCGTGACCCCGCTGATCGCGTCCGCCTGCACGGTGGCGCCGCCGACGACGGTCAGCTCCTGCGCGAACGACCGGAAGGTCGCCACACACCGCTCACCGTCGAAGACACCCCGCACCCGGCTCAGGTCCATATGGGGCAGCCGCCCCTCGATCTCGTCCTCGGCCGGCGCCGCCGAGCGCAGAAAACCGGTGCCCACGGCCCTCAGCCACTCGGGGAACTCGGACGCGGAGACGGTACGGAGATCAAGGCTCATGAGCCCACGCTAATCACAGTCCCGCGGGAATGTCGCGTGCATTACGGGCCACCGAAAGGGCACCGAAACGCGGCCCTGCCGTCAGAACGCCGCGCGGATCCCGCCCACTTCGGCGCTGCCGCCGAGCAGCGGCGACCGGCCGATCCGGGAGACCACCGGGGCGTCGATGCCCAGCAGCTCCAGCGAGCGGGCCAGTACCGGCCCCAGCGCCCGCGTCGCACCGTCGTCGATCTTGAAGGCCAGGGCCCGGCCATCCGCCAGCGCCACCGCCTGGACCGCCTCCGCCCCCATCTTGGACAGCGTGCCCGGCACCTCCCGCATCAGCCACGTGTCGGGCCGCCGCGTCCCCGCGACGTACTCCGGGTGCGCGCGCATCGCGTCCGCGACCCGCCGCTCCGCCGAGCCCGGCTCCGCCAGTACGAAGGACCGGAACGCCCGCGCGAGGCCCACGAGGCTGATCGCCATCAGCGGCGCCCCGCACCCGTCCGTGCCCACCGAGGCGACCGGCTCGCCCGCCGCCTCCTCGACCACCTGACGGGTCAGCTGCTGGAGCGGGTGCGCCGGGTCGAGGTAGCTCGCCGTGTCCCAGCCGTTCCGTACGCAGACCGCGAGCATCGCCGTGTGCTTGCCGGAACAGTTCATCGTGAGCCGCTCACGGACCTGCCCCGCCGCGAGATACGACTCGGCCTCGACCGGGTCCAGCGGCAGGTCCGCCGGGGTCTGGAGATCCTCGGGCGTCAGTCCGTATTCGGCGAGCATCTTGCGTACGAGTTCGAGGTGGAAGCCCTCCCCCGAGTGGCTCGCCGCGGCCAGCGCCAGCCGCTCCCCGCCGAGCTCCAGTCCGGCCCGCAGGATCGCGGCGGCCTGCATCGGCTTGTTGGAGGAGCGCGGAAAGACGGGCGCGGCCGGGTCCCCCAGCGTGTGCTCCACACTGCCGTCGGCGGCCAGCACGACCAGCGACCCCCGGTGGAGGCCCTCGACGAAGCCGGACCGTACGACCTCGGCCAGCACGGGCCGGGCGGGGGCTATGACGGGCGAGGACACGGCGCTGGAGGTCATGGTGGCTGCTGGCCTTCCGGGGAACGGGCGGGTGACCCGCCCCCGGAAGGATTGCCTCAGGCGAGCAGGTCGTCTACTTGTGCTTCCCCGTCACGGTACCTGCGCGCGATCTCCGCGCTGCAATCGTCGGCGGTGCGCTGGAGCCGGTGACGGCGCCGGGAGACCTGCTGCTCGTAGCGGACGAGCCGCCCCATCGCGGTGTGCAGCTCGTCGTCCGTCCGGGCGTCGAGATCGGACAGCTCCACCTCGGCGAGCGTCTCCGCGGCCAGCTGCCGGTACTCGTCGCTGCGCGGCGTGGTGAGGGTGACGTGCCGGGCGGACGACCGGTGCAGGGACGGGGTGTCGGCGAGGATCTCCGAGAGCCGGTCGACCACCGGGGACTCCGGGTCCCGGCGGCGGGCCAGCTCGGCCTTGAGGATGTCGATGCGGCCCTGGACCAGCCTGCGTACGTAACTGAGGTCGGCCTCGTCGCGCTGCGCCTCCTTGCGCAGCGTACGCAGTTCCGGCAGACGCAGACCGCGGAACTCGGGCTGCGCGCGGACTGCGGACAGCCCGTCCCCGGCACCGGTCACCATGGCCTGTTCGGGTACGGACACGGGGCCGGAGACGGGGCCGGACACGGGTAGGTTCGTGGCCGTCGGCCCCGGTCCGGGGACGGCGCCCTGCTGCCCGGGCCCCTGCGGGACACCGCTCCGCTGCACGGGTGGCCGCATGATGCCGGTACGGGTCGTCGGTACGGCACCGGGTGACTGCCCGGCTCCATATGTACTCATGCTGTTCCGTCCCCTCGACCGGTGCGTCGGCACACCGGCATGTGCATGGTGCCACCCCGCATGCTTCCCACGCAGGTGCTCTGTACCCGTTCAGCCCAAGATAGGTTGGTCTGTATGCGTGCAGTGGTACAGAGAGTGGACGGCGCGTCCGTGACCGTGGCGGATGCCGCGGGCGACCCGCCGGGGACCGGAGTCGTCGGCGAGATCGTCGGCGAGGGGCTGTGTGTGCTGGTGGGGGTCACCCACGGGGACACCCCGGAGAAGGCGGCACAACTCGCCCGAAAGCTCTGGAGCGTACGCATTCTGGAGGGCGAGAAGTCCTGCTCCGATGTGAATGCCCCGCTTCTGGTCATCTCGCAGTTCACCCTCTACGGGGACGCCAGGAAGGGCCGCCGGCCCACCTGGAACGCCGCCGCACCAGGAGAGATCGCGGAGCCCCTCGTCGACGAGGTGGTGGCGCAGTTGCGGGCACTCGGCGCGCATGTGGAGACGGGCCGGTTCGGAGCGGACATGCGTGTCTCGCTCACGAACCACGGCCCGTTCACCGTACTGATCGAGGTGTAGCCGAGCGGGGTGCGGCAGCGACGGTGGACACTCGCGCGTAGAAGAACTACGGCTCGACGACCGTCTCCTGGGCCGCCGCCGTGTCCCCCGCCATCAGTTCCGCGTCCACGGCGACGTTCCGCTTCACCAGGGCCAGCGCGATGGGGCCCAGCTCGTGGTGGCGGGCCGACGTGGTGATGAAGCCCAGCTGACGGCCGTCGGGACCGTCCGATGCCAGCCGTACCGGCGTTCCGTGACCGGGCAGGAGCACCTCGCTGCCGTCCAGGTGCAGGAAGACGAGCCGGCGCGGCGGCTTCCCCAGGTTGTGGACGCGCGCGACCGTCTCCTGGCCGCGGTAGCACCCCTTCTGGAGGTGGACGGCCGTGCCGATCCAGCCCAGCTCGTGCGGGATGGTGCGGTGGTCGGTCTCGAAGCCGACGCGCGGCCGGTGGGTCTCGATGCGCAGCGCCTCGTACGCGAGGATGCCCGCCGCCGGGCCGTGCGCGGCGGCGTACGTCTCCAGGTCGGCGCGCGGCAGGAAGAGGTCCCGGCCGTGCGGGGTCTCCCGTACGGCGACGCCCTCGGGGACCTCGGCGATGGAGCCGGCCGGCAGATGCACGACGGCGAACGAGTCGGTGCTGTCGGCGACCTCGACCCGGTAGAAGAACTTCATCGACTCCAGATAGGCGATGAGCTCGCCCTGCGTGTCCGGCTCGACGTGCATCCACACCGTGTCGCCGTCGTCGACGAGATAGAGGGCGTGCTCGATGTGCCCGTTCGCCGAGAGGATCAGGGCCTCGGTGGCCTGGCCCGGCGCGAGATCACTGACGTGCTGGGTGAGCAGCAGGTGCAGCCAGGCCAGCCGGTCGTCGCCGGTGACCGTGACGACGCCCCGGTGCGACAGGTCGACGAAGCCGTTGCCGTCGGCGAGGGCGCGTTGTTCGCGGAACAGGTCGCCGTAGTGCCCGGCGACACCTTCGTCGCGGCCTTCGGCGGGGACGGCGCCGGGCAGGGACAGCAAGGGGCTCTTCATGCGCCCAGCCTACGGCCCGGGGGCAAACCGGGTCCGAGCGCCTAGGGCCTGTCCGGCGGATCAGGGTCGGATAGGGCGCGGCGTCTGGTGCGGTGCATCGCAAGGCGCCGGAGCGTCCTCATAGCGGAGCTATGCGGGCGTTTCGGCAACGCGGCGAGGTGCCGTGCCAGACGGCGTGACCCCGGCCATGATCCGCCGGACAGGCCCTAGGCCTCGGGCTCGGAGGCCGATTTCGCCACGCAGTCCGCGCAGCGGCCGAAGATCGCGAAGTGCTTCATGTCCGTCTCGAAACCGAACGTGGTCCGCAGCTTGGCGGTGAACTCCTCGACCACGCCGACGTCGGCCTCGATGACGTTCGTACAGTCCCGGCAGACCAGGTGGATGTGGTGGTGGCGGTCCGCCAGGTGGTACGTGGGAGCCCCGTGGCCCAGATGCGCGTGGCTGACCAGACCGAGCTCCTCCAGGAGCTCCAGGGTCCGGTAGACGGTGGAGATGTTCACGCCGGAGGCGGTCCTGCGCACCTCGGAGAGGATTTCGTCGGGCGTCGCGTGCTCCAGCGCGTCGACCGCCTCCAGGACAAGCTGACGCTGCGGCGTCAGCCGGTAGCCACGCTGCCGAAGATCGGTCTTCCAGTCGGTGCTCACCACAGGCCCAGTGTAGGTGGCGGCGAGCACCGACCCCGGATTCGCCGGCGTTCCGTCTGCTCGAGGAACGCGATCTACTTGAAGAAGGCGATGCCGTCGTCCGGCAGGTCCCCGAGGCCCCTCGCCATCTCGGCGACTTCCTCCGGGGTGACGACCTTCTTCAGGTGCGCCGACATGTACGGGCGCAGCTCGACGTCAGGGGTGGCCTTCTCGCCGACCCACATCAGGTCGCTCTTCACATAGCCGTAGAGCCGCTTGCCACCGCTGTACGGGCCGGAGGCCGCGGTGCGGGCCACCGCGTCGGTGACGAGGTCGATCTGCGGCTTCTTGTCGGCGATCTCGCCGTACCAGATCTCGACGATGCCCTGGTCACGGACCATGACGACCTCGACCTTGCGGTCCTTGTCGACGCGCCAGTAACCGGACTCGCTCTCCAGCGGCCGGACCTTGTTGCCGTCCTCGTCGAGCACCCAGGAGTGCGAGACGTACTCCAGGAAGTCCCGGCCGTCGTGGGTGAAGGAGACTTCCTGGCCGAAGTTGCACTTCTCGGCGCCGGGGAAGTCGGAGACGCCCGCACCCGTCCAGTTGCCGAGGAGGAAGACCAGCGGGACCAGGTCCGGATGGAGGTCGGACGGAATCTCGATCATGAGCGGCTCAGACCATCTGTGAGGGAGAGGCGGAGTTCGGCGAGGGTCAGCGCTGGCCCTGGTAGAGCTTCTTCACGGTCAGACCGGCGAACGCGAGCACGCCGACACACACCAGGATCAGCAGGGCGGAGAAGAAGGCCTCAAGCACGGGAGCTCCTCGGAACGAACGATATGGCCGCAGTACGGGGCCGGGCCCCAGCCTAATGGGTTGGGGCCCGGCCCTCTCGTTCAGGTCCTCGGCTACTCAGGTCCTCAGCTACTCAGGTCCTCAGCTACTCAGCTCCTCAGCCGAGGAGCTGGGTCTGCAGGATCACCGACTGGTGGAACGGGATCCGCTCGGTGCCGGCCTTGCCGTCCCTGGAGTGCACGATCAGGGCGACGGTGTCACCGGCGACGGTGTACGCCTGGCGGACGTGCTCCTTGCCGTACGGCTTCTTCTCGCTGAACACGTACGACACGGTGTCGTGCACCCGCCCCGAGCTCGACCAGCTCTCGTCGAAGTCCACCTCGGGCGCCGTGGCGAGCGAGGTGCCCGCGGTCGCGCCGACGTGGAGGTCGTCGCGGAACGCTTCCGCGTACGCGGTCGAGTTGAACCGCAGCAGATAGATCCGGGACTCGGTGCCGTCCGGCATCGTCCAGCCGCGCGCGGCGATGTGCCGCAGGGCGGAGTCGCGGAGCGTACGGGTGATGTCGGCGCGCTTGTCGGCCTGGTACTCGGCCGCGTACTGCGCGGGTGTCACCCAGCCGCCCGTCAGCTTCTTGTCCTGTGTCGCCCCTGCCGGGACAGGCAGCAGAAGCTTCCGCAGGTCGGCGTGGTGCACCCCGGCGACGTTGCCGTGCGACAGGGGCCTCGGCGCTCCGGACGGAAGGGCGGGCAGGGCCAGTTCGGGGTACGCCCAGCGACCGTCGCCCTCGGTCGCGAGACCGGGCACATCGGTGCGCTCCATGGACGCGATGCCGTACGCCGTCCCGGTGCCGAGGCCACCGCACACCAGCACGGCGGCGGTCCAGCGGGCGACGGCGCGCAGCACGCGGCGCGGCTTGCGGGGTGCGGGGGATTCGGGCGCGGCGGCCGGGGCAGCCGGCTGCTCGATCGGGGCGGTCGGCTCGGTCATACGTACTCCCCCGGGGACGCGATGTGGTCCAGCTGGTCCTTGAGCAGCTCCGCGACGGCGCTCCTGTCGAACGGCTCGCTGCCGGTCGCCGAAAGGGACACGAGCACCCCGCCGTCGTACGCGGCGCAGAGCATGCCGTCGAGGTCGGACTTGTCGTCCTTGGGCATCAGGAAACACGTGGCGTGCTTGTGGCCCTTGATCTTCGGGCCGTCGCGGAGGACGCCGAGGGAGTCCAGCAGCCCGGTCCGGAAGGTGTACAGGTCGCGTACGGCCTTGCGGTCCTTCATCTTCACGAGCTGCGTCTCCACGACGAGGTCGTCGGTGTCCGCGGTGTACGAACGCTGCACGATGCCCTGGACGTCGTACCGGTCGATCCGCTTCTCCAGCTCGCGACGCTGCTTTCCGGCGAGCCCACGGCCCGACTCCTTCATGGCCGCCGCGGCCTTCCTGCCGCTCGTCTCGCTGTCGTTGCCGTCGGCGCCCAGGTCGGGGCCGAGCCGGTAACCGGAGGGGACGGGCAGCAGCAGCTTGCTCAGCTCGGTGCCGGCGCGGCCCCGGGGCGGGTCGCCCGCCGGGTCCTTGGCCGGCTCGCGGTCCGGCTTCTGCCAGACGGCGGTGCTGACGGTCCGGTCGGCCCCGTCCACGGTGGACTTCGTGTACGCGGCGGCCCCGCCGACGGCGCCGAGCACCAGGACGAAGGGCAGGACCCCGAGGACCACGCGCCGGGCCTTGCCGGACCGTGCGGGCGGGCCGCTCGCGGCGGGGACCTCTGCCGGGCTCTCCACGGGGGTCGCCGCAAGGCTCTCCTCCGGGCTGTCCGTCGCGGTCACGGCCGCGATCTCCCCGGGCGTGTTGACGTCGTCGTTCACAGGCGCTCCAGCTGTCGCTCGGCCAGGGCGCGGATGTCCTTCTTGGCGACCGGCTTGGTGTCGTAGACGTCGATCTCCATCATCACGTCGCCCCGCTGGGCGACGGCGCGGGCCCGGTAGAGCGGCAGATAGCCCGCCTCGTTCCTGACAGGGTAGAGGTAGTAGCGGCCGTTGCCGCTCCCCTTGATGGCGTGGCCCGCGTTGCCGGCGCCGTGCTCGGTGCCGTCCATGTAGGACAGCTGGCCCTCTGCGTGATCGACGGCCCCCAGCTCCGTACCGCTGCGGAACTGGACGAGCCGGATGTGGACCTCGCGCTGACCGCGCTCCCAGTTCGCACCGGCGATGCGGCGCAGGTCCGTGGTGAGGAGCTCCTCGAACATCCCCGCCTCGTCCTCGAACTTCTCGGCGTAGACGCCCGGGTTCACCCAGCCGTCGAGGACCTCCACGTCGTCGAGCGTGCTCCAGCCCTTGGGCTTGGCGAGCAGCACCTTGCGCAGATCGCCGTCCGTGACGGCCCGGTGGTCCTGCGAGGCGGGCAATGGTTCGGCGGCCTGGTCCGCCGGCAGCGGCTTCGCCGGGTACGCGAGGCCCGGCTGCGAGAGTGCGGTCAGCGGCGTCGGCGCACGTTCGGCCTGGATGCCGTAACCGGCGGCCGTACCGCCCGCGATGCCGAGCAGCGCGGCGGCGGCGATCAGCAGCGTCGTGCGGCCTCGCGGACGCGGGCGCGGCGGTGTGGCCTGCTCCGGAGCGGCCGTGGGAATCTCCGGCGGCCGGGGCGGGGCTTCGGGCGGGGCTTCAGGCGGCGAAATGGTGTCGTTCAGTTCCAAAATGGGTCCCCCCACGAGACCTTGAGGCGCAGATTCCGTTACCTGCGCACACCACTGACCCGCGGGTACCCGTGGAGGTTGCACGGCCGCCTATTACAGTTCGGCATATGCCGAAGAAGCTCGTGATCAAGGTGACCGCCGGGGCCGATTCGCCCGAGCGCTGTTCTCAGGCCTTCACCGTGGCGGCCGTGGCCGTCGCCAGTGGTGTGGAGGTCTCGCTCTGGCTGACCGGCGAGTCCGCCTGGTTCGCCCTGCCGGGGCGCGCGGCCGAGTTCGAGCTGCCGCACTCCGCCCCGCTGTCCGACCTGGTCGATGCGGTCCGTGCGGGTGGCCGGATCACCCTGTGTACGCAGTGCGCGGCGCGGCGCGACATCTCCGAGAAGGACGTCCTGGAAGGCGTACGGATCGCGGGCGCGCAGGTCTTCGTGCAGGAGATCATGGGGGACGGCGTCCAGGCCCTCGTGTACTGAGTCCCGGCCACCGAACTACTGGCGCCGCTTCTTGCCGTCGAGCTCGTCCCACCACTCGTCGGACTTCGGGTCACCGGAGGGATCGTCCCACCAACGGTCCTCCGGGCCCCGCCGGTTGGCGACCATCGCCGCGATCGGCGGAATGACCATCGCGACGACGCACATCCCGACGGCGACGGGCATCGACCAGAGCCGCACGACGGCCCAGGCGGAGACGAAGAGGACGATGCATCCGCCCATCATCAGGAAGTAGACGCGGCGGCGCCGTGTGTACATGCCTCCAGGGTAGGACCGAAAGGCGCGAAGGGCCGCACCCCTGTTCAGGTGGCGTCCAACCCCCTGGGGTGCGGCCCTCCGGCCGGTCATGCGCGAGAGCCTGTCCGGCGGATCAGGGCCGGATAGGGCGCGGCGTCTGGTGCGGTGCATCGCAAGGCGCCGGAGCGTCCTAATAGCGGAGCTATTCGGGCGTTTCGGCAACGCCGCGAGGTGCCGTGCCAGACGCCGTGACCCCGGCCATGATCCGCCGGACAGGCCCTACGCGTCACACAGCGATGGCGACCTCGGCGAGGCCTCCGGTCTGCGCGACGACCGTGCGGTCCGCGCTGCCGCCCGGGACGAGGGCGCGGAGCGTCCAGGTGCCCTCGGCCGCGTAGAAGCGGAACTGGCCGGTCGCCGAGGTCGGGACCTCGGCGGTGAACTCGCCGGTCGAGTCCAGCAGGCGCACGTAACCGGTGACGGGCTCGCCGTCCTTGGTCACCTGGCCCTGGATCGTGGTCTCACCGGGCTTGATCGTCGAAGCGTCGGGGCCGCCGGCCTTTGCTCCACACATGCTGGTCTCCTGAGGGGTCGAAGGTCGGGGGGATTACTTGTTGGCGCCGAGCTCGATCGGCACACCCACGAGGGAGCCGTACTCGGTCCACGAGCCGTCGTAGTTCTTGACGTTGGCCTGGCCGAGCAGCTCGTGCAGGACGAACCAGGTGAGCGCGGAGCGCTCACCGATGCGGCAGTACGCGATGGTGTCCTTCGCCAGGTCGACCTGCTCGTCCTCGTAGAGGGCCTTGAGCTGCTCGTCCGACTTGAAGGTGCCGTCGTCGTTGGCGTTCTTCGACCACGGGATGTTGCGGGCGCTCGGCACGTGGCCGGGGCGCTGCGACTGCTCCTGCGGGAGGTGCGCCGGGGCGAGCAGCTTGCCGCTGAACTCGTCGGGCGAGCGCACGTCGACCAGGTTCAGGCTGCCGATCGCCTTCACGACGTCGTCGCGGTAGGCGCGGATCGACTCGTCCTGCGCCTTGGCCTTGTACGAGGTGGCCGGGCGGGACGGGATCTGGTCGCCGTCGACGAGGTCGCGGGAGTCGAGCTCCCACTTCTTGCGGCCACCGTCGAGGAGCTTGACGTCCTGGTGACCGTAGAGCTTGAAGTACCAGAAGGCGTACGACGCGAACCAGTTGTTGTTGCCGCCGTAGAGGACGACCGTGGTGTCGTTGCCGATGCCCTTCGCCGACAGCAGCTCCTCGAAGCCGGCCTGGTCGATGAAGTCACGGCGAACCGGGTCCTGGAGGTCCTTGGTCCAGTCGATCCGGATCGCGTTCTTGATGTGGTTCTTCTCGTAGGCCGAGGTGTCCTCGTCGACCTCGACGATGGCGACCTTCGGGTCGTCGATGTGGGCCTCGACCCAGTCGGCGTCTACCAGGACGTCTGCGCGGCTCATGTGTTTCTCCTCCGGGGCAGTCTGCGGCGGGGTGGTGCGATGTGCGGGGTGTACACGCGGATGCACGGCGGCGATGCGTGTACGGAGGCACGGGGCGGGCCCTGACAACGGTCGAAGGGCCTGGGGGAAACGGGAGGCGATCCCGCTCAGAAGGTGCGACAGAGCATGGCGGCGACGCGGCACAGGTCTACTGCCCGCCGCTTCGTGAGATCCGCCTGTCGCTTCATGGGTCCGATCGTAGGGACGTACGGGTGGAGATGTCACCGTCGTGTCGGATTGTGAGACACGATCATCCGTGATGTGAGACGAAGAAGCCCCCGCGCAGGCGCGGGGGCGGTCGTCCGGCGGCTCGCGCACGCCCGTCATCTACGGGTCGGACGCAACCGTCTCATTATCTGGCGCGGGCTTGTATGTGGCGCTATCCGGCGAGCGCGACGTCCGAGCCGGTCACCGAGATCTCCAGACCGCTCTCGGTCACCTCGATCTTCTGGAGCTTCAGACCGTTCGGCAGGCCGCCGATCTTGCGCTCGAAGTCCGTCTTCTGACGGACCAGACCCTCAAGACCGGGGATGCCCTCGCCCGGAACCTTGTCGGCGTGCACCCGGATGGTGTCCCCGTCGACCAGCGTGACGGTGGAGATCACACTGCGCGAGAGGGTGCGGCCGAGGATGCTGATCTCGCCGGTGACCTTCACCTTGCCGTTGCCGCCGTAGGCGACGGTGACGTCCTTGTTCGCGGCCTCGGTGAGGTCCTCGTACGAGACGACGGCCGTGCCCGTGGCACGGGCGGCCGTGGCGCTGGAGTAGCCCGCGCCCAGGGTCACCTGGTGCAGCTGGGCCCTGATCTCACTGATCCGGAGCGTGCGGCCGGCGGCGCTCGCCTGGATGCCGGTCAGCTTGACGTCGACCTGGCCGAGCTCCGAACCGGCCACCTGGGTCAGGAACGGGAAGCCCTTGATGGAGACCTCCGTCGAGCCCGCCTCCGCACCGCTGAACCGCACCCGGCCCTCTGCCTCGGACTCGGCGAAATACACCGCGGCGCGGTCGACGACGACGAACACACCGCCCAGAACCACCGCGATGATCAGCAGTATCCGCAGTGCACGCATGCCTGTTCCTCCCCCACCTGACCGCTCGGACCCCGTGGCGCGTGAGCCTACTGCGACAGCGCGGCACGCCCGGGGTGATCGACGAACGGGGGCACCCGGTCGGTTCCCCGAGCCCCGGCGAACGGCCGGAAAGCGACGGGCGGCAGCGGGTGCGGCGAAGGGGTCAGGCGATCGCGCGGCCGATCAGATAGACCGCGGGGGCGGCGGCGGTCAGCGGCAGCGCCACCCCGGCCGTCATGTGCACGAACCTCGACGGGTAGTCGTAGCTGGCCACCCGCAGCCCGATCAGCGCGCAGCCACCGGCCGCGAGCCCGAGGAGCGCGCCCTTGGAGCCGAAGTCGGTGAACCCGCCCACCGCGACGCCCGCACCGGCGGCGGCGAGCAGCGCCACGACGACCGAGGCGGCGCCCGGCAGCGGAAGCGCCCTGGCCAGAACGGCGGCGGCGACCGCCACACCACCCACGGTCACCGCGTCCGGGATCGCCGCCAGATGTCCGGCCGCGAGTACGGCGAGGGCCGCCGACACGACGGTGGCCATCAGCCCGGACATCCGCTCGTCGGCGCCCGCGTGGCTGCGCAGTTGCAGGACCACGGTGAGCAGCACCCACACGCCGAGCGTGCCGAGGAGGGCCGCGGCGGCGTTCTCGCGGCCCGCGGCGAGCAGAGCGACATCGGCCGCAAGGCCGCCCATGAAGGCGAGCGCGATGCCCTGCCGGGCCGGCCACATGCCGTTGAGCCTGAACCATCCGGCGGCCGTCACTGCCTGGAGCAGGACGAGCGGTACGAGGAGGGCGTACGGCCCGATCGCCGCACCGAGGGCGAGCAGCAGACCGAGGCCCGCGGTGATCCCGGCCGGCTGCATGCCCGGCGCGATGATCGGCGAGCGTCCCTCGGCACGGGCGCGCTGGGCATCGGTGATCCGGCTGTTGCCCACCGTGGTGGGAGAGCTGTAGGTGGCGGCGTCCGGCGCACGCCCGGCGCTGTCCGGCACCGAGGCCGGGGCGACCGGAGCGACCGGCACCTCGGGAGGCAGCGGGTAGGAACCCGATGCTCCCGGCTGCTGCACCGGTGACTGCTGGACCTGGGGCTGGGGCTCGGCCTGGGCCTGAGCCTGGGGTTGGGGCTGCACGGTCGGCTGGTACTGGGTGTCCCAGGTCTGCCCCTGCCACGTCTGCGTCGCACCCTGGTCGGGCAGACCGTGCTCCGCGGGCGAGGCGGGCTGCGGCGCCTGCTGGGCCGGCCAGGCGGACTGCGGGTCGTACGGTGCGGGAGCGGGGTCGGCGTACTGCCCCGCGTACGGGTCGGCGTACTGCTGACCGGCGTGCTGCTGACCGGCGTACTCGCCGGAGGGCGCCTGCGGCGGCTCCGTACCCGGGTGCCCGTCCCCGTACGCGTACTGCTGACCGTACGGAAACTGCTGATCGCTGCTGCTCATGGTCTGCGGTTCACCCTCCTGCGAACGGCGGGAGCACCTCGACCGTGCCGCCCTCGGCAAGGCGTACGGTCTCATGCCCACGGGTCCCCACGGGGGCCCCGTCGACGAGGAACGAACACCTTTGCAGTACGCGGGTCAGCTCGCCCGGGTGCCGCTCGCGCACCGCTTCGAGCGCCTCGGCGAGCGTCGCCGCTGCGTACGGTTCCTCCGCGGTCCCAGCGGCGGCCTTGGCCGCGGCCCAGTAGCGGATCGTTCCCGCTGCCATGGCTCCACCCTTTCCTCGTGCGTCAGCCCTCGTGCGTCAGCTGTCCATCATCGGTCACCGCGCGGCCGTCCAGTCGGCGATGCGGGTGAGCAAGCTCTCGTCGGCGGCGTTCTCCGCGTGCCCCATGCCTCGCTCCAGCCACAGTTCGGCGCCGCCCCGCGCGGCATCGGCCAGCATCCGGGGGTGGTCCAGCGGGAAGTACGGGTCCTGGTCGCCGTGCACGATCAGCAGCGGGAGCGGGGCGATCAGCGGGACGGCGGCGACCGGGGAGAGCGGCACAGGGTCCCAGTCCCTGCGGTCGATCCGGGTGCCGAAGCCGTAGCGCCCGACGATCCGGCCCGCCGGGCGGGTGACGATCCAGTGCAGGCGGCGCATCGGAGCCGTACCCCGGTAGTACCAGCGCGCGGGGGCGCTCACGGAGACGACCGCATCCGTGTGCGCCGTCTCGTGCGCTTCAGTGCGCCCCTTGCGCGCCGCAATGCCTCCGCGGTCCGTATACAGCGCGGCATGTCTCAGCACCACGGAACCGCCCATGGAGAAGCCGACCGTAACGACCCGCTCATGTCCCAGCTCACGCGCCCAGGCGACCGCCGCCGCCAGATCCTGGACCTCGCGGTCGCCCACCGTCGACACTCCGCCGGACTTCCCGTGCCCCCGGAAGGAGAACGTGATCACGGCCGCACGCTGCGCGAACACCCGCGCCGCACGGCGCACTGCGGGCCGGTCGGCGGAGCCGGTGAAGCCGTGCGCGAGGACGATCGCCGTACCGGCGTCCGCCCCGCCGAAAGCGGGCCCGGCACCCGCCGTACACGGCTCGTACACCGCCTCGATCCGGGTCCCGTCATCGGTGCGCAACGTCGTGCGCAGGGCAGCCTGCGTGATCAAGGGAACAGAAGAACTCAGAAACGGACCCTCGGAGACAGAACGCATGTGGGCTATTCTGCTTCGAAGAGGATCCGGGCAATGCAGCCCCCGGGTCCTTTTGTGCTTTCCAAGCGTTGTTACGGAGACGTTTCAACAAGCTCAGCGGCCCCAGGGCGCGGGGCCACACCAGTACGAAGCATTACCGCACTACTCCCCCGGGTCCGACCCGGGAGTGCCCCTCATCGCAGGGAACGAGGAGGACCGACGTAATGGGCGAGCAAATCGTGCACGATCGACCGACGACCCAGGCAGGTGGGCGGCGATGAGTTCACTGCTGCTTCTGACGAATGCCCTTCAACCGTCGACGGAGGTGCTTCCCGCCCTCGGCCTCCTGCTGCACAGCGTGCGGGTCGCCCCCGCCGAAGGACCCGCTCTCGTCGACACCCCTGGTGCCGACGTCATTCTCATCGACGGCCGCCGCGACCTTCCGCAGGTGCGCTCGCTCTGTCAGCTGCTGCGGTCCACGGGACCCGGCTGTCCGCTGATACTCGTCGTCACGGAGGGCGGTCTCGCGGCCGTCACCGCCGACTGGGGCATCGACGACGTGCTGCTGGACACCGCGGGCCCGGCCGAG
This sequence comes from Streptomyces sp. NPDC055749, assembly GCF_053617235.1. Taxonomy (NCBI): domain Bacteria; kingdom Bacillati; phylum Actinomycetota; class Actinomycetes; order Kitasatosporales; family Streptomycetaceae; genus Streptomyces; species Streptomyces sp. NPDC055749. Next base: position 18,870 of record NZ_JBSHFH010000030.1, on the reverse strand, counting down.
GTCGAGGCACGGCTGCGGCTGGCCACCGGCCGTCAGCAGATCGTGTCCGACGATTCCCCGATGGAGATCCGTAACGGTGATCTTTCGGTGGACGAGGCGACGTACAGCGCGAAGCTGAAGGGAAGGGTCCTCGACCTGACCTTCAAGGAATTCGAACTGCTCAAGTACCTCGCCCAGCACCCGGGCCGCGTTTTCACCCGCGCCCAGCTGCTCCAGGAGGTCTGGGGATACGACTACTTCGGCGGTACGCGGACGGTCGACGTCCATGTCCGGCGGCTGCGCGCCAAGCTGGGCCCCGAGCACGAGTCGCTGATCGGTACGGTCCGCAACGTCGGCTACCGCTTCGTCGCACCGGAGAAGGTCGAGCGTGCCGCGGCCGAGGAGGCCAAGGCCAAGGCGGCGGCGAACACCACCGCCGAGCCCGTCACCCGTTCGGAGCAGCCGGAGGAGTCCCAGCTCACGGAAGAAGCCCCGGTCCGGCCTGCCAACAGGTAGGTCCATCCGCGTAGACTGCCGCGCGTGGCCAAGGTGACGCGGGACGATGTGGCGAGACTGGCGGGGACGTCGACCGCGGTCGTCAGCTATGTCATCAACAACGGACCCAGGCCGGTCGCCCCGGCCACGCGCGAGCGGGTACTCGCCGCCATCAAGGAGCTGGGGTACCGGCCCGACCGGGTCGCCCAGGCGATGGCGTCGCGGCGGACCGATCTCATAGGCATGATCGTGCCGGACGCCCGTCAGCCGTTCTTCGCGGAGATGGCGCACGCAGTCGAACAGGCAGCCGCCGAACGAGGGAAAATGGTCCTCGTCGGCAACTCCGACTACCGGGACGAGCGCGAGGTCCACTACCTGCGGGCGTTCCTCGGTATGCGGGTCTCCGGGCTGATCCTGGTCAGCCAGGGCCCCAGCGAGCGTGCCGCCGCCGAGATCGAGGCGTGGGACGCCCGGGTGGTGCTGCTGCACGAGCGCCCCGAGGCGATCGACGACGTCGCGGTCGTCACGGACGACATCGGCGGCGCCCAGCTCGCCACCCGCCACCTGCTGGAGCACGGCTACGAGTACGTGGCGTGCCTCGGCGGCATGGAGTCGACCCCGGCGGTCGGCGACCCGGTCGCGGACCACGTCGAGGGCTGGCGCCGGGCGATGCACGAGTCGGGCCGCTCCACGGATGGCCGGCTCTTCCAGGCCCCGTACAACCGTTACGACGCCTATCAGGCCGCCCTCGCGCTGCTCGCCGGTCCCGACCGGCCCCCGGCGATCTTCTGCTCCACGGACGACCAGGCCATCGGCGTGCTGCGCGCGGCGCGCGAGCTGCGTATCGACGTGCCGGGTGAGCTGGCGGTGGCGGGCTTCGACGACGTGAAGGAAGCGGGTCTCACCGACCCGCCGCTGACGACGGTCTCCTCCGACCGTCCGGCGATGGCGCGGGCGGCCGTGGACCTGGTCCTCGACGACTCGCTGCGCGTGGCGGGGTCGCGCCGCGAGCGGCTGAAGCAGTTCCCCTCGGCGCTGGTGGTCCGGCAGTCGTGCGGCTGCGGCGAGCCGAAGGCCCCGACTCCGTAGTCCCCGTACGGGGCGGCCCTTATGGCGGCCCTTATATGGGGCATACAGGGTTCTGCCGGGCTTCTCAGGGCACCCTCAGCGTCCTCTCATATTCGCCGGACACGCTCGTGTACATGACTGAGAGCCACCGCCCGAGCGGCGAGTACCCGACGTACCCCTCGTACGGCCACGACTCGTACGGCCACGACTCGTACGGCAGCGACGCTGCGGCTTACCCGCCGCCGCCCCCGTACGAGCCCACGCAGCCGAGGCCCGAGCGGCGCCGCGTCAAGCGTCCTGTCGCACTGCTGGCGGCCGTGGCGATCGCGGCGGCGACGATCGGCGGCGGCACCGCGACCCTCATCGGACAGCTCACCGACGGCGGCTCGAACCCCACCGCATCCGGCGGCGCCGTGCAGGGCACGACCGTCTCGCAGAGCAGCGCCGGCACGGTCTCCGGCGTGGCGGAGGCGGTGTCGCCCGCGATCGTCGAGATCGGTGCCACGTCGACGGCGGGCCAGTCCACCGGTTCCGGTGTCGTCATCACGTCCGACGGCGAGATCATCACCAACAACCACGTCATCTCCGGCGCCTCCGAGATCGAGGTCACGCTCAGCACCGGCAAGAAGTACACGGCCGAGGTCGTCGGCACGGACCCCGACAAGGACCTCGCGCTCATCAAGCTCAAGGGCGCGAGCGGGCTGAAGACGGCCTCGCTCGGCGACTCCTCCGAGGTGAAGGTCGGCGACCAGGTCGTCGCGATCGGCTCGCCCGAGGGCCTGACCGGCACCGTCACCAGCGGCATCGTCTCCGCGCTGGACCGTGATGTCACGGTAGCGAAGGACGAAGACCCGGACCAAGGGCAGCAGCAGCAACAGGGCGGCGGTGACTGGCCGTTCGAGTTCGGCGGGCAGCAGTTCAACGGGGACACGGGTACGTCGAAGACCACGTACAAGGCGATCCAGACCGACGCCTCGCTGAACCCCGGCAACTCCGGCGGCGCGCTGATCAACATGAACGGCGAGATCATCGGTATCAACTCCGCGATGTACTCACCGAGTTCGGCAAGCGCCGCGGGCGCTTCGGCGGCGGGCAGCGTGGGCCTCGGCTTCGCGATCCCCGTCGACACCGTCAAGGCCGACCTGGACACCCTGCGGGCGGGCAACGGGTCCTGACCCGGCCCGCAGCGCGCCGCACGCCGTCGCGCGACGGCCGTGCAAGGCTGACAGCACCCCGATGAGGCCGGAACGAGAAGAGGACGACCAGCGATGAGCCCCGCCGAAGACGATCCGCAGCGCATCCTGATCGTCGACGACGAGCCCGCCGTGCGCGAGGCCCTGCAGCGCAGTCTCGCGTTCGAGGGGTACGGCACCGAGGTCGCCGTCGACGGTTACGACGCCCTCACCAAGGCGGAGTCGTACGCCCCCGACCTGATCGTCCTGGACATCCAGATGCCGCGCATGGACGGCCTGACCGCCGCCCGCCGCATCCGGTCGACCGGCACCACCACACCCATCCTGATGCTCACCGCCCGCGACACGGTCGGGGACCGGGTCACCGGCCTCGACGCGGGCGCCGACGACTACCTGGTCAAGCCGTTCGAGCTCGACGAGCTCTTCGCGCGCATCCGCGCCCTGCTGCGCCGCAGCTCGTACGCGGCGGCGCAGGGCGCGGACCTGCCCGACGAGGACGTGCTGTCCTTCGCCGACCTGCGGATGGACCTCACCACCCGCGAGGTCACACGCGGCACCCGCCGCGTCGAGCTGACCCGCACCGAGTTCACGCTCCTGGAGATGTTCCTGGCCCACCCGCGTCAGGTGCTGACCCGCGAGCAGATCCTCAAGGCGGTCTGGGGCTTCGACTTCGAACCGAGCTCCAACTCCCTGGACGTGTACGTGATGTATCTGCGCCGCAAGACGGAAGCGGGCGGCGAACCCCGCCTCGTCCACACGGTCCGGGGCGTGGGGTACGCGCTGCGGGCGGGGGGTGGGGAGGGGTGACGGGTCTGGTACGCCGCTTCCGCGGCCTCCCGCTCCGCTCCCGTCTCGCCCTGCTGGTCGCCACGGCGGTGGCGGTGGCGGTGGCCGCCGTGGCGGCGGCGTGCTGGTTCGTGACGAAGGCGCAGCTGGAGCAGCAGCTCGACGAGTCGCTGCGCGGCTCGGCCGACGAGAAGTACGTCCAGGAACTGATCGCCGCCTGCGCGGGGGCGACGAACGCACTCCGGCAACCGCCCCCGGGCTCGTACACCATGCAGATCATCAACGCGGACGGAAAGATCTGCCGCACGGTGGAGACCTCCGAGATCCCGGCCACCAGGGACGACATCGCGGTGGCCAAGCGGGAGCAGCGGGTCTCCCTGCACTCCGCGACGGCCGAGAACGGCAAGGAGATGCGGGTCTACACCTACCAGTACCCGCCGTCCGACAGGGCCCAGAGCCTGCTGCCCAACAGCACGGTCGCCGTCTCCGTGGCCCGCCCGCTGAGCGAGATCGACAACCCTCTCTCCACCCTGGCCTGGGTCCTCCTCATCGTCTCCGGCATCGGCGTGGTCGGCGCCGGCGCCGCCGGTCTCTGGGTCGCCCGCTCCGGCCTGCGCCCCGTCGACGAGCTCACCGACGCCGTCGAGCACGTCGCCCGCACCGAGGACCTCACCGTCCGCATCCCCGTCGAGGGCGAGGACGAGATCGCCCGGCTCTCCCGGTCCTTCAACACCATGACCGCCTCGCTTGCCACCTCCCGCGACCGGCAGGCGCAGCTCATCGCGGACGCCGGCCACGAGCTGCGCACCCCGCTGACCTCCCTGCGTACCAACATCGAACTGCTCGCCCGGAGCGACGAGACCGGCCGGGCCATCCCGCCGGACGACCGCAAGGCGCTCATGACCTCCGTCAAGGCGCAGATGACCGAGCTGGCCTCCCTCATCGGCGATCTCCAGGAGCTGGCCCGCCCCGACGCCGCCCAGCCCGGCCCCCTCCAGGTGGTCGCCCTGCACGACATCACCCGTACCGCCCTGCAGCGGGCCCGGCTGCGCGGACCCGAGCTGACGATCACGGAAGAGCTGGCTCCCTGGTACGTACGGGCGGAACCGGCCGCGCTGGAGCGGGCGGTCGTCAACGTCCTCGACAACGCGGTGAAGTTCAGTCCGCCGGGCGGCACGGTCGAGGTCACCCTGCACCGGGGCGAGCTGACCGTCAGGGACCACGGCCCCGGCATCCTGGCCGAGGAGCTCCCTCACGTCTTCGAACGCTTCTGGCGTTCCCCGTCGGCCCGCCAGCTCCCCGGTTCGGGCCTCGGGCTCTCCATCGTGGCGCGCACGGTCCAGCAGGCGGGCGGCGAGATCACGCTGCGCCCGGCGGCCGGGGGCGCGGGCACCGAGGCGTCGATCCGGCTCCCGGGCGCCCCCCAGCCACCACCCGACGCACCGAGCACGATCGCCGGACAGGCTTGATGACTCAAGCCCGTCCGGCGATCGGGTGGGAAAACGCGGTTACTTGATGATCGTGATCCGGCCCGTGGCCGGCGGCGCCAGCGGCGCGGAGGCCGTGGAGTGCGCCGCCAGGTAGGCGTTGAACAGGTCCAGGTCGGACGCGCCGACCAGCTTGTTCGTGCCCTGGCCGAGTGCCGGGAAGCCGTCGCCGCCGCCCGCGAGGAACTCGTTCATCGCGACGCGGTAGGAGGCCGCCGGGTCGATGGCCGCACCGTTGAGCTTCACGCTGTCGACGACCACGCGGGCCGCGCCCGTCTTCGTCATGTCCAGCGTGTAGGTGAGGCCCTCGGACACCTGGAGGATCTTCGGGGACGCCTCGTTGGAGCCGCTGACCTGCTGCTGGAGCGCGGCGATCAGCTGCGCGCCGGTGAGGTCGACGACGTTCATCATGTTGGTGAACGGCTGGACGGTGAACGCCTCGCCGTACGTCACCACTCCGTCGCCCTCACTGCCGGAGGCCGTGTAGACGAGGTCGGAGCGGATACCGCCCGGGTTCATGAAGGCGACCTGCGCCCCGCCCTTGTCCGCCGGGGCCAGGCCCTCCAGCTGTGCGTCGGCGATCAGGTTGCCGAGCGGCTTCTCGGGGACCGTGGAGCCGCGGCCGTTGATGTCGGCGGAGATGAAGCCCTGCGGGCGGCCGGCGATCGGCGCCGCGAGAGTGTTCCAGCGGGCGATCAGGGCCGTCATGTCGGTGGCCTTGGCCTGGTCCCGGGTGACCACGTGGTTCGCGGACTTCACCGACGTACGGACGATGTCCTTTGTGCGGCGGTCGTACGTGAGGGTCGTGTCCGTGTAGATCTTGCCGAACGACGAGGCCGAAGTGACCATGCGCGGCTTGCCCGCCGGGTCCGGGACGGTGCAGACGTACGCCTGGTGTGTGTGGCCCGTGACAAGGGCGTCGACCTTCGGCGTGATGCCCTTGGCGATGTCGACGATCGGCCCGGAGATGCCGTCACCGGCGCCGGGGCTGTCGCAGTCGTAGTTGTACGCGGTGGAGGCCGGGGCGCCGCCCTCGTGGATCAGCGCGACGATGGACTTGACGCCCTGGCGGTCCAGCTCCTTGGCGTACTTGTTGACCGTCTCGATCTCGTCGTGGAACTCCAGTCCCTTGACGCCGTTGGCCGTGACGATGTTCGGCGTGCCCTCCAGGGTCACCCCGATGAAGCCGATCCTGACGCCGTTCTTCTTCCACACCGTGTACGGCTTGAGGATCGGCTTGCCGGTCTTCTCGTTCGTCACGTTGGCCGCGAGGTACGGGAACTCGGCGCCCTCGAACGTCTTGCCCTGCTCGTAGCAGCCCTCGACCGGGTGGCAGCCGCCGTTCTGGAGGCGGCCAAGCTCCGTGGCGCCCTCGTCGAACTCGTGGTTGCCGACGGCGGAAACATCGAGGTCGAGGCCGTTCAGCGCCTCGATGGTGGGCTCGTCGTGGAAGAGACCGGACAGCAGCGGGCTCGCGCCGACCATGTCGCCACCGGCCGCGGTGACGGAGTACGGGTGGCCCTCGCGCGCCGTGCGCAGCGAGGTCGCCAGGTACTCCACGCCACCGGCGGGTATGGCCTTCGTCGTACCGTCGGCCTGCCTCTCGGTGACCGAGCCTGCCGAACCGGCCGGCGGCTCCAGGTTGCCGTGCAGGTCGTTGAAGGACAGCAGCTGCACGTCGACGGTGCGCCCGGACCCGTGGTGGTCCGTGCCCCGGTCATCGGCACCGGCCGGCATCGCGGCGACGAGTGCGCCGACGGTGGCGAGACCGGCCGCGGCGGCGAGCACCCGCCGGGACGCGCGGTTCTTCTGCGGAGTCGCTGACATCGGTCCCCTTTGAGTTCAGCGGGAGGTTTGGGAGATGTGGAGAGGGTGAAGAGTTTTTCGGACGCAGCCTAGAGTCAACGCGCGTAGCGCGACAGGGTTTTCGGGTTACGACCGGGTTGCTTCCCGGTCGGTACGGGGCCGAACACCGCACATCCCCCCTTTGGCGTACACAGCAGGGCAGAAACGTCACGGCGCGGGGACGCTCGACCAGCCGGTACGCCCCGCGCGGCCACGGACGCGTGCCGACCCGCGCCGCACCCCCACCTCCCCCACCCCGCCCGCCGTACGCTCGTACACATGACGACAGACGTACCCCTCCCCTCCCCCGGACGCGAGATTCACACCCTCGACGCGCTCACCCCCGAGCTGGCCGAAGCCGTCCTCGACCTGCTCGCAGAGGCCACCCGGACCGACGGCAGGCAGGCGGTCTCCGAGCAGGGGCGTCTTCAGCTCAGGGGCGGGCACCGCGAAGGCGTACGGCACTTCCTCCTCACCATCGACGGCGTACTCGCCGGGTACGCACAGCTGGAGGACACCGACCCCGTCGAGGCACCGGCCGCCGAGCTCGTCGTCCATCCTTCCCACCGCGGCCACGGGCACGGCCGCGCGCTCGGCGCCGCGCTCCTCGCCGCGACGGGCAAGCGGCTGCGGGTCTGGGCGCACGGCGGAAAGTCCGCGGCACGGCATCTGGCCCAGGTGCTCGGCCTCTCCCTCTTCCGCGAACTGCGCCAGCTCCGACGCCCCTTGGCCGGATCGCTCATCGCGGAACCGACGCTGCCGCCGGGTGTCACCATCCGTACGTTCGTCCCGGGCGAGGACGACGCGGCCTGGCTCGCGGTCAACCGCGCCGCCTTCGCCCACCACCCCGAGCAGGGCTCCCTGACCCAGCGGGACCTGGACGACCGCAAGGCCGAGCCCTGGTTCGACCCGAAGGGCTTCTTCCTCGCCGAACGCGAGGTGGAGGGCAGGCGGGAGCTCATCGGCTTCCACTGGACGAAGGTGCACGCCGAGGAGCAGATCGGCGAGGTGTACGTGGTCGGCATCCTCCCCGAGGCGCAGGGCGGCGGCCTCGGCAAGGCGCTGACCGCGATCGGCCTGCGCCACCTGGCAGCCGAGGCGCTGCCGACGGCGATGCTGTACGTCGACGCGGACAACGTGGCGGCCCTGAAGGTGTACGAGCGGATGGGCTTCGTGACGCACGAGGTGGACCTGATGTACCGCACGGAGTCCTGAGCCGGCTCCTGCAACACCCCTGGGGGCGGCGTCTCTTGACGCCGCCCCTTCCTTACGCCACCCTTTCACTACTCAATTAGTGAAAGGGTGGTGAACATGGCAGAGTCCGCAGCGGTCGAGTACCGCATCGACCGGCGCAGCGGCATCGCCACGTACCTCCAGATCGTCCAGCAGACCAAACAGGCCCTCCGCCTGGGCGTGTTGGAACCCGGCGACCGGCTGCCCACCGCCCGCGAGGTCGTGGAGGCCACGGCCATCAATCCCAACACCGTGCTCAAGGCGTACCGCGAACTCGAACGCGAGGGCCTCGTCGAGGCGCGCCGCGGGCTGGGCACCTTCGTCCGCCGCACGCTCGGCAGCGCGGCCACGGCCACCGACGCGCCGCTGCGCTCCGAGCTCGCCGACTGGGTCCGCCGGGCCCGCACCGCAGGACTGGAGAAGGACGACGTGAGCGCGCTCTTCACCGCCGTACTGGACAGCACATACAAGGGGGACAAGGACCAATGACAGGCGCCGCGATCGAGGCGAACGGCCTCGGTATGAAGTACGGCCGCGGGGCGGGCAGGTGGGCGCTGCGCGACTGTTCGTTCCGGCTGCCCGCCGGACGGGTCTGCGCCCTCGTCGGCCCCAACGGCGCGGGGAAGTCCACCCTGCTCGCGCTGACGGCCGGCCTGCTCCGGCCGACCGAGGGATCGGTCCGCGTGCTCGGCTCCGACGCGCCGGGCGAGGTGCGGGACCGCATCGCGTACGTGTCCCAGGACAAGCCGCTGTACCCGCAGCTCACGGTGGCCGACACGCTCTGGGCGGGCCAGGAGCTCAACCCGGCGAGCTGGGATCCGCCCACGGCCGGCCGCATCACCTCGTCCCTCCCGCAGGACGCCAAGGTCCGCTCCCTCTCCGGCGGTCAGCGCACCCGGCTCGCGCTCGCGCTGGCGCTGGGCAAGCGGCCCGCGCTGATGCTGCTGGACGAGCCGATGGCCGACCTCGACCCGCTCGCCCGCCACCAGCTGATGGGCGTCCTGATGGCGGAGGCCGCCGAGCACGCCACCACCATCGTGATGTCCTCGCACATCCTCACCGAGCTGGAGGGCGCGTGCGACTACGTCCTCCTGGTCGACGGCGGCCGGGTCCGGCTCGGCGGCGAGACGGACGACATCGTCGCCGCGCACGCGGTCCTGACCGGACAGGTCCGCGATCTCGCCCCGCACACGGTTGTCGAGTCCCGCACGACGGGACGTCAGCTGACCGCGCTCGTACGGACGGAGGGCCCGGTGGACGACATCGCCTGGGACGTGACGGAACCATCGCTGGAGGAACTGCTCCTCGCCCACCTCCGCTCCCCGGACGCGCCGCCGCTGCTCACGCCGAGCGCGCAGCGCGAGAGCCGTGAGGCGGTGGCGTCCGCATGAAGACCCTCATACCGAGCGGGCCCGCCCGCGTGGTCGTACGGCAGCACCGGCGGGCATTCCAGGCACTGGGCGCGGTGGTGCTCCTGGCGATCGCTGCCCTGGTCGGCGTCCTGCTGTGGACCGATCATGCGGCTGACACCTTCGCCGCGACGGGCTGCTCGGTCGAGAAAAGAGTCTCGGGGTGCGACCAGACGGTCCGCGACTTCGTCGACAACCAGTTGTGGCTGAACGACTCCCATTCATGGGCCGGGCTCCTGATGGTCGTCCTGCCCGCGCTCGTAGGGGCCTTCGCAGCCGGCCCGCTGATCGCCCGTGAGCTGGAGAGCGGCACCCACAAACTGGCGTGGACCCAGTCCGTTTCGCCCGCCCGCTGGCTGGCCGCCAAACTTGCCGCGCCTGCCGTGCTGACGCTGGCCGCGACGTCCGTGCTCTCCGCCGCCTGCGCGTGGTTCTGGTGGCAGAACGAGAACGGCTACTACCGGGAGGCCCCCTGGTACGACCGCTTCGTGTACGGCTCGCTCGGCACCGTACCCGTTGCATACGCCCTGCTCGGGCTCGCTCTCGGCGCACTCGCCGGGCTGCTGGTGCGGCGCACCGTCGCCGCCATGTCGGTGACCGTGCTCGCCACAGGCCTGGTGGTCTTCGCCCTGAGCACCGTACGCAGCAGTCTCTGGCCGGTTCGTACGGACGCCTACCTGCTGAGGAGCTTCCACGGATTCCCCCGCGACGCATATGTCGTCGAGAACGGCTGGCTGACCAGCAGTGGGACTCGGCTGCCACCCGACCTCTGCTGGGAGCCGACCAGCGAACTCAAGGAGTGCCTGGCCCGCAACGACGTCACATCGCGCTACCTCGACTACCACCCCACCTCGCACTTCTGGCCCCTCCAGCTCGTGGAGACCGGCATCCTGCTCGCCCTCGCCGCCCTCGCCGTAGCCCTCGCCTTCCGCGCCCTGCGCCGCCTGCACAGCTGATCAGGGCCGTACGCCTCGCCCGGCCGGGCGAGGCGTACGGTGGGCCCCCACCCCGGCCCCACCAAACCCGCACACCGCAGCCTGCATGTCATGTCGCCGTTACCAGCCATTCAGAAGCGCTTGCGACCCTCACGGGATGCAGCCAGCTGTGCCCACCCCCCGCAACGGCAGACCCCGTGGGTCCGACGGGCCTTCCGCGATCTTTCCGGGCTCCGACGCGCCCCAGGAGCCGTCCACGCGGAACAATAGGTCCATGAGCCAGCAGCCCAGCTCCGAGGTCCCGGTCCAGCCCGCCCAGCCGTCGGTCGGCTCACTCGCCGCGCACCGGCCCCGCGCCGTCGCCGGCACGGGTTCCAACGGCGTCGGATTCTCCACAGCAGCCGATCTGGACCCCGATCTCGACGCCGACGCGGATGCGTACGAACCCGACCGGGACGGCGACGAACTGCCCCAGGGACGCTTCCTCGACCGGGAGCGCAGCTGGCTCGCGTTCAACGAGCGGGTCCTCGAACTGGCCGAGGACCCGGCGACCCCCCTCCTCGAACGGGCTAACTTCCTCGCCATCTTCGCGTCGAACCTGGACGAGTTCTTCATGGTCCGCGTCGCCGGTCTCAAGCGCCGTATCGCCACCGGCGTCGCCACCCGCTCCGCGTCCGGCCTCCAGCCGCGCGAGGTCCTCGACCTCATCTGGACGCGCTCGCGCGAACTCATGGCCCGGCACGCCGCCTGCTACCAGCAGGACATCGCCCCCGCGCTGTCCGACGAGGGCATCCAGCTGATCCGCTGGCCCGAGCTGACCGAGAAGGAGCAGGCCCGCCTGTTCACCTTCTTCCGGCAGCGGGTCTTTCCGGTCCTGACCCCCCTCGCCGTCGACCCGGCGCACCCCTTCCCGTACATCTCGGGGCTCTCGCTCAACCTCGCCGTCGTCGTACGCAATCCGGTCAGCGGCCACCGGCACTTCGCCCGGGTGAAGGTGCCGCCGCTGCTGACCCGGTTCCTGGAGGCGTCGCCGCAGCGGTACGTCCCCATCGAGGACGTCATCGCGGCCCACCTCGAAGAGCTCTTCCCCGGCATGGAGGTCCTCGCCCACCACATGTTCCGGGTCACCAGGAACGAGGACCTGGAGGTCGAGGAGGACGACGCCGAGAATCTGCTCCAGGCCCTGGAGAAGGAGCTCATGCGGCGCCGGTTCGGCCCGCCGGTCCGCCTGGAGGTCGAGGAGTCCATCGACCCGTACGTACTTGACCTGCTGGTACGCGAGCTGAAGATCTCCGAGACCGAGCTCTACCCGCTGCCGGGACCGCTCGACCTCACCGGCCTCTTCGGCATAGCGTCGCTGGACCGGCCGGAGCTGAAGTACCCCAAGTTCATCGCGGGCACCCACCGGGACCTGGCCGAGGTGGAGTCCGCATCCGCGCCCGACATCTTCGCCGCGCTGCGCGAGCGGGACGTCCTGCTGCACCACCCGTACGACTCGTTCTCCACCTCCGTCCAGGCGTTCCTTGAGCAGGCGGCGGGCGACCCGGACGTCCTCGCGATCAAGCAGACGCTGTACCGCACCTCCGGTGACTCGCCGATAGTGGACGCCCTGATCGACGCCGCCGAGTCCGGCAAGCAGGTCCTCGTACTCGTCGAGATCAAGGCCCGCTTCGACGAGCAGGCCAACATCAAGTGGGCCCGCAAGCTGGAGGAGGCCGGCTGCCACGTCGTCTACGGCCTCGTCGGGCTGAAGACCCACTGCAAGCTGTCGCTCGTCGTCCGCCAGGAGGGCGACACCCTGCGGCGCTACTCGCACGTCGGCACCGGCAACTACCACCCCAAGACCGCCCGCCTGTACGAGGACCTCGGCCTGCTCACGGCGGACCCGCAGGTCGGCGCGGACCTCTCGGACCTCTTCAACCGGCTCTCCGGCTACTCGCGCCGCGAGACGTACCGCCGGCTGCTGGTCGCCCCGAAGTCCCTGCGCGACGGGCTGGTCGCCCGGATCAACAAGGAGGCCGCCCACCACCGCGCGGGCCGCCCCGCGTACGTCCGCTTCAAGGTCAACTCGATGGTCGACGAAGCGATCATCGACGCCTGCTACCGGGCCGCGCAGGCGGGCGTGCCCGTCGACATCTGGGTACGCGGTATCTGCGCGATACGCCCCGGCGTCACCGGCCTCTCCGAGAACATCCGGGTCCGCTCGATACTCGGCCGCTTCCTGGAACACTCCCGGGTCTTCTCCTTCGGCAACGGAGGCGAGCCCGAGGTCTGGTTCGGCAGCGCCGACATGATGCACCGCAATCTCGACCGCCGGATCGAAGCACTGGTCAGGGTCACCGACCCCGCCCACCGCGCGGCCCTCAGCCGGCTCCTGGAAACAGGTATGGCGGACACCACCTCCTCCTGGCACCTCGGTCCCGACGGGAACTGGACGCGGCACGCCACCGACGGGGACGGGCAGCCGTTGCGACACGTACAAGAGATGCTCATTGACGCCCGGAGGCGCCGGCGTGCGACGCCCTGATCATCAGACGACGACGCGGGAGACCGCGGAACTCCCCGCGGAACTCTCCGCGGGAGCGGTCCTCGGACCGTATCTCCAGACGCAGGCCGGAGACTTCCTGCGCAGCCTGCGGCTGCACCGCGAGCACAGCGCGCCGACCGACGGCGGCAGCCGCGGCGCGGAAGAGGCCGCCGGTGCGCTGCGCCGCTCGGCCCGCCGGATCGGCGGGTCGCTGCACACGTTCCGGGGGGTGCTCGACGCGAGCTGGGCCGACCAGCTCCGTACGGAACTGGCCTGGCTCTCCGGCACGCTGGCCCGTGAACACGCGTACGCCACGCGGCTGACCCGGCTCCTCGAAGCGCTGCACGGGCTGTCGGGGACGACGCTGCCGGCGGCCCGTTCCGCCACCGGGAACCCTGATACCGCCTCCGCCGCCTCCGACAAGGAGCGCGCCGCGCTCGGCGTCGGTGCGGCACGGGCCGGGGCGCTCCTCGAACGGCAGCTGACCCTCGCCCGGACGCGCGCCCACTCCGCGGCCCTCCAGGCGCTCGGCTCCTCCCGCTTCCACGCGGTCGCCGACGCCGTCGCGCTGCTCGCCTCCGACGTACCGCTGGCCGCCTCGGCCGCCGCTCCGGCCGCCGAGACGCTGTACGACCCGGCGGAACGCACCGAGAAGCGGCTGCTCGTCGCGGTGGCGGCCCTGCCGCCCGACGAGGCGGTGGAGCCGTACAACGAGGCTCAGGACGCGCCCTGGCATCAGGCCCGTCTGCTGCTGCGGCTGCACCGGTACGCCGACGAGGTCGTGCGGGGCACGCCCGATCCGGTCCTGGCGGGGGCGGGGAAGGCGCTCGACCTGCACCGGGACGCGGCGGAGGCGGCCTCGGCCGCGGCTGCGGCGGCCCGGACACCGCGGATCGCCCCGGCTACGGCGTACGCACTCGGGGTGCTCCACGCCGACCAGCGGCACGAGGTGGAGGCGGCCCGCAGTGTGTTCCGGGAGACCTGGCCGTACACGGCGGCCGTGACGGGCCCATGAGCGAGCCGGCCGGCCCCGTGCTGGCGGCGGGCTGCGTGCTGTGGCGCCGCTCGCCGTACGACGGGGGGCTGGAGATCTGCCTGGTGCACCGGCCCCGTTACGACGACTGGTCGTTCCCCAAGGGCAAGCTGAAGCGCGGCGAGACGGCGCTGGCGGGCGCGCTGCGCGAGGTCCTGGAGGAAACCGGCCACCACTGCACCCCGGGTCCCGGCCTGCCCACGTCCCGGTACGAGGTGAACGGCCGCCCGAAAGAGGTCGCGTACTGGGCGGCGGAGGCGACGGGCGGCACTTTCACGCCGAACGACGAAGTGGACCGGGTGCTGTGGCTCTCCCCGGTGGCAGCCCGCAACCGGCTGACCCACCTCCGTGACCGAACCCAGCTGACAGCCTTCCTGTCCCGCGTCTGAGGACAGTGTCCGAGTCCGGGTCCCGCCGGTGACTCGCCGGTGATCCGGGCGGCAGAACCAGCCCGTCCGACACGGTTCACCTTCCGTTCACTCTGACCCGTAGGCGGCTTCACCTGTTCTGCCTAATTTCGGACGTACACGGTGCGCGGCGCCAAGCCACAGCACCATTCCTCATCGCACGCCGTCGTAGAACGAAACGACCACGGCGGCTCCTGGAAGGAAACACCCGAAGTGAAGCTTCAGCGCAAGAACCGGCTTCGTGCCACCGCGCTCGGTGCCCTCGCCGTCTCCGGCGCCCTGGTCCTCACGGCGTGCGGTTCGGACAACAACACTGGCAGCGAGACCGGCGGCACCGGCGAGAAGACCAGCGCCGCGTCGAACATCAAGTGTGACGGCGCCAAGGGTCAGCTCCTGGCCTCCGGCTCCAGTGCGCAGAAGAACGCCATGGACCTCTGGGTCAAGAACTACATGGCCGCCTGCTCCGGCGTGGAGATCAACTACAAGTCCTCCTCCTCCGGCGAAGGCATCATCGCCTTCAACCAGGGCACCGTCGGCTTCGCCGGCTCCGACTCGGCGCTCAAGCCCGAAGAGGTCGCCGAGTCGAAGAAGATCTGCAAGACCGGCCAGGGCATCAACCTCCCGATGGTCGGCGGCCCGATCGCCGTCGGTTTCCACCTGGAGGGTGTCGACAGCCTCACGCTGGACGCCTCCACGCTCGCCAAGATCTTCGACAACAAGATCAAGAAGTGGAACGACCCGGCGATCGCCAAGCTCAACGACGGCGTCAAGCTGCCGGACAAGGCGATCCAGGCGTTCCACCGCTCCGAGGACTCCGGCACCACGCAGAACCTCGGCAAGTACCTCGGTGCCGCGGCGCCGAGTGACTGGAAGTACGAGGCCGAGAAGAAGTGGCCGGCCCCCGGTGGCCAGGCCGCGTCCGGCTCCTCCGGCGTCGCCGCCCAGGTGAAGCAGGTCGACGGCTCGATCGGTTACTTCGAGCTCTCGTACGCCTCCTCGCAGTCCATCACCACCGTGGACATCAACACCGGCGGCGCCGCCCCGGTGAAGGCCACCTCGGAGAACGCGTCCAAGGCCATCGCCGCCGCCAAGGTCAAGGGCACCGGCAAGGACCTGGCGCTCGACCTGGACTACACCACCAAGGCCGAGGGTGCCTACCCGCTGGTCCTGGTGACGTACGAGGTCGTCTGCGACAGCGGCAACAAGGCCGAGACCCTCTCCACGGTCAAGTCCTTCCTGACCTACACCGCATCGGACGAGGGCCAGAAGGTCCTGACCGACGCCGGTTACGCCCCGATCCCGACCGAGATCAACGCCAAGGTCCGCGAGACCGTCGCCGGTCTCTCGTAACACCTCGCAGCACCCGGCAACACCTAGCGACACCTGGCAGGCCGGTCCGGCGCACCTCTCCGGACCGGCCCGCCGCCCGCCCTACACAACCCATCCGGTGCACCGCCGCCAGGGGAGCCACTCGCTCCCCCACACAGACCGGAAAGACGCATGGCAACCATCACACCGATAGACACACCACCGGCCCCGCCGGCCCCACAGAAGCGCGCCAGGTCCACCGGGCGCGCAGGCGACAAGATCTTCCTGGGCCTCTCACAGGGTTCAGGCATTCTGCTGCTCGTGCTCATGGCGTCCATCGCCGTGTTCCTGAGCTACCGCGCCGTACTCGCCGTCTCGAAGGACGAAGCCAACTTCTTCACCACCTTCGACTGGAACCCGGCCGGTGATCCGCCGGTCTTCGGCATCGCGGTCCTTCTCTTCGGCACCGTCGTCAGCTCGATCATCGCGATGGCCATCGCGGTTCCGATCGCTGTCGGCATCGCCCTCTTCATCTCGCACTACGCGCCCCGCAGGCTGGCCGCGCCCCTCGCGTACGTCGTCGATCTGCTGGCCGCAGTGCCGAGCATCATCTACGGCATCTGGGGCGCCCTGTTCCTCGTGCCGTACCTGGAGGGCCTGAACCTCTGGCTCGACCAGTTCTTCGGCTGGACGTACATCTTCGAGAAGACCGAGGTCGGCGTCGCCCGCTCGCTCTTCACCGTCGGCATCCTGCTCGCGATCATGATCCTGCCGATCGTGACGAGCGTCAGCCGCGAGGTCTTCCTCCAGGTCCCGAAGATGAACGAGGAAGCCGCGCTCGCCCTGGGCGCCACCCGCTGGGAGGTCATCCGCCTCTCCGTGCTGCCGTTCGGCCGCTCCGGCGTGATCTCCGCGTCGATGCTGGGACTCGGGCGCGCGCTCGGTGAGACGATGGCCGTAGCCACGGTCCTGTCGCCGAGCTTCCTCATCTCGCTGCATGTGCTCAACCCGGGCGGCGGCACGTTCGCCCAGAACATCGCCGCGAAGTTCGACGAGGCCAACCAGCTCGGGCGTGACGCCCTGATCGCCTCCGGCCTGGTCCTCTTCGTTCTCACCCTGCTGGTCAACGGCGCCGCGCGGCTCATCATCGCCCGCCGCAAGGAGTACTCGGGGGCCAACGCATGAGCACCACACACACGAGCGTCCAGGAACTCCCGACGCCCACTCCGCCCACGGGCGAGAACACACTGCGCAGCCGGACTCTCCCCCGCTGGGCCCCGGCCGCCTTCGCCCTCGTCTCGGTCGCGCTCGGCATCGGGATCGGCTCGGCGGCCGGCTGGCAGAGCCGCATCCAGTGGGGCCTGGTCTCCGCGCTGCTGTTCGTGGCCATCTCGTACGTCGCCACGACGGTCGTCGAGAACCAGCGCCAGGCCAGGGACCGTCTCGCCACCAGCATCGTCTGGGTCTGTTTCCTCCTCGCCATCGTCCCGCTCGCGTCCCTGATCTGGACGACGGTGAGCCGCGGCATGAAGGTGCTGGACGGCTACTTCCTGACCCACTCCATGGCCGGTGTGCTCGGTACGGAGCCGGGCGGCGGCGTCTACCACGCGCTGATCGGCACCCTGGAGCAGGTCGGAATCGCCACGGTGATCTCCGCCCCGCTCGGTCTGCTGACCGCCGTGTACCTGGTCGAGTACGGCAAGGGTGCGCTGGCCAAGGCCGTCACCTTCTTCGTCGACGTGATGACGGGCATCCCCTCGATCGTCGCCGGCCTCTTCATCCTCTCGATCATGCTGATGGCGGGACTCCAGCCGTCCGGCCTGATGGGCTCACTGGCCCTGACGATCCTGATGATCCCGGTCGTGGTCCGCTCCACCGAGGAAATGCTGAAGCTCGTACCGAACGAGCTCCGCGAGGCATCCCTCGCACTCGGCATCCCGAAGTGGCGCACCATCCTGAAGGTGGTCATCCCGACCGCGATCGGCGGCATCACGACGGGCGTCATGCTCGCCATCGCCCGTATCGCCGGTGAGACCGCACCGATCATGCTGCTGGTCTTCGGTGCCCAGCTGATCAACCCGAACCCCTTCGAAGGCGCCCAGTCGTCGCTCCCCTTCTACATCTGGGAGCAGTACAAGATCGGCAGCGAGGCGTCGTACGACCGCGCCTGGGCCGCTGCACTGGTCCTGATCGCCTTCGTCATGATCCTCAATCTGGTGGCCCGCGGCATCGCCCGCTGGAAGGCCCCCAAGACCGGTCGCTGACGCGGCCATCAGCGACCTCCCGAAAGAAGCAGTGATCCACATGGCCAAGCGAATCGACATCGGCGGTCTCACCGCCTACTACGGCAGCCACAAGGCGATCGAGGACATCTCGATGACCGTGGAGCCCCGCTCCGTGACCGCCTTCATCGGCCCGTCCGGCTGCGGCAAGTCCACCTTCCTGCGCACCCTGAACCGCATGCACGAGGTCACCCCCGGTGGCCGCGTCGAGGGCAAGGTGCTGCTGGACGACGAGAACCTGTACGGCCCGGGCGTCGACCCGGTCACCGTGCGCCGCACGGTCGGCATGGTGTTCCAGCGCCCGAACCCGTTCCCGACCATGTCGATCTTCGACAACGTCGCGGCGGGGCTGCGCCTGAACGGCAAGTACCGCAAGAGCGAGCTGAACGACACGGTCGAGAAGTCGCTGCGCGGCGCCAACCTCTGGAACGAGGTCAAGGACCGCCTGAACAAGCCCGGCTCCGGGCTCTCCGGCGGCCAGCAGCAGCGCCTGTGCATCGCCCGCGCGATCGCGGTCGAGCCGCAGGTCCTCCTCATGGACGAGCCCTGCTCGGCCCTGGACCCGATCTCGACCCTCGCGATCGAGGACCTGATCGGTGAGCTGAAGGAGCGCTTCACGATCGTCATCGTGACGCACAACATGCAGCAGGCGGCCCGTGTCTCGGACCGTACGGCGTTCTTCAACCTCTCGGCGGTGGGCAAGCCCGGCCGCCTCATCGAGATAGACGAGACGGAACGGATCTTCTCCAACCCGTCGGTCCAGGCCACCGAGGACTACATCTCCGGCCGCTTCGGATAACCCCTGAACGCCTTGTGGGTGCTGCATGGCGGTGCCACCCATACGGCAAAGGGTCCGCCCCGCTCTCCTCACGGAGAGCGGGGC
>NZ_JBSHFH010000029.1:78674-99403 GCF_053617235.1 Streptomyces sp. NPDC055749 | reverse complement strand
GGACCGGTGCGTGCACCGGTCCGGCTCCGACCGTCCTTCCGCGCCTCGCCTCGCCTGCGTACCCTCAAGGAGTGCACATGATCGACTCGGCCCGTCGCCGACTGCGGGACCGGCCCGCACTGCGGGATGTCACGGTAGCCGTCGTCTGCTTCCTGCTGGCGGGCCCGCTGACGTCGCTGGCCTCAGGCCAGTGGCATACGGCGTCCTCCGGGCCGATCGTGCTGCTCGCCCTGTCCTGTGTGCCGCTGGTCGTCCTCAGCCGCCGGCCGCTCCCCGTCGTGGTGGCGACCGCGGCACTGGACATCACCCGTATCGTCCTCTTCCCGCTGAGCGGACCGCCGCCCCTCGCCACCGCGTTCGCCCTGTACGCGTTCGCCCTGCGCACCGACCGGCGTACCGCCTGGTATGCCGGGGCGCTCGCCGCCGCCGGCTTCACCATCGCGGGCGGGGTCTCCGCTCCCGGCGGGGAACGGCATCCGGAACTGCTCGGCCGCATCGCCTTCACCTTGCTGGCTGTCGCTCTGGGAGACGCCACCCGCAGTCGCCGCGAGCTGATCGACGCAGCGGTGGAGCGGGCCGACCGCGCGGAGCGCACCCGCGAGGAGGAGGCGCAGCGTCAGGTCACCGAGGAACGCGTCCGGATCGCCCGTGAACTGCATGACGTGGTGGCGCACCACATCACCTTGGTCAACGCGCAGGCCGGCGTCGCTCACCACCTGATGCGGACCAACCCCGAGCACGCGTACCAGGCGCTGGAACGCATCCGCGACACCAGTCGTGCCGCCCTGGACGAACTGCGTGCCACCGTGGGACTGCTGCGGGTCGGCAACGAACCGGACCAACTCGCCAAGGTACCTGCCCCCACACTGGCCGGCCTGGAAGCGCTGTTCGACTCGTTCCGGCACGCCGGTCTGCCTGTTGAACTCTCGGTGGCCGGGGACTGGGCCGAGCTCTTGCCGATGACTGAGGTGACGGCGTACCGGATCATCCAAGAGGCGTTGACCAACACCCACAAGCACGCGAGGCCGGCCACTGCGCAGGTGGTCCTCGACTTCCGAACCGACACTCTGCGGGTCACGATCACCGACGACGGCCGCGGCGTGCGCGGGATTCAAGCGCTGCCCGATTCGGGGGCGCTGCCGAGAGCGGGCCACGGAATGATCGGGATGCGCGAGCGGGCCAAGGCGGCCGGCGGCACCCTGACTGCCGGTGCGCAGCCGACCGGAGGCTTCCGTGTCATTGCCGAGCTGCCGCTGCACTACGGCCGAAATGGTCGGTCATGAAGGTCCTGCCCACCATGCGCCACACCCCGTATCGATCCGGTCCGCACACAAGCCCAGGAGGGCCGCGATACCCGCAGGAGAGAGCAGAATGGGACACAGCATGAACGGTAGGTCCGATCGGGCCCAGCCGTCGGCGGCACCCGCATGCGGGCCGCCATGGCGAGGACGGCTTCCGCGACCTCGAATTCCCTCCCTCGCGTAGCTTCCGGAAAGGCTGACGGTGACGATCCGGGTACTCCTTGCAGACGACCAGGCGCTGCTGCGCGGCACCTTCAAACTCCTGGTGGACTCCGCCCCGGACATGGTGGTGGTGGGCGAAGCGGGAAGCGGACGCGAGGCAGTCGCCATGACCCGCAGCGCCCGCCCGGACCTTGTGGTGATGGACATCCGGATGCCGGATATGGATGGCCTCGCCGCCACCCAGATGATCACGGCGGACGAGAGCCTGTCGCACGTCCACGTACTCGTTCTGACAACCTTCGTGAACGACGAGTACGTCGCGGAGGCGTTGCGCGCAGGTGCAGGCGGATTCCTTGGCAAGGGCGCAGATCCTGATGAGCTCCTCCACGCGATCCGAGTGGTCGCGCGGGGCGACGCGCTGCTGTCTCCCGACGCGACCAAAGCGCTCATCTCCCAGTTCCTGGCCCCGTCACCCCCGGCGCCAGAGGCGGTCGGCTTGCTCGACCGGCTCACGCCCCGTGAGCGTGAAGTCGTCACCCTGGTGGCGAAGGGCCTCTCCAACGACGAGGTCGCCGGCCAGCTGTTCGTCACTCCTCATACCGCCAAGACGCACCTCTATCGGGCCATGGCCAAACTGAACGCCCGTGACCGGGCCCAGGCGGTCATCTTCGCCTACGAGGCTGGATTGGTTCAGCCGGCCGGCAACGGAGCATGACACCACGACGTCCCCGGGCTGTCCGAAGAGACCAAGGCGCGCATCCTGGCAGCCGCCGACGAGTTCGGCTGGATGCCGAGCCGCCCCGCCAGGGCGCTGCCGCCCGGCAAGGCCGACGCGCTCGGGCTCGTACTGACCCGCGAGCCGGGACTCGTCGACGCGGACTCCGTCCTTCACCGCGCCTCAACCTGAGGTTGGAATTGGCTCAGTAGCCCTCGGGCCGCCCGCCCCACCCCTGAAGCCAGGCCTCCCTCCGGCCTGCCTGTCGTGGTTGCCCGCCACCGCGCGCCCTTTCTTGCGTCATGCACGTAAATGACGGATGTGAACGGCAGGCCGTGATCAGTGAAACCCCGCGAGGTGACGGCGAGCGACGCCGAGAGTTGCCTATCGCTACACGGCCAATGCGCCCAGTGACGCCACTTGGCCGTTCGAGGATTCGGCGCTGGTCTCAATCAGGTAACGCCGTATTTTTTTGCTTGACGCACTTAAAACAACTCCGACACACTCCCGGCATCCGCAGGTAACAGCAGGCGAGCAGGGCGACGGAGCCCCTGCCCTCAAGGTTGGAGCCCAGGTATGGCGATCTCTCGGCGAACCCTCATAGCGGCTATCGGAGCAGTGGCGGCGGCCGGAACGACCCTCGGCTCCGCACCTTCCGCGTTCGCGGCGGCCACCGCTCTCCCGGTCACCAGCCGCAACAGCGTCCACACGCGGCGCGGCGCAGGCCCTCTGTACTGGAACATCTACGGCTGGGCGTTCCCGAACAACGCTCCCATTCCAGAGGCGGAGTGGAAGTCCAACATCGACTGGCTGTCCACCGAGCTCGCCCCGCACGGCTACCGAATGGCCTGCACCGACGGCTGGATCGAGGGCTCTTCCAGGACCAACGCCAACGGCTACGTCACCAGTTACAACGACAGTTGGCAGCACGACTGGGCCTACTGGGTGGACTATTTGGGCGACCGCGGCATGACCCTCGGCGTCTACTACAACCCGTTCTGGGTCCACAAGGCCGCGGTCGCCGACACCACCAAGACCGTGGTCGGCCGCCCGGACGTACGGATCGCCGACATCGTCGCCCCCGGCGACTTCTTCGCCAAGGGTATCGGCGGCGACACCCTGTACTGGGTGGACGTGACGAAGCCCGGCGCCAAGGAGTACATCCAGGGCTACGTCAACTACTTCAAGAACCTGGGCGTTCCCTACCTGCGCGTGGACTTCCTGTCCTGGTACGAGACAGGCACGGACGCGAGTGTCGGCAACGTCGGGAACAGCCACGGCAGCGCTCACTACGAGACGGTGCTGCGCTGGATGCACGAGGCCGCCGGAGACGGCATCGAGCTGTCCCTGGTCATGCCACATCTGTTCAACAACGCCAGGAGCGAGCTCAAGTACGGCGACATGGTGCGCATCAACGCCGATGCGTTCCAAGGCGGTTGGGGCCAGCTCAGCGGCGGCCGGCAAAGCCACCAGGACGCCTGGCCGAACTGGTACAACCCGTTCTCCGGCTTCACCGGCTGGGCCCACCGCTCCGGTCGCGGCCAGCTCATCCTCGACGGCGACTTCCTGATGATGAGCAGGTTCGCCAGCGACCACGAGCGCCGCACGGCCATCAACCTGATGACGGTCGCCGGCTCGCCGATCGCCAGCGCCGACCTGCACAGCGACATCGGCACGCACGCGTCCTTCTACACCAACCCCGAGGTCCTCGACGTCCACAACAAGGGCCTGGTCGGCAAGCCCGTGTTCTACAACGGCAACTCCTACGCGACCGACCCCGGCAGCCGGGACACCGAGCGCTGGGCCGGTCAGCTGCCGGACGGCTCCTGGGTGGTGGGCCTGTTCAACCGGAACGACACCAACACCGTCACCAAGACGATCGATTTCGCCGGGCACCTCGGCATCTCCGGTGCGGCGACCGTCCGCGACCTGTGGACACGCACCGACCTCGGGTCGAGGACCAGCATCTCCACGGCGCTCGTCCCGCACGCCTCGCAGCTGGTGAGGGTCGTCCCGCAGACGGCTACGAAGCGCTACCACGCCGCCTTCGCCGCCTGGGGCGGCGGCGCCAACTTCAACAACAACCACGCCGGCTACGCGGGCATGGGCTTCGTCGACAAGCTGGAGGCCGGCAGTGAAGGCCCGACGGTGACCTTCGCCGTGCAGGCGCCGTCCGCCGGCACCTACTCCATCGGCTACCGGTACGCGAACGGGCTCGCGAGCGCCAGCACCATGACAGTGTCCGTGCAGAGGGAGGACCGGACCCAGGTGAGTGGTCCGTTTCAGGTGTCGTTCCCGAGGCTGGCCAACTGGGACACCTGGGGAACGGCCACCGGCAACGTCCAGCTGGCCGCCGGGGTCAATCTGATCTCCATCGGCCGGACCGGCACCGATTCCGGCGCCATCAATCTCAACTACATCGAACTGACCCTCTGACGTACGGCACAGGGATTACGCGCACGGAAAGGAGCGTCCGGACCATGGCACGGACGAGCATCGCGGTGCAGGACCTGATCGGGGAGCGGACACGAGCAGAGATCTTCGCGCTGGTGTTGACCGCGGGCCCCCTCTCGCGGACCGGTCTGTCCCAGCGGATGGGCCTGGCGCCCTCGACGGTAACCCGGCTGCTGCCACCGCTGCTGGAGCATGACTACTTGAGGGAGACCGACGCGCCGCCCCAGGGACGGGGACGCCCCCAGCGCATGCTGGAGGTCAACGCCGAGAAGCACGTCGCGGTCGGGGTCAAGATCGGCCCCGGCCAGGTCTCCGGTGTGGTCACCGACATGGCCGCGCAGATCCTGGTACGGGCCGAGGAACCCATCGACGACTGCCGTCCGCAGGTGGCGCTTGCCGCCGCCGCGGCCCTGACCCACCGGCTCCTCGATGAGGTGCCCGGGGCCCGGGAGCGCGTACTGGGCATCGGCGTGGGGGTCGGCGGACACGTCGACTCGGCCACGGGGATCTGCCGCTACTCGGCCATACTCGACTGGCAGCAGGTCGACGTGGCGGGGCCGCTCTCGGCCGCGACCGGGCTTCCGGTGGTCGTGAACAATGACGTCAACACCCTTGCGGTGGCGGAGCGCTGGTTCGGCGAAGGGCGGGACGTCGACTCCTTCGCCGTAGTCACCGTCGGGCCCGGCATCGGATGTGGCCTCCTGCTGAACGGCGAGCTGTTCTCCGGGGTCAGCGGTCTGGCCGGTGAGCTCGGCCACCTGCCCCTGGACCCGGCTGGACCCATGTGCAGCTGCGGAAGCCGCGGATGCCTGGAGGCCCTCGCCGGGGATCGGGCGGTGCTCCGGCACATCAGCGACGCCGGGATGCCCGACTGCGCGACCATCGCCGACGCCATCGCCATGGCGCGGGGCAACTCGGCGGGCCCTCGCGCCGTCGCCGCCGCCGCGTTCGCCGAATCCGGCGCCGCGCTGGGAATGGGGCTGGCCGGACTGCTCAACATCCTCAATCTCCAGAAGATCATCATCGCCGGTGAAGGAGCGGTCGCCCACGACCTGTTCGGACCCGCAATGACCACCGCGCTCAAGGCGCACGCGTTCTCGGACGCCGCGCGCGACTGCACCGTCCATGTCGATCCCGCCCAGCACGACGTGTGGGCCCGCGGAGCCGCGTCCCTCGCCATCCGCGAGGCCGTCGGCGCCGCAGTCCACTGACGCCGCGCCGGCCATCCGTCGGCGCCGCATACCCGCCTGCCGGCAACGGCCCCGAACCGCTCGGCCGGCATCCGGCACCCGCCCGACTCCGCCATCTCCCGAGGTCCCCACGTGCACCTGAACGACGACGTCACCGCCCCCGCCTGGTGGAAGAGCGCGGTGGTCTACCAGATCTACCCACGCAGTTTCGCCGACTCCGACGCAGACGGAATCGGAGATCTGCAGGGCATCATCGAACGGCTGGACCACCTCTCCCAGCTGGGCGTGGACGTGCTGTGGCTCTCCCCGGTCTGTCCGTCCCCGCACGACGACAACGGCTACGACATCAGCGACTACCAGGACATCGACCCGCTCTTCGGCACCCTTGAGGACTTCGACCGGCTTGTGGCGGCCGTCCACGAGCGTGACATGAAGTTGATCATGGACTTGGTGGTCAACCACACCTCCGACGAGCACCCTTGGTTCACCGAGTCCCGCGACGGCGGCAGGAGCGGCTCGAAGCGGGACTGGTACATCTGGCGCCCTGCCCGAGAGGGCATGGAGCCGGGTGCTCCGGGCGCCGAGCCGAACAACTGGGGTTCATGGTTCTCGGGTTCGGCCTGGGAGTACGACGAGGCGAGCCGCGAGTACTACCTGCACGTCTTCTCCCGCAAGCAGCCGGACCTCAACTGGGAGAACCCGGAGGTGCGCCATGCCGTCCACGCGATGATGCGCTGGTGGCTGGCCCGCGGTATCGACGGCTTCCGCATGGACGTCATCAACTTCGTGTCCAAGGACCCCGCGCTGCCCGACGGACTCATCCCGGAAGGTGCCCGGTTCGGCAAGGGCGACCCGTACTACATCTGCGGCCCCCGCATCCACGAGTACCTGGCGGAGATGCACCGCGAGGTTTTCGCCGACAACCCGCGCCGTCTCCTCGCCGTCGGGGAGATGCCCGGTGTCACGGTCGAGGAGGCCAGGCTTTTCACCGACCCGGCGCGTCGTGAACTCGACATGGTCTTCCAATTCGAGCACGTCGGCCTGGATCACGGCCCCGGCGGCAAGTTCGACCCCCGCCCACTCAGGCTGACCGACCTCAAGGCGAGCCTCGGCCGCTGGCAGGTCGGGCTGGCCGACACCGGCTGGAACAGCCTCTACTGGAGCAACCACGACCAGCCGCGTGCCGTCTCGCGGTTCGGCGACGACAGCCCCGCCCACCGCGCGCGCTCAGCGACGATGCTCGCCACCGTCCTCCACATGCACCGAGGAACGCCCTACGTCTACCAGGGCGAGGAACTGGGCATGGTCAACTCCCCGTTCGCCTCGATCGAGGACTTCCGCGACATCGAGTCGCTCAACCACTACCGCGAGCGGCTGGACGCCGGCGCTGACGAGGCCGAGATCCTGTCCGCACTGCGGGCCGTCGGCCGGGACAACGCCCGTACCCCGGTGCAGTGGGACACGACCGAGCACGCGGGCTTCACCACCGGCACTCCGTGGATCACGGTCAACCCCGACTACCACACCGTCAACGCGGAAGCTCAACTCGCCGACTCGGGCTCGGTCTTCCACTACTACCGGCGGCTCATCGCCATCCGGCACAGCGAATCCGCCGTCGTCCACGGGGACTTCCACCTTCTCCACCCCGACGACGAGCAGGTCTACGCCTTCACCCGCCAGGAGGCGGAGACGGGCACCGAACTGCTCGTCGTGGCGAACTTCACCGGCGACCGGGTCGTGGTCGAACTCCCGGAAGTCTGGGCCGGCACCGAAGTCCTCATCGCCAATGTCGAGGCCACCGAACCCCTCACCGCACGGCACACGCTGCAGCCGCGGGAAGCACGCGTGCACCGTCGCCGCAGCAGCTGACTTTCCCAGCCCACACCCCCTCAACTCACCCTCAATGCACTCGGAGGACAACTCTCATGAAGCTCACCCGAAGAAGGCCCCGTGCCGTGCTGCTGGCCACCGCGTGTCTCGCCCTGCTCGCGCCGCTGACCGCGTGTGGCGGCTCCGAGGTCGCCGCCGAGGACGGCAAGACCCTGCGCCTGTGGCATTACGAGGAGAAGGACGGGGCTCTCGACAAGGCGTGGGCTGCCGCGATCGAGGAGTTCGAGGAGACCCACCCCGGGGTGGAGGTCGTCTTCGAGCGGAAGGCCTTCGAGCAGATCCAGCAGAACGCCGGGATGGTCCTCAATTCCGACAAGGCACCGGACGTCCTGGAGTACAACAAGGGCAATGCCACCACGGGGCTCCTCGCGAAGCAGGGTCTGCTCACCGACCTGACCGCCGTAGCCGAGAAGCGCGGCTGGACGGAAAAGATCGGCGAGAGCGCCTCCGTCACCGCTCGCTACGACGCCAAGGGCGAGATGGGCGGCGACAAGTGGTACGGCATCCCCAACTACGGTGAGTTCGTCCTCGCGTACTACAACGACGATCTCTTCAAGAAGTACAAGGTCGACAAGCCCACGTCCTTCGCGACCTTCGAGGCCGCGCTGGCGAAGTTCAAGAAGGCGGGCGTCACACCGCTGGCCAACGCCGGCAACGAGTACCCCGCCTCGCACTGGCTCTACCTGCTGGCCCTGTCCAAGGCCGACGACACCTGGGTCAAGAACTACCAGCAGTACCAGGGCGAGGTCGACTTCAACGGCCCGGAGTGGACCTACGCGGTCGACACGTACAAGAAGTGGCTGGACAAGGGCTACTTCGAGAAGAAGGACGTCGGCGTCAAGGGCGCCGACATGGGCGAGCAGTTCGTCTCCCAGAAGCGGCCGATCATGGTCAGCGGCAACTGGTGGCTCGGCGGACTGAAGACCGACGCCAAGGACTTCAGCTGGAGCACCGCCCCGTACCCGGGCAGCGAGAAGACCCTCGGCTCCGGCGGCAACCAGTGGGTCATACCCACCAAGGCGAAGAACAAGAAGCTCGCCGAGGACTTCATCGACATCACCATGTCGCCGAAGATCCAGAAGCTCATCGGTGACGAGGGGAGCGTCCCACTGGCGGCCGAGCCGGAGGAGATCAAGGATCCCAAGGCTCGTCAGCTCATCGACGCCTTCAGCGCCTACCAGGACCGCGACGGACTGGCCTTCTACCCGGACTGGCCGGTGCCCGGCTACTACGACACGTTCGTCTCCGCCACGCAGAACCTGATGAACGGTGCCGACACCAAGTCCGTCCTCGGCGAGATCGAAGCGCCGTACACCAAGCACCTCGACACCCGGCGCTGACGGCCCGGACCCGTTGCGCCGTTCCTGGAAGGGCGGCCCGATCCGTCCCGGCCGCCCTCCCGCCCACCAAGGAGCACCCGTGAATACCAACCGCAGGCCGCGCCCCCACGGCCTGGGCTATGCCCCCTACCTCGCGCCTGGTCTGCTGCTGAGCCTGCTCTTCCTGGTAGTCCCGCTCGCGATGACCTTCGCCTACAGCTTCACCTCATGGCAGGGCGTCGGCACTCCCGTCTTCACCGGCCTGGACAACTACACCCGGCTGCTCGGCGACGCCGACTTCTGGGCCTCCTTCCGCAACATCGGCTTCGTCATCATCGGCATGGCCGTCATACCCACGCTGCTCGGCCTCTTCCTGGCGGCGCTGCTCTTCGATTACGTCGGCAAGAAGCACGGCGACGGTGTCGCGACCGCCCTGCGCTCCGGCCTCTACCTGCCCCAGGTCATCCCCGTGGCCGTCACCGGCCTGATGTGGGGCTGGATACTCGCCCCCGAAGGCGCAGTCAACAGCCTCCTGGACACCGTCGGTCTGTCATCGCTCGCCCACAATTGGCTGGGCGATCCGGACCTCGCCCTGTGGAGCGTCCTGGCCGTCCTGGTCTGGATGCAGCTCGGATATCCGCTCGTGCTCTTCATGTCCGGACTGCAGCGCGTCGACCCCGAGTTGTACGAGGCGGCGAGCCTGGACGGCGCCACCTGGTGGCAGCGGTTCACGCGCATCACCGTGCCCATCCTGCGCCCCGAGGTCTACGTCGTGCTCGTCACCACCACCATCGCCGGCCTGAAGGTCTTCGCCCAGATCTTCGTTCTGACCGGCGGCGGGCCCGGCAACGCGACGCTGGTCCCTTCGTACTTCGCGTACCAGAACTTCTTCGAACGCGCCGATGTCGGCTACGGCTCGGCGATCTCCAGCACCATGACCCTGCTCGTGCTGATCATCGCCGCCGCGATGCTGACCCGGCAGGCCCGGGAGGACGGTTGAGATGAGCACCGACACCAGCCCCACCACCGCATCCGAGACCGTCGTAAAGTCCGCCGCCGCACCAAAGCCCCCGCCCACGGCTGCGCGCGCCGGGACGCGCCGGGCGGACGGATCACGGCGCACCCTCGGCTCCTATGCCGTCGTCGCCTCGGTCACCGCGTTCACCCTGGTCTTCCTCGCCCCGTTCCTGATCATCCTGGTCAACTCGTTCAAGACCACGGCGGACTACCGTGCCCACGGC
Source organism: Streptomyces sp. NPDC055749 (assembly GCF_053617235.1). Taxonomy (NCBI): domain Bacteria; kingdom Bacillati; phylum Actinomycetota; class Actinomycetes; order Kitasatosporales; family Streptomycetaceae; genus Streptomyces; species Streptomyces sp. NPDC055749. Next base: position 89,131 of record NZ_JBSHFH010000029.1, on the reverse strand, counting down.
GCACTGTCCTGGCCCACCGAATGGAACTGGAGCATCATCGGGGAGGTCTGGGAGCGCGTCGACTTCACCCAGAAGCTCCTCAACAGCGTCGAGACGAGCCTCGGCGTCGTCCTCATCGCCGTCGTGCTCGCCCTGTTCAACGCGTACGCACTCGGTATCGGCCGCATGCGCCGGCGCACCGCCTTCCTCATCTTCTTCCTCGGCCTCAACGTCGTGCCTCAGGAGGGCCTGCTCTACCCCGTCTACTACCTTTTCAAGGAGATGGGTCTGTACGACGGGAAGCTGGGCTACACCCTCCTCGTCGGCATCACCTACAGCGCGTTCGGCACCTACCTGCTCTCCTCCGTCTTCAGCGGCTTCCCCCGCGAACTCATCGAGGCCGCCTCCATGGACGGCGCCGGGCGCTGGACGATCCTGTGGCGCATCGTCCTCCCGATGAGCTGGCCCACCCTGTCCGTCCTGTGCGTCTTCTTCTTCGTCTGGAGCTGGAACGAGTTCCTCTACCCGCTCGTTCTGCTCATCTCCAACGAGAACCAGACCGTGCCCCTCGGTCTGTCCGTCATGCAGGGCCAGTACACCAGTGACCCCACCGCCATGAGCGCCGCCGCCCTGCTCGGCATCATCCCGATGATCGTCTTCTTCCTGCTCTTCCAACGCTCCCTCACCCGCGGCGTCACGGCCGGCGCGGTGAAGTAGCCGCCGCTGCTGTCCGGCGCGCCGCGAACTCGCGAGAAACGCCCCATTCCCTCGTACTGTGGAAGCCATGACGAAACCAGGGCCCGAGGTGTGGGAGACGCTGCTCGATGCGGCGGGTGCCGAAGTGGCCGCGATCGCGCGGCGGGCGCGCGAGGTGGTGCGGGAAGCGGTTCCCGATGCTGTCGAAGAGGTCGACGTATCGGCTCGGCTGCTCGCTTTCACCTTCGCGCCCGGCACGTACAAGGGCATTGCGGCGGGCCTCATCCTGCACTCCGGGCACGTGAACCTGCAGTTCGGCGAGGGCGTCGAGCTGGCCGCTCATGATCCATCCGGGCTGCTCACCGGCACGGGCAAGAAGGCCCGGCACGTCAAACTCCACGACCCGCGGGATCTGGAGGATCCACGGGTCGTGGAGCTGGTGGTGGCCGCCGCCGCGCGACGGCGTGCTCAACTGGCCGACGAGTAGGCGGCGACTTCAATGGGTCCCGCCGTGGACCGGGGCTCCAGGGATCAGCAGATTGGCACGCCAGGCAGCTTGGCGTCCGGGTGGTTGATGTAGATGTTCGTCATGAAGCCGTTCTGATCGCGCAGCTTGCTCCACCAGTTGTTGGTGATGCCCTCCGCGGTCACGGTGTCGCCCTGCTTCTGGCAGACGACCACGACATCCGTGGGACCGGACAGGGTCGTGACCACCGGAGAGCTCGTGTAGGCGTCGGCCCGGACGTTGACGCCGCTGCCGTAGGTGCGGAACGGTGTGCCGCCGCCGCACCCGTTGTCGCTGGTGAGGAACGACTGGTTGTACGAGGAGGGGTAGGGCAGGGCGGCACCGTTGATCCGGATGTCCTGGCCCACACCGTTGAGGAGCTGCTCGTAGTGGATGTGCGGGCCGCTGGAGTTGCCGGTGCTGCCGGTGGTTCCGATCTGCTGGCCCTGGGCGACCTGCGCGCCGCTGGGCACGGAGTACGCCAACAGGTGGAAGTAGTAGGTCTTCCAGCCGCCGCCGTGGTCGATGGCTATGTAGTTACCGGCGCCGCTCGGCTGGGAGTACCGGGTGGCGGTCCCCGAGGCGGACGCCAGGACCGGAGAGCCGTTGGTCGTCCCGCCGTCCGCCCGGACGAAGTCGAGGGCACGCCGGACCTCGGCGGAGTGGTGACTGAACGTCCATTTCTGGCCGCAGGCGTAGGGAGCCTTGAAGTTGGGGGCTGCGAGGCTCGCGGCCGCTCCGGCGGGAAGCGGGGCTATCAGGACGGCAACGAGGCCGGCCAGTGCCGCGGCGACGAGGGCTGGGAGACGTCTCAGGTGCATGGTGGGATCTCCTCGGAGAGGTTCAGGCGGTCGGGGGCGATCGCGCCCCCTCGAACGGACATGAGGGGTGCAGGGTCAGCAGTCGGGGATGACGTTTCCGCTGTTGTCCTTCGCCTCGTCGTTGCCCCAGCGCGAGAGGTAGTACGCGGACACGTACTGATTCGCGGGTCCGACGTCCGGATCGGTGCGCAGCCACCAGTGGTTGTACGAGGTGGCGTTGCCGATCATCCGTCCCCAGACCTTGCAGTACACGTAGTTGGTGCCCTTGCGCAGGGTCCCGGTCTCGGTGGTGCTGGTCGCGGAGGCGAAGACCGGGGCGTCGGCGTAGGTGTCGACCCAGTACCTGGACGCCTGGGGGCTCCCCAGGCCGACGTCGAGGTAGTTGCGGTCGATGTTCACCGTGGCGCCGCCCCAGGTCTCGCTGACCTCACCGGCGTACTGGTGGATGCGTTGGTGGTCCGGCCAGGCCGAAGCCGGTGCGTAGCTGCCGGTGTTGGTGTCGGCCGCGTTGTTCCACCAGGCGAACCAGATGTGGTCCACCCGGGTGTAGGCGGGGTTGTTGTACTCGGCCGCCGCGTCACGGATGCCGGACGAGGCGCTGGAGTAGACGCCCGAGAGATACCCGCTCGCGTGCAGCGCCTCGGTCCAGCCCGAGAGGTAGGAGAGCACCGCCGCCTTGCAGGAGGCGTTGGAGGCATAGCCCTCGATGTCGTTGTAGATCGCGCTGCCGGCCGGAATGCCGAGCGACTGGGCGGCGGACACCGAGCTGTTGGCGGCGCTCGCGCCCTGCGAACGTGCGGTGGCCGGGTCGGAGGACATCTTGTTGGAGAAGGCGGAGCAGGGTGCCTGTCTGCCGACTTCGATCGGGATCAGGTGCCAGCCTTTGGCCGTCTGATTGCTGACCCAGCTCGCGGTGAGATTGGGCTGCCCGCAGGCGCGGGTCTGGCCGCTGATGTAGACACCGACGGCCCGGTAAGGGGAGTTGGCCAGCCAGCTGTCCATCGTCGACTGCGACGGGGCGGCACACGCGTCGAAACCCTTGCCGGTGAAATCACCTGGCTGCGGACCCGCCGCGGCGGCCACTCCGGCCGCACCCACACGTGCCGTGGCGAGCGCGACGGGATGCGCGTCGGCGGTCAGGGTGGCGGTGCCGAGAACCTTGCGTACGGAAGCTTCGGTGGCGTCGGTGTGGGCCGCGGTGACGAGGACACCCGCGCTTTCGATGGCGACCTGGATCTCCCCGTTGCGGGTCAGGGGCCGGGGCGCGACGGCGGAGCCTTCGGCTGCGCGAGCCGTTGAGGAAGTGGTGCGGCCGGCATCCAGGGTGGCGAGGGGTTCGACGATCAGACCCTGGGTACGTCCCACCAGGCCGGTCGGGCAGGCCGACGAGTCTCCCGGGTGGCCGAGGTAGACGGCGGGATGGTCGAAACGTATGCACGCGTCGGGCTGTTCCGCGAGATCGACCACGTGCCAGGTGGCCGGGACCTTCAGCCGGTAGCCCTGGTACGTCACGGTGCGTGTGTCGCTCTTCCCCTGGGCCGGGGAGGCCTGAGCCGGCCCCGTGGTGACGGTTCCCAACACCATGAGCAGGGCGGTCACTGCTGTGGCCCACCCTCGTCTGCCTCGGAACGGACGAAGTCGCATCAACGGTCTCCTCTGTGGGTTGCGAGGAACAGGGGGACTGCAGTGCACTGTGTACGGAATCGTGGTTGCGCGTCGGTTGCGCCGCGGTTGCGCTCCTGCTTGACATGCACTTGCCGTTCTCGGAGCGTCGGGAGGCCGGGCCACTGACACGCGCTCCGCCCATGACCACAGGGATGTGATGGGGTGTGATCCGTTATCGGATCCTTGGCCGGATCGATGTCTTCGACGGTGTTCAGTGGCGTGCGCCCGGTGCCGCGAAGCAACGCGCCCTCCTTGCTTGCCTGCTGGTCCACGCCAACCGCTTCGTGTCGGCGGACGCCCTCGTGTACGAGCTCTGGGGCGACCGGCCTCCCGAGTCGGCGACGAAGTCGCTGCAGGTGTACATCCACCGCCTCCGCCAGGGCCTCGGCGGCGGGCAGAGCCCTCTTCGTACCCGTCACAGCGGGTACGAACTGTGCGTGGAGCCGGGGGAACTCGATGCCGAGCGGTTCGCCTCCCTCGCGGGGCTGGGCCGGGCCGCGCTGGCGAAGGGGAGGCCCGGGGAAGCCGTGGTCACCCTGACCGAGGGGCTCGCGCTGTGGCGTGGCGAAGCGTTCGCCGACGTACCGCCCGGCCGCAGTGTGGCTACCGAGATCTCCCGGTTGGAGGAGGCCCGGCTGACAGCCTGGCAGGACCTCGCCGATGCCAGACTCGCCACGGGCAGTTACCGCGAACTGGCTGCGGAGCTCGACCGCCTGGTGACCGAACACCCTCTCAGGGAAGCCTTGTGGGCCAGGCTCGTCCACGCACTGCATCTGTCCGGCGAGCGGTCGGAGGCGCTCCGCGCCTACGCGGCAGCCCGCACCGTGTTACGCGACGAACTCGGCGTGGAGCCCGGCGCCGGCCTGCGCGATGTCCACCGGCTGGTCCTGGCCACGCCCGAGCAGCCCCGGCGTTCCATTATGTGTGAACTGCCGCCGGATATCGCGCACTTCGTGGGGCGCGACAGAGAGCTGAACCGCGTGCTCGGCGGGCTCGGCGACGAGCCGGAGCGGCCGGCCGACCTTCCGGGGCGGGTGGCGCGGACGCCTCGTGTAGTGGTCATCACCGGCCTGGCCGGTGTCGGCAAGAGCTCGTTCGCCGTACACGCCGCCCATGCGCTCCGCGACGCCTTCGCCGACGGACAGTTGTACGCGGATCTACGGGCCGGCTCATCGGGCCGGGCAAGGCCCGGTGACGTACTCGCCACTGTGCTCCAAACCCTCGGCGTACCCCGCGCCTCCCTGCCATCTCGCCTGGACGCCCTGGCGAGCCGCTACCGAAGCGAACTGGCCGATCGCAGAATCCTGGTCGTCCTCGACAATGCCGCCGACGCACAGCAGGTCCGCCCGTTGTTGCCCGGCACCGGCAGCGGTGCGGTCCTCATCACCAGCCGCGGCAGACTTGCCGGCGTCGAGGGCGCGTTGCGCATCCCGCTGAATCTGTTCGACGACAACGAGGCCCGCACTCTGCTTGCCCACGCCACAGGCGACGACCGTGTGCAGCGGGCCCCCAGAGCGGCGGCCCGGCTCACGCGTCAGTGCGGCAATCTCCCCTTGGCTGTTCGCATCGCGGGTGTCCGACTGGCCGGCCGCCCCCACCTCACGCCGCTGCGGCTGGCCGACACGCTCGCCGACGAGGGGCGGCGCCTCGACGAACTGGTGGCCGGAGATCTGGACCTGCGGTCCGCCCTGGGCATCGGATACCGGGCGCTCAGCCCGCGGGCCCGGCGCGCCTTCCGGCTCCTGGGGGTGCTCAACGCGGACTCCGTGCCGTCGTGGGTGGTGCGTGTGCTGCTCGGGGCATCGGGCGGCGAGGCCGACAGCGTGACGGACGCTCTTATCGAGCAGGGGCTGTTGGAGATACACACGGTGGAGGGAACGCCGGGCGCGCCACGCTTTCGCATGCATGAGCTCGCGCGGCTGTTCGCCCGGGAGCTGTCGGCCTCGAACGAGACGCCACACGAGAAGGCCGAAGCGGTGGACCGGGTCTGCGCGGCCTACTTGCGAGCGTCGCAGCGGGCGGCCCGGGGAATCGTCTCGGAAGCAGCCGGACTTCCGGCCGGCCCAGGCCCTTCATGGGCCGGACCGCGGCCACTCTCCTGGCTGGAGGCCGAGTACCGCACGGTCTCCCGCCTCGTCGGGCAGGCGGACCCAGGTACGGCCTGGCGGCTGGCGGCGGGCCTCGCCGGGTACTTCGAGTCCGCCGCCCGCAACCACGAGTGGCGCACGACGCACGAAACGGCGCTGGCCGCCGTCCGCCGCGCCGGTGACCTCCGCGGCGAGGCCGCCATGCAGCGGGGCCTCGGCGAAGTCAACACGGTCCAGGACCGCTACACCGAGGCGATCGCCTGCTTCCGGCTCTCTCTGCGCGCGTACCGGCTGCACGGCCGCCGCGACCCGGGAGAGGCCGAGGCAGGGGCGGGGCTCGGCGTCCTGTTGCGGCTGCGCGGCCGGCACGGCGAGGCGATCGCCTGCCTTGAGCAGGCCATAGAGAGTGCTCGTGTCACGAGGAACGCGTGGGCGCAGTCGTACGCGGGGTGCGCGCTCGGCACCGTGTATCTGGAGCGCGGGATGAGTGGTGAAGCCCGGGTGGAGTTCGAACGCTCCCTGGCGATCGCCGCCGCCACGGGCTACCGGGCCGGCGAGTATTCGGCGTTGCGCTGCCTGGGGCTGGTGGAGCTGGCCGGCGGTCGGCTCGGGGTCGCGCAGGAGCGGCTGGAGGAGGCGCAAAGGATTGCCGCCGAGACGGGCAACGTCGTGGGTGAGGTCCACGTCGGGCAGTGGCTCGGCCACCTCATCGATCTCGGAGGGGATTCCGAGCTCGCCGAGCGCACGCTCGTGGAGTGCTTGACCGCCTACCGAGGGTTCGGCGATCGCTTCGGGGAGGCGCTGACACTGCGCACGCTCGCCGACCTCCGTCTGCACAACGACCGCCCGGAGGATGCGCGGCTGGCTGCCCAGGAGTCCCTCGCCATCTGGCAGCGGTTGGGCTCGCCGTACTGGACCGCCCGCACACTCGATGTTCTGGCGGAGATGCCCGGAGCGGAAGCGGACGGCGAACGGGCCCGCCGCGGGGCGGCGACTCTGCGCGCGGCCATGGGCCTCTCGTCCTCCCTTCGCCCGGCAGCCGCCGGTACCCGCCGCTCAGTGGGTGGCCACCTGCTGCTGGACGTGATCTGAGCCCAGCACTCCGCGGCTCAGCCCCGGACAGTGTCCGTTCCGAGCGACCGTCGGGGGGTGTCGCGGTGGCCGGGCAACTCTGCGGCGGCGACCACTTCGAGCGGCTGCCCAGCCGATCCCAAGAATCGTGTGCCGTCGATCCATTGACGTAGGTTCACCGACTCAGTACAACGTTGGAACATCCCTAGCCTGCATACCCAGCCGGACTAGTACGCCAAGCGCTTCTCACGTTGTACACACTGCTGTGGAAGGACGCCAACCCATGCGGAACCGCATGCCGCACCCTCCCCCTTCATCGCCCTCGCGTCGCGGACTGCTGCGTGGTGCTCTGGCGCTCGGTGCAGCCGGCGCGGCGTCGGCCGCGCTCAGCGGCTGCGGCACCTCCGTCGGCCAGGCCTTCACCGGCGCAGCGCCGCCACCGTCCCGGCTGAACTTCTGGAACCCGTTCGGCGGTGGCGACGGCGCCCGCATGATCGCCATGGAGAACGCGTACCGCGAGCAGCAGCCCAGAACCTCGCTGAAGGCCGCCACATTCGGCTGGGGTACCCCGTACTACACGAAGTTGACGCTCGCGACCCTCGGCGGGCGCCCGCCACAGGTCGCCGTCGCGCACCTGTCGAAGGTGCCGATGCTCGCCGAGGCGGGGCTGCTCAGCAGGCTGTCCCCCGAAGACCTCGCCCGGCACGGCATGACAGAGGCCAAGTTCAGCCCGGCGGCCTGGGAGAAGGCCCACCTGGACGGCGCGTTGCACGCCATCCCCCTGGACACTCACTTGTTCGTCCTCTACTCCCACACTTCCGTCGTCCAGAAGGCCGGACTCCTCGACGCCCAGGGAAAGATGGTCTCGCTCGACGGCCCCGACGAGTTCGTCGACGCCCTGAAGGCGGCCAAGGAGGCGACCGGCGCCTGGGGTGGCTCGATCTCCGCGGTGAAGGACCCTTCCACGCAGTTCCGCCTCTTCCTGTCGCTCTACCGCCAACTGGGCGGCGTCGACCTCGTCACCGACGCGGGCAAGACGGTCGTGATCGACATGGCGGCCGCGGAGCAGGCCCTGGCCTATATCCGCCGGCTGACCGAGGAGAAGCTGCTCCCTCCAAGCGTCGACGGCGCAGCTGCGATCACTCTGTTCACCTCGGGCAAGGCCGGCTTCCTCATGGACGGCGTATGGCAGGTGCTCGCTGTGAAGGACAGCTCCGACGTGGAGTTCGACATGCAGCGGCTGCCGCGCATCTTCAAGGAGGCGCCGTACGCCTGCTTCGCGGACTCGCACGCCCTGGTCCTGCCCAAGACGCCCTCTGCCGCGGCGCAGCGCCTCGACCTGTCACTGGAGTTCGCCTCCTCGCTGCTCGGATCCAGCCAGCTCTGGGCCGAGGGCGGGCACGTGCCGGCCTGGCTTCCGGTGCAGGAGTCCGCGGCGTACAAGAACCTCGAGCCGCAGTCGCACTACGCCGACGCCGCGGTAGGCGCGGTCTACGACCCGGCCGCCTGGTACGGCGGCGCGGGCAGCACCCTGCAGAACAAGGTCGGTGACACGGTCGCCTCGGTCTTCTCCGGTGCCCGGAGCCCGAAGGCCGGCGCGGTGAAGATACGCAGCGAACTGAAAAGGCTCGCGGCCATCCCGTCCCCGCTCTGACCGGCACCCAATCCACCCAGCCTTCGGATGAAAGGCCGACTTGTGGCCACGATCGCTTCTCCCACTCCAGCCCGCCGCGCGCGCCGCTGGGCCGGGCCGGGCATGCTCGCCCCGTTCGCCGTCCTCTATGCGCTGTTCCTGGTCTTCCCGCTGATCTACACGTTCGTCTCCGGATTCTTCAACGGCAGCCTGCTCAAGAGCGGCCTCGGCGAGTGGACCGGGCTCACCAACTACACGAAGGTGCTCGGCGACCCCGAATTCTGGGACGCGCTGTGGCACACCATCTGGTTCACCATCCTGACGACCGTCCCGCTCGTCGTCCTCGCCCTGGTGCTGGCGGTCCTCGCCGACCGCTTCGCACGTGGCAGCTGGTTCTTCCGGCTCGCGTTCTTCGCGCCCTTCGTCCTGCCGTCCTCGGTCGTCGCGCTGATCTTCGGGTACATCTTCACCGACCAGATCGGGCTCGCGCAGGCCGTCGTGACGTGGTTCGGCGTCGATACGCCGCCCTCCTGGCTGGGTGATCCGGACTGGGCGATGATCTCGATCGCCGCGGCAACCATCTGGTGGACCATCGGCTTCAACTTCGTGCTCTACCTGGCCGGTCTGCAGGAGATCCCGCGCGACGTGCACGAGGCGGCTGCGCTGGACGGGGCAGGCCCCTGGCAGCGGATCCGGCACGTCGTCCTGCCGATGCTGGGACGCACCACGACGCTCGTGACCGTGCTGCAGATCATCGCCTCGCTCAAGGTCTTCGACCAGATCTACATGATGACCGGCGGCGGCCCCGACAACAGCACCACCTCCTCGATCCAGATGATCTACAACACCGGCTTCATCGACGGCCGCATCGGATACGCCTCAACGGTCTCGCTGCTGCTGTTCGTGGTCATCCTGGCGATCTCGCTCGTCTGGTTCGCCCTCGTCCGCCGCGCCGAAAAGGAGAGCTGACCATGACCGCCACCGCTCCTGTCACCGCACCGCCACGGGAGGAGGTGTCCGCTCCGCCCACCCACAAACGGTACGACGCGGAGACGCTTTTCAACCGGGTCGGTCTCGGTGTCCTGATCGCCCTCGCGCTGCTCTGGCTGATACCGCTGCTCTGGGCGTTCTCCACCTCGGTCCGGTCGAACGGGGAGATCAACACCGATCCGACGAGCTGGTTCACCAGCCACCCGACCCTCGCCGCTTACCGGAGCATCTTCGACGAGGGCAACATGCCCTACTGGTATGCGAACAGCTTCTTCACCGCGACCCTGACGACGCTGTTCACCCTCGTGGTCGCCTCGCTCGCGGCCTTCGCCCTGTCGAAGACGCGCTTCCGGTACCGCCGCGCCGCTTTCGTCGCCCTCCTCGCCGGGATCATGATCCCGGGGCAGGTGCTGATGATCCCCCAGTTCCTGTCGCTGCAGCAGGTCGGGCTGCTCAACACCTACTGGGCCGTGATCCTGCCTCAGATCCCGAACGTCGTCGCCGTCTTCGTCTTCAAGCAGTTCTTCGACGGCATCCCGGACGAACTCGTCGAAGCGGCTCGCGCGGACGGTGCCGGCTGGTTCCGGGTCTACTGGCAGATCGTGATGCCGGTCTCGAAACCGGTGATATCGGCGGTGACGATCTTCGTCTTCGTTGGTGCGTGGAACAACTTCATGTGGCCGCTGCTGGTCATGACCGACCCCCAGATGATGCCACTGCCGGTCGGCCTGGCTTCGACGCAGAACACCTATGGCGTCGAGTACGCCCAGGTCATGACCTCGGCCGTGCTCGGTGCGATCCCCCTGCTCGCGGTGTTCCTGCTCTTCCAGCGCCGCATCGTCGAAGGCATCGCGGGCACGGGGCTCAAGTAGCGCGTGCGTGCCCCACGTCCCGGTCGGGCCTGGAACACGGGGCCGCCCGGGGCGCCGGTGGCCGTACGTACGGCACGTCTGGGTGGTCGGCGGGTTATCGACCGCGGGAGTACGCCGCGGCGCGGGCCCGGCCGGCGC